>CALLPP010000193.1 GCA_938015655.1 uncultured Algisphaera sp.
GCGTGTCGCCCACCGAGGTGGCAACCTCCAGACCCGCCCCGGCCTCCACAATCGCCTTGGCCGACACCCCGGTGCGCAGGTCCACCCCCCGACCGCGATGCAGCGCCGCAAAAAACGCCGACACCGGCGCCGAAGTCACCCGCGCCAACACCCGGTCCGCAAACTCCAGCACGGTAACCCCCACCCCAAGCTGGCGCAGCGACGCGGCCGCTTCCAGCCCGATGAACCCGCCACCCACCACCACCACATGTTTCGCCCCCACTACCCGAGCCCGGACCGCCGCGGCATCTCCCGCTGTCTGTAGGGTAAAAACGCCTGGGAGATCAATCCCAGGCACCGGGGGGCGGCGGTGAGTCGATCCAGTGGCCAGCACCAGCGTGTCGTACGCCAGCGTGTCGGTGCAGCCCGGGTCGGCGCCCGCCAGGGTCAGCTGTTTCGCCTCGCGATCGACGCGCTGCACACGCCGTCCCGTCTGTAGATCGATCCCGTGGTCATCGTAAAACGCTGCGGGACGGATCATCTGCAGCGCCGGCGGGTCCACCGGGGTCAGCTGGGTTTTCGAGAGCGGCGGCCGGTGATATGGCCTCAGCGGATCGTCTCCGACCACCGTCAGGCGGCCGGGCCACTTGGCCTGCACCAGCGACGCACACAACTGAGCCGCCGCGTGTCCGGCACCAACCACCACGCAATGAGGGGACTTCGCGCTCAACGCCCGACCACACGAACCACCACGCCATCCAGTTCCGGCGTCAGCTTCACCTGACACCCCAGCCGACTGGTGGGCGCCACATCGTCCTCCAGTTCGAGCATGCCCTCTTCCGCTTCGGTCGCCGGCCCCACTTTGTCTGCCCAGGCCGGGTCGATGTGGACGTGACAGGTTGCGCACGAACACACCCCACCGCAGTCCCCGTCAATCCCTTCCACCTGGTTCTCCACCGCAGCGTGCATCAACGTACCTTCCGCGTTTTCGACCACGACTTGATCTCCACCAGGTGTGATGTAGGTGACTTTGGGCAATGGGGTTTCCTTTTACTGAAGTGGCTACGGCGCCTTACACGCCACCGCCGGGGAAGATCACGGGGCGGAGCCGAAAAAAACATCTTACCCGAACTCCAAATTCGATTATAAGCCATCTCCACGCAAGCCGTGGCCGCCCGGCACCGGTCATCTCGGGGACTTCCCCCAAGCTCATTCAACCACGAGCGGCATGGACTTCGCAGCCTTTTCATCCAGTTCGGCCCGCAACGATTCATAGAACGCTCGGCGTTTTTTCTGGTACGCCCCGGCTTGCAGATACCCGTTGGCCCGATTACCGCGGTTCCAGTCGTTCCACCGCTGGGCTAGCGTTGCGCGCGTTTCCAGATCAACCTCAGCACGGTTGTCCGACTCGTACGGGTCCGCCACCATGTCGTAAAGCTGCGCCCCCGCGCCAAACTCACGCCGGCCTTCCTTTAGCAGCTTGGCCTCGGGCGTGCGCACCGCCCACCCCACACCATCACTCACCCGCCAAAACAGAGCCGCGTGCGGCGGTCCATCCACCTCTCCGCGCACGTAAGGGATCAGGTTCACACCTTCCAAGGCTGGCTCCGACGTATCGCCCCCGCCCAGGGCCACCGCGGTGGCGGCGATATCCAGTGACGACACCGGCGCGGTGAAACGCACGCCCGCGGGCAGGCCTGCGGGCCAGTGCGCGATAAAAGGCACGTGGCTACCGCCCTCCAGCATGCTGCCTTTGCCCTTACGAAACGGCCCGTTGTCTGCCCAATTTTCGTTTTCGTGGCCCGACTTGGGCACCACCCCGCCGTTGTCGCTAAGGAAAAAAATCAGCGTGTTGTCCAGCTTGCCCGAGGTTTCCAACGCATCTACCACCATGCCGACCCCCTGGTCCATCGCGTCGATCATCGCCGCGTACACCCGGCGGTTACGCGGCTCTAGGTCGCGGTATTTCTCGATCAACTCCGCCGGCGCTTCCAGTGGGCCGTGGGGGGCGTTGTACGCAAGAAACAGGCAGAACGGCTCGTCACCCTGCGCCACAAACTCCGCGGCGTCGCGGCTGAGCGCCGTGGTCAAGTACTCGGTGAACGCGCCGGTCGCCCCGTTGCGATTGAGCGGTAGATAAACCCCTTCGTTCGCCGAATAGTGGTTCTTACCCGCCGCGGTCAAAAGCGCGTGTGAGAAGTTCACGCCTTCGGGGAAGTAGCAGTGCCCCCCAGAAAGAAACCCGTAGAAATGGTCAAACCCCCGCCGGTTGGGGTGAAACGGAGGCGACGCGCCCAGGTGCCACTTGCCCACAATACCCGTGCGATAGCCCGCGGGCTTCAACCGCTGGGCAAAGGTCGGCTGGTCCACCGGCAGCCCGCTCAATCGGTCGTAAGGCGAGTAGGTGAAGTTCACCTCCACACCGAACCGGGCCTGGTACCGTCCGGTGATGAACCCCGCGCGGGAGGGACCGCAGTAGGGATGGGTCACATAGCCGTTTTCAAAAACTACGCCGCCGGCCGCCAGTGCGTCGAGGCGCGGCGTCTGGATCACCTTCGAACCGGTGAATCCTGTGTCCGCGTATCCCAGGTCGTCGGCCATAATCACCAGTACGTTGGGACGCGGCTCTGCGGCGATAGCGAGCGCGGACCCCAGTCCCACGGCGGCCACGGCGGCATACAAAGTGGCATATTTCATTTTTAGGATCCTCAAATACGTGACAACAACCGCCGCACGCTACCGCAATTTTTGCCGCGCGGCGCGGACACCTCCGACGCCCGCCGTGCTACCCCCGGAAGGTTTCTAAATCCCGGTCTACCCCGCCGCGCAGCTGACCGCAGGCCATCCGCTGACCAGCCATCGCAAGGTCAGCCCCCGTCACGCCAAGCTGGCCTGGGCCGTCGCGCGGGTTTCCAAACGCCCCACCGACTTCACCACCGCATGACGTTGGGCCGCGTGGCGATGAAGCATCACCGATGCTAACACAGCCCCAACGGGGCAAACCGCCACCCCCGCTCACACCAGCCAGGAAGCCCCAGGCAGGCGTCCCAGCCGCGGCGGGGTCTGCCGGATCGATGTTGACGGTGAAGGCGGCAACGCGCGGTCAGCATCGGGGTCGGGCATGACGTGGTTCAAGCAAATGAACGGGCCGTGGGTCACGCAAAAGCGTCGGGCCATCATCGACCGGGGCGGCGGGCCGCTGGATCACCGCCCCGGGTTTCCCCCTCCCGATAACCCCTGCGCCGTGAACCACCGCGCGGCGGTGGACGATGCGCCCCACCCCAAGCAGCGCTCGGTGGAGGCCGCGACCGGCCCCACGCCCACGCTCTCCCCCGACCGAGGCCTTCCCGTGTTCGTGACCCGCAAAATCGGCAAACTCCTCCACGGCAAAACCTCCACCTTCTCGGTGCTGACCGCCACCGCGCTGGGGGCCGCGGCGGGGTTCGTGCCGGCCGAGGCCTCTTCGGCGCCGTTGCTGGCCACGCTGGGCGTGCTGGTTTTGGTGATGAACACCAACCTTTTTCTGGCCGGCGCGGCCGCAGGCATCGGCAAGCTCTTGTCGCTGCCACTACTCACCGCCAGCTTCGCCCTGGGTCGGCTGCTGATCGACGGACCCCTGCAGCCGCTGTTCCGATTTGCCGTCAACGCTCCGGGCCTGGCCTGGCTGGGCCTGGACGTGTACGTGGTGCCGGGTGCGCTGCTGCTCGGCGGGGTCAGCGGGATCGCCATGGGCACCGCGGTGCTTTTCACCCTCAGCCGGCTGCGCCACGCGCTGGCGGGGTTGGAAACTGGCTCAGACCGCTACGCCGCGCTGACCGGCCGGCGGTGGGTCAAGACGCTGCGTTGGGTTCTGCTGGGCAAGCGAGGCAAGGCCAGCTACACCGAGCTGGCCGAGCGCCACGCGCGCTGGGGCAACCCGGTGCGGCCGCTGGGCGCCGTGGCCGCGGCGATGCTGCTGAGCCTCACCGCCCTGATGGCGTTTTTCACCTCCGATCGGCTGGCCACCGCGCTGATCACCGCCGGGCTCGAAAAAGCCAACGGCGCGACCGTCGACCTTGAGAGAGCGCAGATCGACCTGCGCCGCGGGCGGATCAACCTGTCGGGCCTGGCCGTGGCCGACCCCGAAGCGCTAGACCACAACCTCTTTGCCGCCGGCACCCTCACCGGCGACCTCTCGGTCCACGACCTGCTGCGGCGGCGCCTCGCAATCGACCTAATCGAAATGGACCACGCCCAGACGGGCACCCGCCGCGAGCTTCCGGCCCAGCGGGTCGGCTCCGCACCCGGCGACGCCCCTCCCGCCGCGACGCCGGCGCCCTCTGAGGCCGAAGACGGCGGCGAAACCACCTCGGACCCACCCCGCCGCCTCGACGACCTGTTTGTGAAAGCCAAAACCTGGAAGCGCCGGCTGGACCGCCTGCGCGGCTGGGTGGAGTGGTGGTCGGGCCCCGAACCGGCCACCGCCGAAGCGGACGCAGACCCGGACGCCGACGACAAGCCCTGGATTCAACGCCAGGCCCACGCCGCGGGCCTGGCCCGGGTGCGGGCCCACCACCTGCTTGAAGGCGCGCCCACCCTCCTGGTGCGGCGCATCGTGATCGACGGGCTCACCGTCGGCGACCAGCCGGGCGCGTCCTACCACGTAGAGATCCGCCGGCTGTCCACCCACCCCGCCCGCGTGACCGGCGGCCCGCCCGCGCTCACCGCCCACTCGGCGGACGGCGGCACCCGGCTGGAGCTCACGGCACCCGGCACCGGGCACCCCCACGGCGTGGTGGCCCTGGACCTCGGCGGGATCGACATCGACGCCGCGGCCCGGGGCCTACATCCCGACGTCGCCCGACTAGCGGGCGGGGGCACCGCCGACCTGGCACTCCGCGGCTCGTTCAACGCCCACCGCCTCGACCTTCCGCTTTCCCTCACCCTGCACGACACCGCCGTGGCCCTGCCCGGCACCGCCCCCCGCACCCTCGCCCGTCTGCCCCTGGCCCTGCACGTGGCCGGGTCGATGACCCACCCCACCTTGCAGGTGGACCGCGCGCTGCTCACCGACGCATTGGTGGCCGCCGGAGCCCACGAACTGGCCAACGCCGCCCGCGACCGCGCCACCAACGCTCTGAATCAGGCCAAGGACCGGCTGGGCCAAGAGCTGGAGTCGGGCTTGGGCGCCACCCTGGGCAACGGGCTGACCGAGGTCGTGGACGACCGGTTTCGCGGCTTTTTTAAACGCGACTGAGCCCGCTTCCTGCGATGGACGCCCGGCACCGCGGCGGCCGATAACCGGGCATGAGCTCCGCCGTCCGCACCGCCTTCCGCGGCCTCCTGGGCCTGTCCAAAGCCGCGCTCAACCGCGAGCCGGTCGCCCCCGACCAGCAGCAGCAACGCCGGCGTACCTGCGCCGCCTGCCCCGCGGCCACCCGCACCCGCCGGGTGGGCCTGCACCCGCTCAACGTGCTCACCCCCACCAGCACCTGCGGCGTGTGCCGCTGCAACCTGCACGCCAAGACCCGCCTGTCGGGCGAGTCGTGCCCGCGCGGCCACTGGCCCGCCGCCCACCGGGCCTGAATCCGCCCCCGCAACGCCGCCCCAGTTTCCCGCGGTCCCGTCGCCACGAGCGGTTCACGGGGACGCAAAAAAAGACGAACCTCCGCGGCGGCGCGGCGTAAAAAGAGCGAATTCTTCTCCTTTTCAAATCCGAACTTCTTATGACCAACAGCTTCAAACAGCTCGACGCGATCCTGCGCGGCGACGCCACCCGAGTCTCCAACCTCCAGCGCGGCGAGATCCCCGTGTCGGCCCGCGGCCTGGTCGGCGTGGTGATTCTGCTCGGCGTGCTCTACGGCCTGTGCATGGGGTCGTTCGCCGTGGTACGGGCCACCCTGGGCGACGGGGGCGCCAACGCCCCCCACGCCAGCGACGCCGGGGGCCAGCTGGTCGCCGCCGCGGTCAAGCTGCCACTGCTGTTTCTGCTCACCCTCGGGGTCACCCTGCCTTCGCTCTACGTCTTCAACGCCCTGGTCGGCTCGCGGCTGCGGCCCCGGGCGGTCATCCGGCTGCTGGTCTCCATGCTCGCGGTGATGCTCGCGGTCATTGCATCGCTGGGGCCCATCGTCGCCTTCTTCGGGCTCAGCACCACCAGCTACCCCTTCATGAAGCTTCTCAACGTCGCGGTGTGCGCCGCCGGCGGGTTCTTAGCCCTGGCGTTTCTTCTGCGCACCATGCACCGCATTGTCCTGGTGCAAGACACCGAAGACCCGCCGGCCGCGCCCCCACCGGCGCCCGCCCCAGCCCCGGCCACCACCGGGGCGGACGCGGACGCCACCCCCACGGTCTCCACCCTGGCCGCCGTGCGCCACCCCGGCGAGCGCCGCGCCCGCTCGGTCTTCACTCTCTGGCTGCTGGTGTTCGCCCTGGTGGGCGCGCAAATGGCCTGGGTGCTGCGGCCCTTCATCGGCGACCCGCAGCGCCCCTTCGAGTGGCTGCGGAGCCGCGAAAGCAACTTCTTCCTCGACGTGTTCCAGGCCCTGGGCCAGCTTCTGGGGGGCTGACGTGAGCCTCCCGCCCACCCCATCTCCCGAGCCCGCCACGGGTCTGCGTCGCCCGGCGTCTTGGCCGGTGCGGGCCGAGCGGCTGGTGGGCGGGCTGCTCACCGGCGCACCCTGGTCCGTGGATGGCCCGCCGCGGCGCCGGCTCGCCCTGCTGCTGGGGATCATCGGCGCCGGGGGCGCGGCCTACGGCCTGGTCATGGGGACCCACGGCGGCGTCACGCCCGACCGCTGGCCGCAGATGACCTTCTCTGCCCTCAAGGTGCCGCTGCTGCTGCTGGCCACCTTCGCCCTGGGCCTGCCCAGCTTCTTTGTCCTCCACTCGCTGCTGGGTCTGCGCGACGACTTCGGCCGCGCCGTGCGGGCCCTGCTCGCCACCCAATCCGGCCTCACCCTCGTGCTCGCGGCGCTCGCCCCGCTTACCGCGTGGTTCTACGCCGGCGGGCCGGGCTACCGTCTCGCGCTGCTGTGGAACGCCGCGGCCTTCGGCGTCGCCAGCCTGTCCGCGCAACTGCTGTTGCGCCGCCACTACCGCCAGCTGATCGCCCGCCACCCCCAACACCGCCTGCTGCTCCGCGGCTGGCTGGTGCTCTACGGCTTCACCGGCGTGCAGATGGGCTGGGTGCTGCGCCCCTTCATCGGCAGCCCGGACCGGGCCACCACCTTCTTCCGGACCGACGCCTGGGGCAACGCCTACCAAGAGGTCTGGCGCACCCTGCTCGGCGTGCTCGGCGCCGGATAGCGCGCGCCACACCCCTTGGCTCTCTCAGCGGCGCTGCTGGTCGTACGCCTTCACCCACCGGCTGATGTCCGTCTCGCCGGTGTCGCCCAGGTCCCAGGTGTGCTCGCTGGCGTCGCGCGTCGCGCGGTTCTTCCAGGCCCGCACATAGTTCACGCTGAAGGTTGAAGGCAGGTCCGAAGGCGCGGGGTCGCCCAGCCAATCCAGCATCGTCTCGCTGTCAAAAATCATCCGCAGCGGCGCGTGCCAGTGGGTGTTGGGCATGCGTCGCACCACCACGCCGTCCACGTAGTACACCAGGTGCTCGGGCGTCCACTCCAGCCCGAACACGTGGAAGTCGTCGGCGAAGTTAAACGGCGCCTTCCAGGCACCTCCGCGGTTCCATTTTTTGCGTCCTTCTTCGGGCGTGCGGAAAATATGGGCGTTCATGTGGTACAGGTCTTCGTGCCCGGGCGCACGCCCCCCCAGCTCGAACACATCGATTTCCGAGCGCATCGTGCGTCCCCGAGCATCGCGAACCGAACTAGTAAACCACCACGCGCTCGACCCCGCCGACGCCATCGCCCGCGCCTCGATCTCGAAATAACCGTAAAGCACAAACGACCGGCTCACCACCGAAGCGGAAGTGTAGGTGTGGTACTGCGAGCGGCGGTAGCGCGTCACCGTCTCCATATTCGGCTCGTGACGCATCGTCAGGTGCAGCGCCCCACCCCCCACCGATACATTTCGGGGCAGAAACAGGGCGGGCACGCGGCCATACCACCGGGGATTGTGGTCAAACCACAACTTGTTATCCAGGCCTTCACCCGCAAACCCATCCCAGAACGGCTCCAGCGGAACCCACCGCCCCGCGTTGGCTTGATCGCTTAGCGGCAGCCGATCACTCACCCGCTCGGGCGTCTCGCCCAGCGGGCGCGCCCGCGTCCAGTCGTCGCGCGGGTCCGCCACCACGCCCCACTTCTGGCTCAAATACGTCTGCACCTTCTCGAACTGCTCATCGACCAAAAAGCCGCGTTCGTACACCAGCAGCTCCGCGATGTCGCCGTGCAGCGGGTCGCCCCCGCGCTGGTTGCGCCCCAAGGTCAGCGACCCCCGCTCGACCCCCGAGAAACTGCCCACGAACACCCGCGGTCTCATCGGCTCGGCGGTGCCGTTGGTGTCCAGCATCACGCTTGCCCCCTGCGTATCGTTCGCACTAGTCCCGTCCCACGCCGACACCAGCCGCTGCCATTGCGTACCGCCGGCCTGCGCGTCGCCGCGGCGGAACACCACAAACACCGTCAGCGGCCCGCGGCCCACCGCGAGCTGCGGCAGGTCCAACGACGCCGCGCCGTCAAACCGCACCGCCGAACGCCCGGGCCCCCAGGCGTCGGGCACCCACCTCGGCGACGCCACAGCCTCCGGCGGCACGGCAACCAACGAAGCGGGCGCACGGCTGGCCCAACGCTGCACCACGCCGTCCGCGCCCCTGGTCACCGCATTCGTCTGCGTCGCGTCCAACCACACCACCAGCCCCTGGGGATCCGGCAGCTCCGCCCCCGCGGCACCCGGCCCGCCGTACAGCCCACCCACAACAGCCGCAAACATCACGAGAGCATGTTTCATGGTGAAACAGCTTAGCCCCGCAGACGGGTTCTCCCTACTTTTCAGCAGCCGGCACACCCACCGCCGTCCCGCACCAGGGCATCGCCCCCCGCAGCTCCACCGCCAAGGCCTGCACCGCCTCGCACCAACGCGCTTCCACCCAACGCTGAGCCGCCTGCCGCTGCTCCTTGGTCTCCGCCGGCGGCGGGTGGATCGGCTCGCCGTAGGCCACCGCAAAGCGGGTGCGGCGCAGCGGAAGCCACGCCGTAGGCCGGCCACAACGCCCGCTGTCCAGCACCACACAGGGCACCACCGGCGCCCGGGCCAGCGCCGCCATGCGGCCCAGTCCCGCGCGGTGCGGCCCCCCATGCAGCACCGACTCGGCCTCGGGAACCATCCGCGCCTCGGGAAACAGACACACCACCCGGCCCTCCTTCAACCGCGCCACCACCTTCCGCACCGCGTCGCCATTCACCCGTCCCCGGTCCAGCGGGATCGTGTTCAGATTCCGGCCGATGAAGCCCAACACCGGCTGGGCCATCACCTGGGTAGTGGTAATAAAGTCCAGAAAACGTGGCTGACTCACATACATCAGGCACGACACGTCGTACGGGCTGGTGTGGTTGCACGCCAGCAAAAACCCGCCTTCGCGCGGCAACCGCGCGTGGTACAGCACCACCGGGCGCGTGCATAGCCAGTACACCGGCCCGCAGACAACCCGCAGCAGGTGGTACATCCAATCCCTCACGCGGGCCGCTCCGCCCGGGCGTCATCCACCGCGGCAAGGTCCGCCTCCCCCCGCCCCGCCGACAGCGCCCGCGACGGGTCTTCTGCCACCAGCGCGTCGTACAGCCCGCGCATGGCCACGCCCACCCGCCGGGCAAAGCACGCCCGCCCGACCCGGCCCAGCTGCGTCTCGTGCGGCGTCGCGGTCAGCGGCGGCCCGTAAGCCACCGCCAGCCGCCCGGCCCGCATCGGAAGCCAAGGCGCCAACCGGCGGAACTGCTCGCCGCCCAACGCCACACACGGCACCACCGACCGGCCCGAGCGCCGCGCCAGCGTGGCCACCCCCGCGTGCATCGCCCCCCCGGTTAGCACCGAATTGTCCGCCCCGCGCAGCTGCCCCTCGGGGTACAGCCCCACCGTCCGCCCCGCGGCCAGCGCCGCCAACGCATCGCGCACCCCCGGCAACGCCCGCCCGTGGCGGTCAATCTCAATCGCCCCGGCGTTGGACACAAACCACCTCGGTCCCGCTGTCGCGTAAAACTCCGACCGCGCCCACCAAGCGATCACCCGCCGGCTGATTGCGCTCACCACCACCGGGTCGTAGTGACTCACGTGTGCCACCGCCAGCAAGCACGGAGGCCCCGACGCCGGAAAGTGCTCGCCCCCCATCACCCGGCAACGCGACGTCGCCCGGAACACCCCGTGGGCCAGGTTCAAAAACAAGCGGTTGTTCATCAACGACAACCGCGGCGCCCGCGCGCCAGGCCGAGTCAAAACATGTGAAGCAAAGCCAGCCATAGGCTCTATAGCCTAGGAAAGACCGCTTCTTCACGGCCCAGAAAACGAAAAACATCTTTTAGCGGGCCATGACATCCCAGACAATGCCACCCAACCACCCCACTGGTGCTGGGCACGCTTTTTCTGTCCGCTCCAAGCCGGTGACCATGCGCTCAAAATTCCCGCCCGCACGACGGCGCGCCCCCCCATCAGGTGCCCGCCGCGGCGGCCTCCAGCCACACCGCCATCGTAGCCACACGCTCGGTCCAACTCTGGCTGGTCAGGTGTTGCTCGCGTAAACGCTCGGCCCACAGGGGGAACGCCAGCGGGCTTAGGCGTTTGGTGTCGCGTAGCACCAACCGGGCGGCCCCCAACTCTTCCAAGCTTTGACGCAAGCGGGTGGCTTCGAGCTGCCGCTCCAGCACCTCGCGGTCGGCCTGTTTAAGCAGGCGGTTGTCGGGGTCAAAGTCGCGGAATACGTCATAAAACAACTCGCTACTGGCCTGCAGGTGCCGGTTGGCCACCCGCTGGCCGGGAAAACTCACGGTAATCAAGCCCGCCACCCGCGCGATGTCGCGGAACGCCCGGCGGGCCAGTTGACTGCTGTCCAGGGCACGCAGCAGGTCGTCCAGCAGGCCCGCGGGGTCCAACAGCTCACGCCAGCCATCGGGGGTCAGATTCAGCGGTTCGGTGGTCAGCAGCTCGATGCCGTAGTCATTCACCGTCACCGTGACCGAGCACGGCGTGCGCTGAGTTAGCCGCTGGGCCAGCAATGTGCCCAGGCCCTCGTGTACCAACCGGCCCCGCAAGGGAAACAAAAACAAGTGGTGCCCGTCACGGCTGCAGGTGGTTTCCACCAGAAGCTCGTTTTGGGCCGGCACCACGGACCACGCACGCTGTAGTTCCAGTAGCGGCGCCAAGGCCACGATCTCGGGCGGGTCGCCGTCGCGCAGGCCGTGGGCCCGAAACGCGTCCAGCCGCGCCCGCACCGCAGCGGCCAACTGGGTGCTCAGCGGGCTTTTGCCGCCCTGCCAGCGTGGCACCTGCGCTTTTTTTCCGCGGGCGGCCCTCACCGTGGCCACCATCTGGCGCACCCGCACCAGTTGCAGCAGGTGCCCGGCAAATACAAAACGGTCGCCGGGCTTTAAAAAGCCCACAAAGCTCTCTTCCACCGTACCCAGCTTCTTGCCGTTGGCAAAACGCACCACGATCGCGCTGTCGCTGGTGATCGTGCCGATGGCCATACGGTGGTTGCGGGCGACCTTCACGTCCGGGACGCGGTAGACCCCGCCGTCGTCGGGCACCACCCGCGCGTACTGCGGATAGACCTTCAGTGTGTCACCGCCACGCTGTACGAAATCCAGCGCCCAGATCCAGTCCGCTTCCGACAGGTTGCGGTACGACCAGGCGCTGCGCACCTCGGCCCGCATCGCGCCGGGCGTAAAGCCCCCGCCCAGGGCGCACGTCACCAGGTGCTGCACCAGCACGTCCAGCGGGCGGTCCAGCGGCGGGCGTGACTCCACCGCCCGCGTGCCCGCCGCGTCGCGGGCCGCCGCAAAGTCCAGCAGTTCCAGCGCGTTGGTCGGCACGCCGACCAACACACTGGTCTTGCCTGGCTGGTGGCCGCTCCGCCCGGCCCGCTGCATCAGCCGGGCCACACCCTTGGGGCTGGCCACCTGAATCACCTTCTCCACCGGGGAAAAGTCCACGCCCAGGTCCAGGCTACTGGTACAAACACAACAGCGCAGGTCCCCAGCGCGTAGGCGCTGCTCCACCGCATCGCGCTCCTTCCGGGCGATGCTCCCATGGTGCAGGCCCACTTCGCCCAACCACTCGGGCCGAGCGGCGGTGATGGCGTTAAACCAGATCTCTGACTGTGAACGGGTGTTGGTGAACAACAGCGTGCTGCGGCTGGTGGCCAAGGTCTCCAACACCGGCTCCAGAAGGGTCAAGCCCAGATGGCCCGACCAGGGGAACCGCGTCGGGTCGTCGGGCCGCAGGGTCTGGATCGAAACCTTCTTAACTTCGGGGCCGCTCACCACCACCGACGGCCGGGCGGACCCGTCGGGCTGCGCCCCCATCAGGGCGTCGGCCGCCTCCTCCAAGTTTCCCAGCGTGGCCGACAGCCCCCACACCCGCAGGCCCGGGTTCCACGCGCGTAGGCGAGCCAGCGCCAGTTCGGTCTGCGTGCCGCGCTTGGTACTCATCAGCTCGTGCCACTCGTCTACCACCACCGTCTGCACCCCGCAAAACCGCTGGGGGGCATCGGCATAACTCAGTAGCACGCTCAGGCTCTCCGGCGTGGTGACCAGCGCTGTGGGCAGCCTGCCGCGTTGCCGCTTCTTCACCGCCGCACTCACGTCGCCGGTGCGGCGCCCCACCGTCCAGGGCAGTCCCATCTCGTCCACGGGCCGACGCAAGGTCTGCTCGGTGTCGTTGGCCAGCGCCCGCAAGGGAGTCAGCCACAACACCCGCAGGCCCGGCGTCCGGGCCTGCGGCCACGCCGCCGGGTCGGGGTGCTCTGCTTCGTACGCCATCAGGCTGGGCAGCCACACGCTGTAAGTCTTACCCATGCCCGTAGGGGCGTGCAGCAAGCCCGACCGCCCAACAAGCTGGGCCGCCCACGCCTCACGCTGAAACGCAAAAGGCTGCCCCACCGTGCGGGTGAACCACTGCTCAACAAAGCTAGGCGAAGAATCCGGCACGGCGTTCACACTCTAGACCGTTACTCCACCCCGTCCCGACAAACCCGGGACACGAAATCCACTGCGTGACGGCCCAGCTTCAGCCAACAGCATCACGGTTTTTACTCGCCGTTAGGTATCCGATCATCCACCTTGAAAGAGACCCTGCCCAAGCCCACCGCCGCATCTTAAAAATTGGTCTAACCGGACTGGTCCAAGGCGCAAAAAAAGCGGCGCCCGCAGGCACCGCTTGTGTCAACCACAGAGGGCGACGGCGTTGTGATTACTGAGCGGCTTTGTCCATCATGTCTTTCGCCCCGTCTTTCATCTTGTCCATGCCGTCTTTCATTTCGTCCTTCATGCCTTCGGCTTTGTCCGTCATATCGTCGGCCATGCCTTCGGCCTTGTCCTTCATGTCGTCCATGCCGTCTTTCATTTCGGCCTTGGCATCGTCCATGGCGTCCACGGCGGCGTCAGGGGTGGATCCGCTGTCGCAGCCCACAAAGGCAGTGGTGGCCATAGCGAGACCGGCGGCAAGCATGATCCGGGTCAGAAAAGAGTTCATCAGAGAGTTCCTAAGTGGAGTGGAAATGCGGCTGCCTGCTGTCTACGCGGGACCGAGCCATCCTTAGTATAGATAAAGCGGCCTCAGCCCATTTTCCCAGCCCCACGCCCCGTCTACGGGGGACCGAAGATCCACCTCCGGAGTCTTGCTCGTGCTCATCCGCTTCGGCGCACTGATCATCGTGGTGGTAAGCATTCTGGCGGTGATCAGTGTGCTACAAAGCGAGGTGGAGCTTCCGCAAAAACTGGGCTGGGTGACGCTTATTGTGCTGCTGCCGGTGGTCGGGCCGGTCCTCTGGTTCGTCCTCCGTACCTGACCGCGGCCGCGGAGGCCGGGGGGTATTATCGCTCCGATGAAACGTCTTCCTCTCCACCTGACCCGCCTCCTGCTGACACTGGGCCTGGCCCTCGCGCCGGCCACGGCCTTGGCCCAGCGGGTTGAAGGCACCGTCCAGCCCAGCAAAGAGGTCGTGCTCAACGCCCCGGTGGCCGCGATCCTGAGCGTAATCAACGTCCACGAGGGAGACCGGGTAGAGGCCCAAACCCCGCTGGCCATGATGGACGACGGCCTACAACGGGTGGCCGTCCGCTCGGCCCAGCTTGCGGCGGGAAGCAACACCGCGATCGAGAACGCGAAGCTGGTGCTCGAAGACGCCCAGATCCAGCTCGACCGTATCCGCGAATCTGAAACCAAGGGGGCCGCCAGCGAGTGGGAAGTCCGCCGCGCGGCCCTGCAGGTTGAGGTAGAAACCGCGCAGCTGAAACAAGCCACCGAAGAACAAGAGCTGGCCAAGGTCAACCTGGAGCTTGAACGTGAGCGGCTCAAGCGCTACGCCGTACTGGCACCGTTCACCGGGCGGGTCTTGCGGGTGGAGGCTCAGGCCGGGGCATCACTCACCCAGCAAGACCCGATTTTATCGCTGGTGTCGCTCCACCCGCTAGAGGCAGAATTTCATCTGCCTGCCACGAGTTACGGAATATTAAAAACGGGCGATCCGTACAACCTCAGCCGGGCCCAAGACGGCCAGGCGGTAATTGTTGGCCGGCTGATCAACATCGATCCGGTCATCGACCCCGCGAGCCAGACCTTCCGGGTGGTTTTTGAAATCGACAACGCGGACGAGGCCATGCCCGCGGGCTTCCCGGTGTTCTTAACCCTGCCCGGGCAGACGGCGGTCGCCCACGAAGACGGTGCTTCCTAAGCCACTCCCCTCGGCTCACCGTGCGCTCGCCGCAAACCCATCAGGGCCCACAGCCCCGCCACCACACTCATGGCAACCTCGATTCCGCGCTCCAGCAACGCGGCCGCGGCCGCCAGGGCCGCATCCACGGGCGCCAACGCGGCGGCAAGCCCCGCCACCACCCACTCGCTCAGGCCCAAGCCATTGGGCGTGAGTCCCGTCAGGCGTACCAGGGTGGCGGTGCTGGCCAGCAGGGTGGCCTGCCCCAGCGTGAGCGGCTGGCCCACCGCGGCAAAGGCCAGGGCTGTGCGGCCCGTCACCGCGGCCAGATCGAGGGTGCGCAGCGGCACCCAAAACCACGACCGCCGCCCCACGCCGGGCAGACGGCGCGTGGCGGCGGTCACCGCCAACGTCAACACCACCAGGCCCAACGCGGACCCGGCCCACGCCCAGCGCGGATCGGCATCCAGCGCGGCCACCAGCAGCGGCCCAACCGAGGCCACGGCCAGCGTGGAGGCGGTTAGCCCCAGGGTCAACACCAGCACGTAGCCCGAGTCGCGCAGGCGCAGGCCGTGGTACTTCTTAAGGTAGGCCGCCCGTCCCACCAGCCCCGCCCGCAAGGCCGGCAGGTAGTTCAATAACTGGCTGGCCGCGATCAGACGCAGCATCTGCCCTGAAGACACCATCGGACGTGGGCCAAAACACGCGGTCACGCTGCCCACCAGCCAGGCGGTGGTCAGCAAGTTCAGCCCCACCAGCGTGCCGATCAACGCGGGTAGGGTCACTCCGCCCCGAGCCACATGATCAGCCAACGCCGCACTATTCAGACCGCGCAGCGCAAACACGCACACCGCCACCAGCAGCGCCCCGGCCAACAAGGCCCCCACCCATCCGCGGACCCCGCGCGGCCCGGCGGCCGGCCCCGGGGCGTCCACCGGCGGGGGCTGGGGTTCTGTAATCGGGGATGGAGGGAGGGGCACCCCGGCACCATACCGCCCCCGACCGCGCGGGCCCATGCAACGTTCGCCTCGCAAAAGCCCGCAAGGGGCGAGTAGACTGGTTTCCACACCGTTACCGCGCCTCGCGGGCACGGCTTAGGCCCCCTCCGACTGAAAGGCCACCAGATGCATGATCACGCGGCAATTACCACGGCCACGCCCCCGGACCACGAAGCCCCGCCCCAGCCCCACGGGGGGGTCCTCGGCACACCGCGTGGGCAGATCGCCTTGGCTCTCTTCTTCTGGATCCTCGCCGGGGCCACCGCCGCCGCCGCCGTGATCGTCCTGCGCCAAACCGAATTTATCGACGACAACCAGCGTATCGTCAGCCACTACGCCGCCTACGGCGTGTCCACCCTCTTCATTCTTCTCAGCATCGTGATGCTGCTGATCGGCGCGATCCGCTGGGCACTGCTCGGCCCCACCGCCCCGGCGGGGATACATCTGGGTATCAGCGAGATGCGACGCGACCTGGCCCAGATCAGCGATCGCCTATTACTAAGTGAGACGGCTAAGAAGGTCGCGTACCGCCGCGAAGACGTCGACCTGCTGCACCGCACCATCCGCCAGGATATCGCCGAGCACGACTTCAACGCCGCCATGGTGCTGGTTGAAAACCTCGGTTCGTTCTACGGCCAGCTGCCTGAAGCCGAAGCCTTCCGCGACGAAATTCGCAAGCTGCGAGCCGCGGATCAGGAAGCCAAGGTCGAAGCCGGCATCCTGGAAATGGACCGCATCTTGTCGCGGCAAGACTTTGCCGGAGCCCGCCGTGAGGCCAACCGACTAATCCGGCTGTATCCCGACGCCAACGGCGTCGAAGGCCTCAACGAGTGGGTCGACCGGGCCAAAGCCCAGTACAAGGCCGATCTTCAAACCGAGTTCCTTGAGGCGAAAGACCGCGGGGAAATCGACAAGGCCGTGAACCTCATGACCCGCCTGGACAAGCTACTGACCCCCGCCGAGGCCGAGCCATTCCACGAAGCCGCCCGCGAAGTTTTTGCCAAAAAACGCGACAACCTAGGCCTACAGTTCAAGCTGGCGGTGCACGACAAAGAATGGAAGGCCGCGGTGGTCGCGGGCGAAGAGATCATGGGCAAGTTTCCCAACAGCCGCATGGCCGATGAGGTGCGCGAGCTGATCGGCGTGCTGCGAAACAACGCTGCGGGCGGCCAGCGGGCCGAGGGCCAGGCCGCCCCCGCAAAACCCGCGGACGAGGCCTAAACCCCGTGGCCGCGCCCCACCC
>CALLPP010000194.1 GCA_938015655.1 uncultured Algisphaera sp.
ATCGACCTCGATGTCGAGACCACCGAGTACCTCGACGACCCGGGCCGCGGTCCTTCGTCCGGTGGCGACCGTTGGACCCTGAATTTCGGCCCCCAACACCCCGCCACGCACACCACGCTGCGCATGGTGATGGAGCTGGACGGCGAGCGGGTCGTCCGCGTGACGCCGCACATCGGCTATCTGCACAGCGGCTTCGAGAAGCTGGGGGAAGCGCTGGACTACAACCAGTACGTCACCATTGTCAGCCGGATGGACTACGTCAGCCCCATCTGCAACGACATCTCGTGGCACCACGCGGTCGAGCAGCTTTTTGACATCGCCATCACCCCGCGCTGCACCGTGCTGCGGACGATACTGGGCGAGCTGGGACGCATCCAGAACCACCTGCTGGGCGTGGGCGCCGCGGCGCTGGACCTGGGGGCCTTCACCGGCTTCCTCTACGGCTTCAACGAGCGTGAGGCGATCATGGATGTGATCGACTACATCTCGGGCCAGCGCTTCCACCCCGACTGGACGCGCGTGGGCGGGGCGATGCAAGACCTGCCCGACGAAGAGGTTTTCAAGCGCATGGTCAAGTCGATCATCCGCGAGAAGCTGCCCCCAGCGCTGGCCGACCTCGAAGGCTTGTGTCTGAAAAACCGCATTTTTCGCGATCGGGTCGAGGGCATCGGCGTGGTGACCCACGACGAGGCCATCAGCTGGGGCCTGAGCGGCCCGGTGGCCCGGGCCAGCGGCGTGAAGCGCGATGTCCGCAAGGACGAGCCCTATCTCTGCTTTAAAGACAACTGGGACGGTCAGGGAGCCCGCGCGGTGGATTTCAAGGTCGCCATCGCCACCACCGGCGACGTACTGGGCCGCTTTTTGGTCCGCCTCGAAGAGATGAAGCAGTCGATCCTGATCATCGAGCAGCTGATCGACCATATCCCCGGTGGGCCCATCAACACCTTCGCCGACGCCAAGGCCGCCAAGCCGCCCAAGGCCGAGGTCTACGGCAGCATCGAGGGGCTCATCGAGCACTTTCAGCTGGTCATGACCAACCGCAAGTGGAAGGCCCCGATCAACGAGACTTACGCCTGTATCGAGAGCGCCAACGGCGAGCACGGCTTCTACATCGTCAGCGACGGCGGCCCGGTACCCTGGCGGGTGAAGCACCGCGCGTGCAGCTTCCAGCATTTTTCCTGCTTTGCGAAGATGCTAGAGGGGCATTTACTCTCGGACGCTGTTGCCGTTCTGGGTTCTCTCAACATTATTGCGGCGGAGCTGGACCGGTGAGTGAAGTGCGAAACGCGAGGTTCGAAGTTCGAAGTATTTCGAACCGACGGTCTTGGCAACTTCGAACTTCGGACTTTGTACTTCGAACTTAGAGCGCAGCGACCATGGCCTGGATCACCAAAAACTCCGGCTCGACGCAGATCGAGCGACGCGACGAGCCCTACCTTTCCGATGAGGTTAAAGACGCGTTCAACAAGCGCTACGCCCACCGATACCCTTCGCGGGCGGCGCTGGCCCTGCCGATTTTGCACGAGATTCAGCACCACCACGGCTGGCTGCCGTTCCAAGCGATCGAAGAAGCCGCGGCCTTTATTGAAGTCGAGCCCAGCGTGTTGTTGGACACCGCCACGTTTTACGAAGAGTTCTTTTTGGAGCCGCGCGGCAAGCACACGGTCTGGGTGTGCCAGAGCGTGAGCTGCGAAATCATGAACGAGGGGAAGATCACCGAGGCCGTGCGCGAGAAGTTGGGCATCGAGCCGGGTGAGACCACCGACGACGGGCGGGTGACTTTCATGAAAGTCGAGTGCATCGGTGCCTGCGGCGGGGCCCCGTGCGCGCTGGTGAATGAAACCCTGCACGAAAACCTCAGCCCCGACGACGTGGCCGGGGTGCTAGACGCGCTGGAGTGAAGTCACCAAGGCGCGGCCCCAAAGGGCCAACCGCCAGCGTCGCGTTTCCGCCACTCCGTACTTCGAACTTCGAGCGAAGCGTCCCATGCCCTGGTTTCAAAAACTCTGCCGGCAGGCCGGCCTGGCGGTGCATAAAGCCACCACGCCCGCTTCGGAGCGGGAGACGCCGGCCACCACCACCCAGGTCCGGCGTTCGGTTGAAGAGTCCAGCCCCGAGCCGGGCGTGACCCTGCGCCGCACCACCATCGAAGAGATCGAGTTGCGGCCCCCGCGCGACGGCGCGCCGCCCCCCGGAGATTAAGCTTCCGCGCGGTACGCTGGTGTCGTAGTAACCCGGCGGCAAATCCTTTGGGAGCTGTTCATGACATCTTTTTTTATGAAAACGGCGGTTCTGTTCGTTGTGCTTTTCGCCGGGTTGGACGCGGCGGCCGCCGACCCGCCACCCGAGGACGGCCAGGGCGTTCAGATTCCGCAGGTGGAGCCGGATGCGCCTGATTTTTCGGCGGTGTCCCGGGCGGTGTTGGAACGCATGGCCGCCGACTTGGCGCTGCAAAACCTACTGCTGGCCCGCGGGGCTGCGGCCCAAACGCCCGAAGCCCCGACGGTGGAGGACAACGCCGAACACCTGGACGCGGCGATTGCCGGGCTGGAGCTGCGGCTGCAAGCGCTGCGGCAACGCCGCGCCGCGCTGAGGCCCGCCGGCGGGGCCGATGACGCCGGAACGGAGATCCGTGCCGCGGCCGAAGGCAGCGTGCCGTACCGCTACCGTTACAGCTTCGGGTTGATCGGTACGTCGGGGCGCGGACGGCTGATCATCCGCGGGGAGAACGGGCGGCTGCGGGGGGAGAGTTTCAACTTCAGCGAGTTTCGCGACGACGCGGTCTGGGTAAAGCTACTGTTTCGCAACGACGGCGACACGGCGCAGCGCTTCACCGGAGCCGTAGCGCTGGGCCAGCGCACCAGCGGCCTCAGCGGTGAGCGGGTCCGCGTACTGGCCACCGTGGGGCTTAGCACGCCATTGCTTCAGCCAGGCGAGATCTACACCACGGACCAAGAGGTGCGGGTGGAGCGGGTCCGCGACGTGGACTTTGTGGAGGTCGGTCGGGTGCGGAGCTTTCCCGCCGGGCAGTAGCGAGGTGGCAGGGCTCGGGCCCGCGGGGTGGCGCGTCGAGGGCACCGGGGCGGTGTAGAATTGGGCGGATCCAGTCCGCCCCTCTGACCCCCGGAAAACGATGCCCCTAGACGCCCCGGTGCTGTTTAAACGCGTTCCCACCGCCCCCTGGGGCAGCGCCAACGAGCGGATTTACGTTGACTACGACGACTACGTGGCCCAGGACGGCTACGCCGCGCTCGACAAGGCGGTGGGCATGTCCCCGCAAGATGTGGTGGCCGAGGTGAAATCCGCCGAGCTGCGCGGCCGCGGCGGGGCGGGCTTCCCCGCGGGTATGAAGTGGTCGTTTCTGCCCCCGCCCGACGGCGGGCCGCGCTACCTCTGCATCAACGCCGACGAGTCCGAGCCGGCGACCTTCAAAGACCAGATCCTGATCCAGTTCGACCCGCACTCGGTGATCGAGGGCATCGCGCTGTGCATGCTGGCCTGCGAGCTTGACACTGCTTATTTCTACATCCGCGGCGAGTACCACCACCACCGCGAAGCCTTCGAGCGGGCGATCGCCGAAGCCTACGACCGCGGTGTGTTCGGTGAGAACAGCCGCATGGGCAAGATCAACGACCGCGCCCCGAACCTGTACCTGCACCGCGGCGCCGGGGCTTACATCTGCGGTGAAGAAACCGCGCTGATCGAAAGCCTGGAGGGCAAGCGTGGCTGGCCCCGCATCAAGCCGCCGTTCCCCGCCGTGGCCGGCGCCTTCGCCCGACCCACGATCATCAACAACGTGGAAACCCTGGCCAACGTGCCGCACGTCATCCTTCACGGCGCCGACGCCTGGAAGGCCCGCGGCAAAGGCCGGCCCGATGGCGCCCCGCCCCAGGTGCCCGCCAGCTTCGGCACCAAGCTCATCGGCATCAGCGGCCCGGTGCGGCGGCCCGGGGTCTATGAAGAAGAGCTAGGCGTGAAGCTGACCGACGTGATCGAACGCCTGGGCGGCGGCCCGGCACCCGGCGAGCGGATCAAGGCCTACTTCCACGGCGGCATCTCGATGGGCGTGATCTCTCAGGACGAGGCCGAGCAGGGCGTGGAGCTGGACTTCGACATCGGCAAGAAGTGGAACAACCTGGGGCTGGGCACCGCGTGCATCACCGTGATCCCCCAGCGCACCAGCATGGTGAGCATGGCCCGCAACTGCGCCCGTTTTTACAGCCACGAGAGCTGCGGCCAATGCACCCACTGCCGCGAGGGAAGCAACTGGATCTACAAGATGCTCAGCCGCATCGAAGCCGGCGACGGCGCCACCCGCGACCTGGACATGCTCCTGGAACTGGCCACCAGCATGGGCAGCATGCCGGGGCACAACATCTGCGGGCTAAGCGATGGCACCAACTGGGCGATCCGCACCATCGTCAATAAATTCTTCGGTGAGTTTGAAGCCGCGGTGACCAGCAAGCGGACGGTGAGTCTGGTCTGATTTGGTGTGTTGCCGTGAAGGCGGTGGGCCCGAGTGCTAGGGGTGTGGTGGGTGGTAACCGAAAGGCTACGCCAGCGTGCCGGCCTCGGCGGCGGGGAAGCTGACTTCGATCCAGGTGGTGGCTTGGATCGCTTCGTAGGTCGCATGGAGGTTGGGTGGCAGCAGCACGGTGTCACCGGCGGTGGCGGCGACGGTGTGCTCGCCCGCGGTGAGGGTCAGGTGGCCGGCCACGACCATCCAGACGGTGGGCTGATCGGTGCCCGCGGCGCCGCGGTCGCCCGCATCGACCGCGGCGCGGTCCATACGGAAGTGTTCGCAGCTGACCAGGCGGGTGGTGTGGGCGTTGACCGCGGTATTGAGTTCGAAATCCGCGACCTGCGGCGGACCGAAGTCGATGCAGGCCAGCGCCTGGTCGATGTGCAGCTCGCGCTCGGTGCGGCCCCAGTCGTACACGCGGTAAGTGGTGTCGCTGGGGGTCTGCACTTCGGCCACGAGGATCCCGCCGCCCAGGGCGTGGCAGGTGCCCGAGGGCAGGTAGTGGCAGTCGCCGGGTCTCACCGGGACCTCGATCATGAGCGGGACGACCGCGGCGTCGGTGTTGGTTTGAAGTGCGGCGCGCAGCTGGTCGGGCGTGACGCCTTCGCGGATGCCTTTGTAGATCACGGCGCCCGGCTGACAATCGACGATGTACCAAGCTTCGCTTTTGAGAAAGGCGTCGGCGTGGGTGGCGGCGTACGCGGGGCTGGGGTGGACCTGCACCGAGAGGTTGGCCGAGGCGTCGAGGTACTTGAGTAGCACCGGGAAGCCGCCACTTTCGGTCAGCGGCAGGGCGCCGGTGAGCGCGGGGCCGTAGCGGTCGATGACCTGGGCCAGGGTCTGCCCGGCCAGCGGACCGTGGGCCACCGCCGAGCGTTCAGCGCCGCCACCGCCGCCGCTGGCCGAGGTGGTGGCGAGATCGACCAGCTCCCACGACTCGCCGATGCGGGCATCGGCGCTGCCGGGCAAGGCGCGGCCCAGGCGCTCCAGGGCGCGACCGCCCCACACTTTTTCCTTGTAGACCGGAGCAAAGGTGAGGGGGTGGAGCGGCGGAGGGCTGGGCTTCATAATGGTGGCAGTTTACGTGGTTGCCGTTGCGTCAACGGTGGGTTGGATAATGGTTGTCCTGATTGACGGATGCCCGGAAGCGCGTGGTCCTCCTGCCCCTCTTGACGGTAGGAAAAAAATTGGCAAAATAACGCTCCGCTTACTGGTGGATTGGTCCGGATAAGGATGTGTAGGGCCCGTTCATAAGCGAGAGGCGAGACGTGCGTTCATGGCGTCTTGAGGTTGAACGATTCTGATTTCTGAGGTTGTGCGGATGTCGGCTTCTTTGTTGATCGATGCCCGGTCCCTGGTCCGGCGTTTTGGCTCGTTTCGGGCCGTTGACGGTGTCGACTTGGCGGTCTCTGCAGGCGAGGTGGTCGGCTTCTTGGGTCCTAACGGCGCGGGCAAGACCACGACCATGCGCATGATCACGGGCTTCTTGGAGCCCACGTCGGGGCGGGCGAGCCTGTGCGGGTTCGACGTGGGGAGCGACCCGCTGGCGGCTAAGCGGTGTCTGGGGTACCTCCCGGAAGGAGCGCCGGCCTACCCGGACATGCGTGTGGACGAGTTTCTGCGTTTCGTCGCCCGGGCACGGGGTTTACGCGGGGCTCAGGCACGTTCGGGCATTGCCCGTGGAATCGATCTGCTTGGGCTGAATAGCGTCCGCAAGCAATCGATTGAAACTTTGAGCAAGGGTTACAAGCGTCGGGTGGGTTTTGCCCAGGCACTGCTGCACGACCCACCGGTGTTGATCCTTGATGAGCCCACCGACGGGCTGGACCCCAATCAGAAGCATGAGGTCCGCTCGTTGATCCGCACCATGGGCGAGCAGGGGGGCAAGGCGATCGTGTTGTCGACCCACATTTTGGAAGAGGTTGAAGCGGTTTGTACGCGGGCGGTGGTGATCGCCCGGGGGCAAACGGTGTTTGACGGGACACCGGCGGAACTGGATGCGAAGGCGCCCGATTCGGTTCGCCAGGGGCGTTTGGACCACGTGTTCCGCGAACTGACCCGGTCAGCGTCGGTGGACAAAAAGGAGGTGCTGGTATGAGCGATGAAGCAACGCCTGTGTCTGCGGCCGTCGCCGCCACCGTGACGCCTCCCGGCCCGCTGGCGGGGGTGGTTACAGTGTTTCGAAGGGAGTTTGGCGCTTATTTCACCACGCCGGTGGCGGCGATTTTTTTGGTGATCTTCTTGGTGATGGCGGGGGTGCTGACGTTTAACGTGGGCAACCTGATTGATCCCAGGGGGCAGGCAAGTCTTCGGGTGTTCTTTAACTGGCACCCCTGGATGTACCTGTTTTTGGTGCCGGCGCTCAGCATGCGGTTGTGGGCCGACGAGCACCGGCTGGGAACCCTAGAGCTGCTGACCACCCTGCCGCTTACATTAAGAGATCTGGTGGTGGGTAAGTTCTTGGCCGCTTGGGCGTTTGCGGTGCTGGCTTTGGCGCTGACGTTCCCGGTATGGCTCACCATCTCTTTCCTGGGCGATCCCGACCACGGGGTCATCTTGGCGGGGTATTTCGGCAGCGCGTTGTTGTCCGGTGGTCTGCTGGCCGTGGGCTGCGCAGTGTCTGCGGCCAGCCGGAGCCAGGTGGTGGCCTTTGTGCTTGCGGTGGCGGTGAGTTTTTTCATGCTGCTGACCGGATGGGCTCCGGTGCAGGCGTTCTTCCAGTCTTGGATGCCCCAGGCGGGAGTGGAAGCGCTGGCATCGGTGAGCTTTCTGACGCATTTCCGGCACTCTTTCCTCCGGGGGGTTGTTGATCTGCGCAATTTGGTGTTTTTCTGCACGGTGATCGCGGCGGGGCTGTGGATCACCGGTGTGTTGCTGCGGGCCAAGCGCCAGGGGCGTTAAAGCCGCGTTGTGAGAATCCGGCGGTGAAGATCCGCGGGGTGATGGGAACGATCCATGTCTGATACACAAAACGATTCCGCGGGCCTTGAAGATCAAAAGAAAGTCGCACCGGGCTCGGGCGGTGGGTTCGGCGGGCGCGCATCGCTCTATGCCGGTGTGGCGGGGGTGGTGCTGGTCTTGGTGTTGGTCAATGCGCTGGCCGGCTCGCTTCTGCGGTCGGTCCGCGTAGACCTCACGCAAGAAAAGCTCTATTCGCTTTCGCCGGCGGTGGGCCCGTGGCTGCAAAGCTTGGATGAGCCGCTGCGGCTTGACTTGTTTATCAGCCGTGAGGCGTTGACGGATTTTCCGACGCTGCGCTCCTACGCCACCCGGGTCGAAGAGTTTCTTGAAGAAATGCAGCGTGCGTCGGGCGGGAAGCTTGCGTTAAACGTGCTAAATCCTGAGCCTTTTAGCGAGGCCGAAGACCAGGCGCGTTCGGCGGGTGTGGAGCCGGTACCGACCGGTCAGGTGGGCCAGTCGATAACCTTCGGGCTGGTGGTAAGTAACTCGGTGGATCAGCGAGAGGTTCTGTCTTTTCTGGACCCGGAGCAGGAAGCGACCCTCGAACATGATCTTGTCCGCTTAATCAGTGGACTGGCCCGTGCCGAAAAGCCGAGGCTTGCGGTGGTGAGTTCGCTGCCGCTCGCGGGCGGCGGCGGTGCGGCACCGGCCTTTCCGGGGATGCCTCCGCAGCAAGCAACCAATTCGTTTGTGATCTACCAGCAGCTGGAGCGGGTGTTCGATCTCCAACTGATCGATGTGGGGGAGGACGCCTTGCCCGACCAGCTGGACGGGCTTCTGCTGGCCCACCCCGTGGGGTTGAGTGACGGGCTGCTGCGTTCGATTGATCGCTATGCCCGCGCGGGTGGGCGGCTGCTGGTGCTCTACGACTCGCTGGTAGAGTCGGTCAATGCTCCGGCCGCAGAAGAGGGTGCGGGCCTGGGGCCGCTGCTGGCCGCGTGGGGCCTGGAAGTCGAACCGGGCAAGGCGGTGGCCGACCCGGTGTTTGCCCAACGGGTGCAAACGCGTGACCGGCGGTCGGCCGGTGGGCTACAGGTGGTGCCGTTGCTGACCTGGCTGGCATTGACTCAAGATGCGGTGGCCGAGCCTTCGCTGCTGACCCGCGCCACCCAGCTGCTGCGCGGCGGGTCGATGGGGGCGGTACGCCGGGCCGACGGTGCGCCCGAGGGCTTGACGTTTACGCCGTTGCTGCAGAGTTCGGACCAGGCGGCGTTGGTGGACGTTAGCCGGTTGGGCCGGCAGCTCGACCCGGCAGGGTTGCTGCGCTCGCATCAGCCCGACGGCCAGCGTTATGTCTTGGCCGCGGAGGTGCGCGGGGTGGTTGCCCAAGCCTTTACCGACCCGGCGGAGAAGGCGTCGGACACGGAGACGTCAGAAGAGGCGTCGAACGTCAAACTCGGTAAATCTGCGTCGGCGGATGTGGCAGCGGATCAGGAACCCGGCGAAGCGCGCATCGTGCTGATTGCGGATGCGGACGTGGTCACCGACCCGTTCTGGATTGAGGACGGCGGGGTCTTCGGAATGCAGGCCACGGCGGACAATGGGGCGTTTGTGTTGGGGGTGTTGGAGGCCTTGACGGGCAATCCCGTGCTTTCGGAGCTACGCCCCCGGTCGGCCTCGCGCCGCCCCTTCACACGGATTCAGGATATTCAGCGCGCGGCTGAAGATGCTTATCTGGCGGAAGAGCAGCGTCTGCAAGACGAGGTGAGTTCGACCGAGGCCTTGCTTCAAGACCTGCTGAACCAGGCCCCGACGGACCGCAGTACGTTGACGCTGAATGCCGAGCAGGAAGCTGATGTCGAGAAGCTTCAAGAGCAGGTGCTGGCCAGCCGCAAGGCTCTGCGTGGTGTGCAATATCAGCTTCGGAGCGATATCGAACAGATGGGTAATCGGTTGATGGTCTTGAACGTGGTCGTGTGGCCGGCCCTGGTGGCCTTGGGTGCCGGGCTGAGTCTAGGGCTGCGTTGGCGGAATAGTCGTGCCCACCGCTAAGGCCGCGGGTGTTGCGTTTTCTTCCTTGAGCAGATAATTTTTTCATGTCGCGTCGTACGTTGATTGTTCTACTGGTGTCGGTTTTAGCTTTGGCCGTTTTGTGGCGGGGCGTCAACGGCCCCGCGGGTGGGGAAGCGTCCAAAGGTGGTGGGGTGCCGTTGGTGCCAGCGTTGAGCACCGCCGAGGCGGTGCGGTCGATCGAGTTGTCGCAAGACGGTGAGAAAGTCACCCTGACCCGTGAAGGCCCGCTGTGGGTGACCGACGAGGCATCGGCCGGGGGGTTCGCCGTGGAGTCTGGCCGAGTCCAGGCTCTGCTTCGTGCGGTGGCACGCTTGAACACGGACCAGCCACGAACCGCGAACCCCGCCCGCCACGCCGCGCTGGGGCTCGCGTGGTCTGAGTCCGAGCCGAGTGCCCAACGCCTGACGCTGCGGGCGGGAGATGAGGTCTTGGCCGATCTTCTTGTCGGGTTCAACCAGGCCGACTCGATGACGAACGAGTTGGTTTTTGTGCGGCGAATGGGCGAAGACCAAACGTATCGCGCCGAGCACGACGTGCCTTTTGAGGTGTTCGGGGTGGAGTGGGTCTCGTCGGAGGCGGTGTGGATTGATCCGCAGGAGGTGGAGTGGGTGTCTTACGACGGTCTGAAGGTGTCGCGTCCGGCCGCGGCACAAGAGGAGCCGGTCCCGTCGGCCGAAGCAGTGGCGGGCGAAGACGGCCTTGACGGTGGGATTGATGGTGATGCCCCCTCGGACGCGCCCGAGTGGGAAACCCAAGTCGTTGACGCGGACCGATCAGCACGATGGACTGAGGATGAAATCGGCCAGGCCCTGGGCACACTGCCGACCTGGATGGATGGTTTGGGTTTAGACAAGATCGTGCCCTGGGACCCGTCGGGCGTGGCCGAAGGGCGGGAGCAGATTACCTACGGCTTGATTGATGGCAGCACCGTGGAGTGCATGCTTTTTACCGACGCGCAGGGTACGTGGCACGTTCGGCAGTTGGCCCAGCCGGAACCGGCTGCGGCGGGGCCGGATTCGGCTGACGATGCCTCGGCGGCCGTCCGTGCCCGTGCACGTCGCGGGGCCTACGCAATTCAGGTGCCCGCGTTCCAGATCTCTGGGGTGCAGGAACTGTTTGAAGAACCGCAAGCCGCGGCCGACGAAACGCCCATCGACGGAACCGAGGTTGATGAAGCCCAAGTCGTAGGGGAAGCCGGGGTGGAGACGCAAGAAGTGCCCGGGCCGGAGTGACCCGGGGCCTTCGGACCGAGATTTCGCAAAATACGGGCGCACGGCGATAAGATACAGGGGGCCGATCTCGATGAGCCTGTCGATAATGATTTTGTTTGCCCGATGTCCGCGGAGCGCCATGGGCGTTGGGCCATCGCTTCAACGCACGCATCGATCGCCACCTCGCTGGTGACCAGTCTCAAGTCGAGATGGGTGAGGAACTGGTGGGACGCGGCCGAGGCGTAGGCGATGTGGGACTTGCATAAATGTCCCACCCCCGATCTCTTCTCCCGCCGTCCCGTGTCCGCGACCCTGGTCGCATGAACACGCCCTTCTCCTCGGCCCCTCCCGCATCCGCCTCCTCACCCACCCCGCGGCGCCCGCGGCGTAACGCGAGCCTCTGGCAGCCGGTCATTAACGCACTGGATGCGCCGGGCCTCTCGGTCGCCGCGTTCTGCGCGCGTGAAGGCTTGCCCGCCGCCAGCGTCTATCGTTGGCGGCGCAAGCTCGCCGCGGGCCCAAATCCTCCCGTCGAGCCCGCCGCTCGTGCTGACCCTATAGCCCCGCCGCGGGTCGTCCGCCTGGACCTGCCCGCAGCGCCGCCGGCCCCAGGCGTCTTCTCTGCCGATACTATTACCGCCAAACTGACCAACGGCGTCCGCCTCACCGCCAATGGACTGCTCCCCAATCCCGTACCAGTTGATATGAGATTCTCAATCGGCCACACCGGCCAGGAGACTCCCCATGTCCAAGCCCCAGAAACGTAAACGCCACAACCCAACCCAGATCATCGAAAAGCTTCGTCAGGCCGACGCCATGCTTGCCGCCGATCAATCGGTCGGGCAGGTCTGCCAGAAGCTAGAGGTCAGCGAAGCCACCCTGCACCGCTGGCGAGCCCAGTACGGCGGCATGAAGGCCGAGGAAGCCCAGCGGCTCAAAGAGCTGGAAGTCGAGAACGGCCGGCTCAAGAAACTGGTCGCCGACCTGTCTCTCGACAAAGCCGTGCTGGAGGATCTCAACAAGGGGAAATGGTAAGCCCGACGCGCCGTCGGGAAGCCGTTGCATGCCTGCGACGGACCTTTACGGATGTCAGCGAGCGTCGGGCGTGCAAGGTCGTCGGCCAGCCCCGAGCCACCCAGCGGCAGCAGCGGCGGATTAAGTCCGACGAGCCGCCCATCCTCAAGGCCATGCATCGCCTGGTGCGGGAGCGTCCCCGTGAAGTGCCCCCATTTTATGTGCCAGCCTCAATGAGAGTCGGTGTTGATGGGGCAAGGGTAGGCGTCGTGCGGTCGTCC
>CALLPP010000195.1 GCA_938015655.1 uncultured Algisphaera sp.
GTGCCCGCCGCGGTCATCCACGCCTTCGGCCACCTGAAGGCCGCCTGCGCCGCGGCCAACCTGTCGCTGGGGCGTTTGGACGCCAAGCGGGCCGAGGCGATCATCGCCGCGGCCGACGAGGTGTCCCGAGGCCAACACGACGCGCACTTCCCGGTGGACATCTACCAGACCGGCAGCGGCACCAGCACCAACATGAACGGCAACGAGGTGATCGCCAACCTCGCCAACCAGAAGCTGGGCTTCGGGCTCTCGGCCAAGAACAACCCCGATGCGGTGCACCCCAACGACCACGTGAACGCGGGGCAGAGCAGTAACGACACGTTCCCCACGGGCATGCACATCGCCGGGGCGCTGGCGATCGAACACGATCTCAAGCCCGCACTTGACCGGCTGCGCGACGCGCTGACGGCGAAAGCCGACGCGTGGGACAACATCGTGAAGATCGGGCGCACCCACCTCATGGACGCCACGCCCATCCGCGTGGGCCAGGTGTTCGCGGGCTACGCGCGGCAGGCCGAGCACGCGCGGCACCGCGCGGGCTTCGCGTTTGAGGGCATGCGGCAGAACCTGGAGATCGGCGGCACCGCGGTGGGCACGGGCATCAACACCCACCCCGCGTTTGCCCAGAAGGTGTGCGCCGCGTTGAAAGAGCGCACGGGCATTGACTTTCAAGAAGCCGAGCAGCACGCCGAAGCGCAGGCCGCGAAAGACTGCTTTGTGCAGAGCCACGCCTGCCTGAAGACCGTTGCCGTGAGCCTCACCAAGATCGCCAACGACATCCGCCACCTGGGCAGCGGCCCGCGCTGTGGCATCGGCGAACTGAGCCTGCCCGCGATCCAGCCCGGCTCGTCGATCATGCCGGGCAAGGTGAACCCGGTGATCTGCGAAAGTGCGGTGCAGGTGGCCTGTCGCGTGGTGGGCAACGACGCGACGGTGACCATGGCCGGCATGGGCGGGGTGGGCAGCATCTTCGAACTGAACGTGGCGATGCCGGTGATGATCGATGCGTTTTTAGAGAGCGTGAAGCTGCTGGCCAACGTTAGCCACGTGTTCGTGGACAAGCTGCTGGACGGGCTGGTGGTGAACAAAGACCGCTGCGCTGAGCTGAACGAGCAGTCGCTCATGACCATCACCGCCCTGGCCCCCGAGGTGGGCTACGACAGGTGCTCGGCGCTGGCGAAGCAAGCCCACCAGGAAGGCAAGACAATCAAGCAGCTGGTGGGTGAGCTGAAGCTGATGCCCCCCGAGCGGCTGGCCGAGCTGATGGACTACGACGCGATGACGCGGCCGTCGTGATTAGCCCGTAATGTGAGGGAGGGGGAGGGACGGGAGGCGGGCGTCATTCGCCGCTTGACGGTGATGCCTGTTGCCGCAGCAACTGGTCGAAAAAACCTTGCCCGTCGCCGGGTTTGGGATGAGGCTTTTCGGCCTGAACCGCCCGCTCGCGTGCGATTGGCGGGGCGTCGGTTTCGACGCGACCGTGCGTGATGGGGGCGTCCGAGTCGTCCGGACCGGGTTGGTGCGGGGCCTCGGCACCGACGGGTGCGTGGGCGTCAGTATCAACACTCGGTTCGGTGGTGACCGCCCGCCGGGGCGGCAGCTCGGTGGGGTTGGCCACCACCTCGTTGAAGAAACCCAAGGCCTGGGCGATCTGCGGGGTCGGCACCCGATTCGGGTCGCCCTCCCACTCCAGCCACCGGGCGGTGCTTTCGGCCCGGTTCAGGTCGCTGCGGAACTGGGACGCGGCGTGGTGGTGGTTTGGCGCGTCCGTGGGCGCGCCCACGAGCCACTGGACCGCCGGCAGGGCGGTGGGCTCGGTGCAGGGGGCTTTGCGGACCCGGTGGACCGCCTCGGTGTCGAAGGGCGGGGCGTCAAAACCGCCGGCGTTGACCATCGGTCCGGTGCAGAAGCCCTGGGGGCCGGTCCAGCTGTCGCCCGCAAAGGCCGCACAGCCCGCCACCCGCCGCGGATGCCGAAGGGCAAAACGATGGGCAAACTGGGCCCCATCGCCAAAGCCAAACACCAGGATGCGGTCGGTGACCGCCTCGACCTCGGTCTGGCTGACCAGCGCGTCGACGAGCAGCTGGTCCGCTCCGGGGCCGTGGCCGGCGCTGTTTTGCAGGAAGCCGTAAGCGCCGGCAAAGCCGGGGCTAACCAGCAAGGCGTTAAAATTCAGCTGCTGCCACGCGATAGCGCGCAGCCTCGCCATGATCTGGGCTGCGTCTTCGGTGCGGTCGGGAACCAACACCACGGGGACGAATCGCGCGTCGGGGTTCTTACGGATCGGCTGAAAGAGCATGGGCGTCCTGAATGAAGGGGGCCCCGGGGGGCGGTGCGTGGATTCAACCAGGGTTTCGTCAGGCGGCAGGTGCGCGGCCAGTGCCGCGGGGCGTCCCCGTCGATACGAGAGGTAGCCAGTCCGATCGTAGGGGTTGCGACGGCGGCAATCCGGGCTTTCGGGCAGCCCCCCGTCTGCCCCGGCTGAATGCCGGGGGTAAGACCCGGTGGACGGCCTTCCGTATGATCGGATCGTGAGTACGTCCGTCCGCTACAACGTGATCGTGATCGGCGGGGGCCATGCCGGCGTTGAAGCCGCCTGGGCCGCCGCGGGTTTGTTGGGTGATGGGGGAGCGGGGCGGCCGCGGGGCAGGGTGGCGTTAGTCACCATGGACCCCACCAAAACCGGGGCGATGAGCTGTAACCCCGCCATCGGGGGCCTGGCCAAAGGGCAGATCGTCCGCGAGATCGACGCCCTTGGCGGCCTCATGGGCCGAGTGGCTGACGCCACGGGTATCCAGTTCCGCGTGCTGAACCAGAGCAAGGGCCCGGCCGTCCACGGGCCGCGCTGCCAGAGCGACAAGTACGCCTACGCCAGCGAGGTGCAGCGCCTGCTCGCCACGCGCAGCAACCTGGAGGTGGTTGCGGGCACCGTCGATGATTTTTTGCTGGAGGGCGGCCGCTGTGTGGGCGTCGAGGTCCAAGGCGCGCCGGGAACCCACGACGGCGGTGGCACGCCGGACTGCTGCGGCGAGTTTGGCCCGATCGACCGCGCGGGTAAACGATTTGGGCTGCGCGCCGACGCGGTGGTTCTGACCACCGGCACCTTCATGCGCGCGCTGATGCACGAGGGGGAGCGCAAGACCCAGGGCGGTCGCATCGGCGAAGGCTCGGCGGTCGGGGTCAGCCGGGCCTTGAAGACGCTGGGCCTAGAGCTGGGACGCCTGAAGACCGGCACTCCGCCCCGGCTAGCCGCCGAGTCGCTGGACCTCGAAGGGCTGGAGGTCCAGCCCGGGGACGCGGTGCCGACCCCCTTCAGTGACCTGACCGACCCGGTGGCCTTCCCCGCGACGCGGCAGATCGGCTGCTGGATCACTCACACCAACGCCGCTTCGCACGAGCTGATCCGAATCAACCTCGACCGGGCACCGATGTACAACGGCCAGATCGACACCGCGGGCCCGCGCTATTGCCCCAGCATCGAAGACAAGGTCGTGCGGTTTGCCGACCGGCCCAGCCACCACGTGTTTCTCGAACCCGAAAGCCTTTCGACCAACGAGATTTACTGCAACGGTATCAGCACCAGCCTGCCTCTGGACGTGCAAGAAAAAATCGTACACGCCCTGCCCGGCTGCGAACATGCGGTGATCCTCAAGCCCGGCTACGCGGTGGAATACGACATGGTCTGGCCCCACCAGATCGACGCCACCTGCGGGGTGAAATCGGTGCCGGGCTTGTTCTTGGCCGGCCAGATCAACGGCACCTCGGGCTACGAAGAGGCCGCGGGCCAGGGGCTGATCGCGGGGGTCAACGCGGTACGTTTTGCCCGCGGGCAAGACCCCTGGCGCCTGCGGCGCGACCAGGCCTACTTAGGCGTGATGATGGACGACCTGGTGACCAAGACCCCGCGCGAGCCCTACCGCATGTTTACCAGCCGGGCCGAGCACCGGCTGCTGCTCCGCAGCGATAACGCCGACCTTCGGCTGACTCCGGTGGGTCGAGAATTAGGCGTGGTGGACGATATCCACTGGGCGGCTTTTGAAGCACGTATTGCGCGGCGCACTGAACTCACCCAGATGCTCCAGGCCCGCCGCCGCGACGAGAAGTCACTAGAGCAGTGGGCCGCCGCCCCCGAGGTCACCGCCGACGACGTGATCGCCGAGTTGGGGCCCGCCGCAGACCCGCTGCGCGACCGACGCTTGGTTGCTGCCATACTGGCCGACCGCCTGTATGCCGGCTACATCGCTCGCAGCGAACGCGAGCTGGCGAAGCTGGCCCAGGCCGATACCCAAATGCTTCCCCCGGACTTGAATTACACGCAGATCACCGGCCTGCGCGGCGAGGCCGCTACGGTGCTAACGAAGTTTCGTCCCACAACGCTGGGCCAAGCCGGACGGTTGGCGGGAGTGAATCCCGCAGATTTGATGCTGGTGAGTGTGGCTTGCGCAAAGTGCGAAAGGGGAAAATAGAAAAAGCGAAAGCGAAAATCGGATGCGAGCACGGAGGGCCATCACGGCGACGTGCTGTGATGCTGGGTTTTTCGTTTTGTTCTTGACGCTTCGCCACGCCCGAGGCCTGCCCGTCCCCGTATATTGTTGGCATGTCAAACCCCGCTACCCCGCCTCGTCCCGCTGACTGTGTCATCGTTATTTTTGGCGCCTCGGGCGACCTGACCAAACGCAAGCTGCTGCCTGCGCTCTATCACCTGTGGGAGGGCGGTATGACGCCCAAAAATTTCGCGATTTTGGGGGTGGCTCGGTCCAAATACGACGATGCTTCGTTCCGTGAGCGGATGTTCGATTTCGACCCCGCGCAGTACCCGAATGCGGAGAAGTGGAGCGCCTTTCAAAAGCACATCCACTACGAGCCGTGCGATTCGACCCGTGTTGAAGACTGGCCGGGGTTGACCCACCGCATCAACGCCCTCGCGGATCAGCACGGCATTAAAAGTCAGAACGTTTTGTTCTACCTTTCGATGGCCCCACAGTTTTTCGAGCCGATCATCAACAACATTGGTGAGAGCGGGCTGGTGGTGGACGGCAAGCGTGTGGTGCCGGTGAAAAAAGACGACCCCACCTGGCAGCGGATCGTGGTGGAGAAACCCTTCGGTAAAGATCCTGCCTCGGCTCACGCCCTGAACCAGACCCTGAGCAAAACCTTTTTCGAATCGTCGATCTACCGTATTGACCACTACCTGGGCAAAGAACTGGTGCAGAACATGTTGGTGCTGCGCTTTGCCAACACCATCTTTGAACCCCTGTGGAAGCGCGACTACATCGACCACGTGCAGATCACCGCCAGCGAGACCGTGGGTGTTGAGGGCCGCGGCAGCTACTACGACAGCCCGGCCGGGGGCGCGATGCGCGACATGGTGCAAAGTCACCTGCTACAGGTGCTGAGCATCGTGGCGATGGAGCCGCCGGTGAGCATGAACGCCGAAGACATCCGCACCGAAAAAATCAAAGTCTTCAAGGCTCTTCGGGTGCCCCGCGACGAGGACGTGCCCAAAATCGCCGTGCGGGGTCAGTACGGCGCCGGAGCCATCAACGGAGAGGGCGTTACCGGCTATCGCGATGAGGACGGCGTGGGCCCGCAGAGCCAGCGTGACACCTACGCGGCCATGGAGTTTCACGTCGATACCTGGCGGTGGGGCGGCGTGCCATTTTACCTGCGCAGCGGCAAGTCGATGGCTGCGAAGAAGACAGAAATTGTTATCTACTTCAAACCCACGCCGCACTATCTGTTCCGCGAGCAGGCCCGTAACCAGAAGCCCAACCAGATCGTCATCGGCATCCACCCTAACGAGGGCATCCGCATGCGTTTCGAAGGTAAGGAACCGGGGATCGGTATGAAGATGAACGAGGTGGTGATGGATTTCGACTATGTCAAGCAGTGGCAGGTCGATCCGCCCGACGGTTACGCCACGCTGCTGTTGGACTGTATGCGCGGCGACCAGACTCTGTTTAAGCACCGCGACGAGATCGAGAGCAGCTGGAATGCGGTGCAGCCGGTCCTGGATCACTGGGAGCAGAACCCGCAGGACGACCTGCCCAACTACGCCGCGGGCACCTGGGGCCCGCCCGCCGCGGACTTGATGATGCAGCGTGAAGGCCGGTACTGGCGGAACGATTGATCGCTTCGCGATCAATGAGCCGTTAGCAAGACGCTGTCGCGGTGGGGTTTTTGCCAGCGATCTTCTTGCTAAATGCTAACGGCTACGAGACTTTTTCTACATCTAGAACATCCCAGGCCCTCACCATCTCCTGCAACGACAACGACCAGCCCCATGAATCACCTTCCCGGATCCGTCCACATCGCCCCCGACAACGAAGCGCTGTTTGAAGCGCTGGGCGAGACCATGATGAGCAGTGCGCTCGACGCTGTCGAGCAGCGCGGCGTCTTCCACGTGGCCCTGTCGGGAGGCGGCACGCCCGAGCCGTTCTATATCCGCCTGCTCACCGACCCCAAGTTCCGACTGATGCCCTGGGCTAAGACACACCTTTGGATCGTCGACGAACGCTGCGTGCCCGAAGACCACGGCAAGTCCAACGTGAAGATGATCCGCGAGGCGCTCAGCGACCACGCGGGCATTCCCCAAAATCAAGTCCATGCCATGCCGGTGCTGGCCGACGACCCCGCGGGCGACTACGAAGACCAGCTCAGCAAGGCCTTCGACATGATCCCCGCCGACGGCGTGCCCCAGCTGGACTGGGTGCTGCTGGGCATGGGCGGCGACTGCCACACCGCCAGCCTGTTCCCCGAGAGCCCCGCGCTCACCAGCACCCGCTGGATCGACACCAACGACGGCGAGAAAGTCGTGCCCCCGCCGCGGGTCACCATGACTTACCCGTTGATCAATGCCGCCCGCGAGATCGCCGTGCTGGCCGTGGGTTCGGGCAAGACCCAAGCCCTGACTCGCGTGGCGACGCAGATCGAATCCGGATCGCCCGATATCGTTAACATCCCCATCAGCGGTATCGCCCCGGACAACCTCACCTGGTACTTAGATGACGCGGCGGCGGGGTGAGCCCCGCCGCTGAGCGAGAGTGGTCCGGTCGCGGTCCATTTTTTTGAAGGGGGGTATGCGGAGCGTCCAACGCCTAAAGCCCCGGACCGGTTGGGAAACCGTCCGGGGCTTTAGTCGGACTGTGGGGCAGGCGTTATTGTGGCTCGTCTCCGGGATGGCGGGTGGTTTAGTCGAAGCCCAGTTCGTCAAGCAAATCGTCGGGGTGGGTAATGACGGCCATCAGCTTGAAGTCGGCGTGAAAATCGATCCCGGCGCGGAAGATCGGGGCGTACCCGTCGTCGGTGGCTGCGGTCCGCCGGACGTTTAGAAAACGTACTTCGGAAACGCCCAGCCGCGATACGTCGATAGCCAGCCCTCCGATCTGCTGACTGGGTTGGTCAACCGAAAACACCGGGGTGGTAGGGAAGGTTTCTTCGGGGCTGATCGCCAGCGGGGGGCCGAGCGGCACACCTTTTTCGTCTACCGCCTGCATGGTGAGCCAGGAGTTGCCGCCGTTGGTACCCCGTTCGAGGTAGAGCAGCTCCCCGCGCAGGTCTGAACTCAGCGGGTCGTCGTCGCGGACCGGACGTCGAAACTCGATGGTCACGCTGAAGTCGGGGCTGGTTCGCGAGATGTCTATGTAGTTGTTGAGATTCCGATTGGCGATCACCTCGACCATCAGTTTTTTGAAGGCTTCGGTCCCTCCGGCACCCCAGACCGAGATCAGGCCCGGCCGTCCCTGGGTGATGTTGAGGCCCCCGCGGATACGGAAGTCATCTTCGCCGCCCGGCTCCACCATTAAGTCGTGGACCTGCCTGGGGGTGTAAAATTCCGTGAAGGATTTCCCGTCGCTGTACACCACTTCTTCTAAAAATGCGTTGCCCTGCAGGTCGCCGCGCGTGGCGGGGCCCCGGACATTGAAATCCGCCTTCTGGCTCAGCGGCATTTGAAAGCTGTGCGGAAACGACTGTGGGGTGACGGGCTGAGCGAAGGACGCATTGGCGGCGAAAAGTCCGGCACCGAGACCGGCCAAACCAAACCGATGGACGAAAGATCGTTTCATGGCGTAATTTCCAAAACCTAACAATAAAGGATAAAAGCATCGTAGCTCGACACGGTCGTATCGACAGAGCGGCGGGCGTGATAAACAACGAACGATTGCCTGGGGGCCCGGGCCAGTAAATTCGGCCCTAAATCGTGGTGGTCCCCCAGTCTGTAACGGTTGGTCGCCCCCGGATGTCGAGACAGGGGGGATTGGCAGCGCCCTAAACCGCCGTTTAAGTGGGGGGGCGGTGCAAACTGCGGTTTGACGCGGCGGCGGGGTGAGCCCCGTCGGCGAACGGGAGGGATCCGGGGGTGGACCTTTTTCGGGGGGGGGATGCGGGGCGCTCAACGTGAAAAGCCCGGACCGGTTGGGAAACGGTCCGGGGCTTTAGGAGGATTGTGGGGAAGGCGTTGTTGTAGCCTGTCTTCGAGATGGCGGGTGGTTTCGTCGAAGCCCAGTTCGTCACGGGCGTATCGACGAAGCCGCGGGGCCGAGTTAACGGCGAACGGTTGCCTTTGGATCCGGGCTGGGGGCGACCCCAAACCGCGGTGGTCCCCTGGTGCGTGAGGGTGGGTTGCCCCAGAACTTTGCGCGGCGGGTCGGGGCGACGCGGTGCACCGCACCCGGGGCGGGCGCAGCGCAATCCGCGTATCGGCCACGTATCGGGGCGGAGGCTCGCGCTGGACAGGGTTTTGACCAGCGGTCGCCCTGGCGGCCGCGCAGGCCTAACCTCGATCGTGCCAAACACCACCTCCCGTAGATGGACCCAAGCCGCCGACGCCAGCTGTCCCACATTGACCGGGTGGATGGCTTGGGTGCTGTACGCCGCGGCGGTGTATAACCTTCTATGGGGCGCGTGGGTGGTGTTATTCCCCAACCATTACTTTGATCTGGTGGGCATGCCCCGTCCGCTGCACCCCAGTCTCTGGCAGTGCGTGGGCATGATCGTGGGGGTGTACGGCATCGGGTACGCCTGCGCGGCCCGCAACCCGCTGATACACTGGCCTATTGTGCTGGTGGGTTTGCTGGGTAAGGTCGCAGGGCCGGTGGGCTATATCGACGGAGCTTGGGTGCGCGGCACCCTCGACCCGGCGTTCGGGGTCACGATCCCCACCAACGACCTGGTCTGGTGGGTGCCTTTTGCGTTGATTTTACTAGCCTCGTGGCGGTATCACCATGGTCCGGCCCCGAGTGAGGGTGGCGGGTGAATGCTGCGCCCCCCGATCGCGGCGGGTCCATCGATCTGACGCGTTGTGGCCGTCACTGGGAGCTGGCGGCGACTCAGTGGCTACCCGCAAGTCCGCAGACCCTGTGGCGTTTTGTCGGTGACTGCCGTCATATGAACCACGTCATTCCGCGGTCAGTGCGTTTCGAAGTCTTGTCGCCGGACGTGGCGCCGGTGGCGCCGGGGGCCGTGTACGACTACCGCCTGCGCCTGCGGGGCGTGCCTGTGCGGTGGCGCACGCTCATCACCGAGGTGGACCACCCGTGGTCATTCACCGACGTGCAGGCGCGCGGGCCTTACGCCCATTTCGAACACCGCCATCGCTTCGATGCGTGGGAAGGCGGCACCCGGGTGGGCGATGTGATTCGCTACCGCCCGCCGGGAGGGCCGCTGGCGGGCGTGGTTAATCAGGTGGTGGCCCGGGAACTGTGGCTTTTGTTTAAAACCCGGCACCGCCGGCTCGCCGAGCTGTACACCGCGCACGCCGACGGCGGCCCGGACCCGGCCGGGCTGCTTTAAACTCGTCGGCTGCGGGTCGTTTTGGAGCCTTTGGCTTCGCCCCGTGCTTGTCGCCCTTTTACCGCTGCCTCAACGAACCGCCCGCCATGCACCACGCCGCCGATCGCCTTCTGAACGCCTGCGACCAGCGCGGCGCGCCCGTCTGTGTGGGCCTGGACCCGGTACTCGAAAAAATCCCCGCTGCGGTGCGCGAGGGTTACACCGGGCCGGTCGATGCCCTCGAGGTCTTTTGCTACGGCGTGTTGGACGCGGTCAAGGACGTGGTCCCCGCGGTGAAGCCGCAGATTGCGTGCTTCGAACGTTACGGGGCGGCGGGCTACGCGGCCTACGAACGGGTGGTGGCCGCCGCGGCTCAGGCGGGGCTGTGCGTAATCGCCGACGCCAAACGCGGGGACATCGGAACCAGCAGTGCCCACTACGCCGCGGGGCTGATTGCCGGTGGCGACACCTGGCGCGGGGGCGACTTTCTCACCGTCAACAGCTACCTAGGGACGGACGGTATCGAGCCGTTTTTCAACGCCGCCCAGGCTGAGGGGGCCGGGCTTTTTGCCTTGGTTCGCACCAGTAACCCCGGGGGTGACGCCTTACAGGGGCTTAGGCTCGAAGACGGCCGCACGGTGGCCGAGGCGGTGGCGGACCAGGTGGCCGCGCTAGGCGAGGGCGGCCTGGGCGAGCGGGGTTACTCGCTGTTGGGCGCGGTGGTGGGCGCGACCAAGCCTGCAGACGCGGCGGCCCTGCGCCGGCGCATGCCCCGACAAATTTTCCTGGTCCCGGGCTATGGGGCGCAGGGCGGCGGGGCTGACGACGTGCGGGCCTGCTTCAACCCCGACGGCGCGGGGGCGCTGATCACAGCTAGCCGGTCGGTCATCTACGCGCCGGTACGGGGTTGCGGTGCTTGGGCCGATGCGGTACGGGTGGCGGCCCAGACGTTGCGCGATGAAATCGCTGCGATCTTGGCGTAGGACCGAGCACCCGGCGCCTCGGCTCCTTCGTGACTCGGTACGTATTCCATGCGTGTTTAGAATATCGCATTGAATAATTTGACCCGCTGCCACCATAGGGCAGATGCCACGCTTGGCGAACTTTTATGTCTCTCGTTTTGCTCGGTGAGCCAGGCGTTGGGGGCTTTGGTGGCTCGTTCGCTCTCGCTCGATTTAGGCGTATCCTTACTCTATGGCGATGAAATTGAAATCGGTGTTGGCGGGGTTACGCGAGGTGGCGCCTGAGGAATTGGCCGAGCCCTGGGACAAGGTGGGGCTGCAGGCGGGGGCGCCAGGGCGCAACGTGCAGTCGGGGTTGTTGTGTATCGACCTGACCGAGGCGGTCGTGCGCGAGGCGGTGCGGCGGCGGTGCCAATTGGTTGTGAGTTATCACCCGCCGGTGTTTTCCCCGTTGAAGGGGCTCGTGGAGGACTCGGGTTCGGGAGATTGGAAGACCCGGGCCTTGGCGCTGGCGGTGCGGCACAAGCTCGCGGTCTATGCGCCCCACACGGCGTTGGACGCGGTGGCGGGGGGTATGAACGACTGGCTGGCCCGCGGGCTGAGCAAGCCGCGGGGCCAGGCCCAGGTGGTGCCGATTGTGCCCACGGTGGCGGCGCCGCGGTTCAAGGTGGTGGTGTTTGTGCCGGGCAAGCGGGCCGATGCGGTGCGCGCCGCGCTATTCGCCGCGGGGGCGGGGGGGCAGGGCGTGTACGAGGGCTGCTCATTCAACACCCCGGGGGTGGGGACGTTTGAGCCCCGGCCCGGGGCGCAGCCGGCGGTGGGCAAGGTGGGGCAGATGCAGTGGGTCGAGGAGCAGCGGGTGGAGGTGCTGTGCCCCGAGGCGCGGTTGGGGGCGGTGCTGGTGGCGCTGCGCGAGGCCCACCCGTATGAAGAACCGGCGTACGACGTGATCCCGCTGGACGCGCGTTCGGGCGGCGAGGAGGCCGCGACGACGGGCGCGGGGCGGTTGCTGACGCTGGCCGAGCCGATCCAGGCTGCGACCCTGGCGCGGCGGTTAAAGGCCCACTTGGGCGTGGAGTATCTGAAAGCAGCGTGGCCGGACAGGCGGGCCGGGCTCCGTACGGTGGCGGTGTGCGTGGGCTCGGGTGGCAGCCTGTTTGCGCAGGCCGCCGCGGCGCAGGCCGATGCATTTGTGACCGGGGAGATGCAGCACCACGCGGTGTTGGACCTGGCGCAGCGTGGCAAGACGGTGTTGCTGGCGGGCCACACCCAGACCGAACGGCCGTATTTGCCGGTGTACCGCGAGCGGATCCGGGCCACGACGGCGGCAGGGGTGAAGTGGCGGCTGAGCCGGGCGGATCGGGCTCCGCTGAGCTGGCTCTAGCCCGCGGGTTGCTGCGGCCCGGACAACCGTTACAATCTTTGGCCCCGTCGGCCGGACCTGTGCGTCCGGCCTGCACTTTTTGAACCCACGACGGAATTGAATCCCCATGAGTGCTTTCACCGCTTTCGGTACCACGCCGCCCGCCAAAGTCGTTTTTCGGTCGTCCAACGGCACCTTGTTCTGCGACTATAAGAACAGCGAAGACCTCCGCCGCTACATGACGCCCAACGGCAAGATCTCGGGCCGCAAGCGCTCGGGGCTCACCGCCCGGGAACAGCGGATCGTGTCGCAGGCTATCAAGCGGTCCCGCTACATGAGCCTGCTGCCATACACCTCAGCCACGCTGTAGCGGGCCGCTCCCCCCCTAGACCTCGTCGCCCACGCACTGCGTGGGCGTTTTTGTTGGTGGGCTTCCGGGTTGGTGTAGGCTAAAAAGGGAAGGCCCAGGGCGCTACGGCCAGGGTGACGGCCATCACGATCAGGTTTAGCGGCAGACCCACGCGCACAAAGTCGCTGACCCGATAACCCCCGGCGCCGTAGACCATAAGGTTGGTCGCGTAGGTAGGGCTGGCGAAGCTAGCGGCGGCGGTCATCATGAGTGTGACGGCGAAAGGGGCGAAGCTCAGTCCGCCGGCCAGTGCGGCGGCTTTGGCCACCGGGAACATGACCGCCACGGTGCCGATGGGGCCGATGGCGGTCGTGAGGCCCATGGCCACCACAAATACGGCGGCCAGGGTGGCCCGCGGGCCCCAGGGCAGGCTGACGTCCACGCCCCACTGGGCGATGGCGGCCGCGGCTCCCGTGGTGTCGAGCGCGGCGCCCACCCCCAGTGCTCCGCTAAGGGCCAGCAGTACGCGCCAGTTCACGGCCTGACGGGCTTGTTCGGGGCTTACGCAGCAGGTGGCCACCATGCCGCCGGCGGCCAGCAGGGCGGCAACCACCAGCGGCACGGACGTGAGCGCGGCGGTGAGGACCATGGCGGCCAGAAGGCCCAGGGCTGTTAGCGCGCGGAGTGGGTGGGTTTCCGCGTCGTTTTGAACGGCGCTGAGCATGAGCCAGCCTCCGCTGTTGCGTTGCCGCTCGACGAAGCCGGATGCGGCATCGAGCAGTAGCGTGTCGCCAGGGCGAAGGGTGATGTCGCCAATGCGTTGATCTAGGTGTTCAGCGCCGCGGTGTACGGCCACCACTGCGGCGTCATACCGGCTGCGGAACCGGCCGCCGCGCACCGTTTGTCCCGCCAGCGGGTGCGAGGGGCCGACGACCGCTTCGACCAGCCCACACCGGGTACGGGCGTCGTTCAGGCCGTAAGCACGGTCCGAGGCGGCACGCAGGCCGGTGATCTGCCGCAGCCCCAGTACGGCGTCTTGACGGCCCGCGAAGATCAGCCGGTCTCCGGTGAGCACCCGGTCGTCGGGGCTGACGGCGGTGCGACGCTCGCCGTTGCGGTCGATCGCGATGAGGTAGGCCCCGGGCAGGCCGCGAAGTCCGGCTTCCGCCACCGTCTGGCCCGCCTGAGGCGCGTCGGGCTGCACCACCCACTCGCTGGTGAAGCGTCGCCCGGCGGCGGCATCGTCGTCCACCGCGTGGCCACCCTCGGGCAGCAGACGGGCCGAAGACAACAGCAGATAGGCCAGCCCTGCCACCAGGGCGGGCAAGGCCACCCACGCCACGGAGAACAGGCCCAGGTCGATGGGGGCCCGCTTGCCCGCAGCGAGCACCGGGCCTAGCGGTTCTACGATCTGGGCCTGGGTTAGCATCCCCGCCACCACTAGGTTCGTAGCGGTGCCGATCAGCGTACAGGAGCCGCCCAAAATGGTGGCGTAGCTCAGCGGGATTAGCAACTTGCCCGGCGCGATCCCCGTGCGCCGGGACCAGTCGTGTACCAGCGGGATGAACACCGCCACAATCGGGGTGTTGTTTAGTACCGTGCTCAGCCCCGCGGCTAGCGGCAGTAGCCGAGCCTGGGCCCGCCGCGGGCCGTGCGGGTTGCCCAGCAGGGGGCGTAGCATCCAGCGTAGGGCTCCGGTGCGTGAGAGCCCTTCGCTTACGACAAACAACACCCCGATGGCCACCACGGCGGGGTTAGCAAACCCCGCCAGGGCCTGCTCCACGGGTGGAAAAGCGTCTGACACGGCGTTCAACGCGGTAAGCAGCGTCATGCCACCCAAAAACACGGTGTCGGGTCCCGCACGGCCGCGGAGCAGGGCCGTCGCCAAGGCGGCGACGACAGCCAGAGCGGTCCAGGCTTCCCATGTCATATGTTAGGGACCTTCGGGGCGAGACGTGTGGAGGAGAGACCGTCGTGGTAACCCGTGCATCGGGTCGCCTTGTGGGGCATTATTCACACTTCCACCATCCGTGTCGTGGACGGAGGTCCGCAACTTAGCCTGACCCGCTCGGAGTTCGGCCGTGGGCACGCCATAAGCGATCGGATAAGGAATAGCCGGCCGGATGGTGGGGTTGTTTGGAAAACCTTTTTGGAGTTATGAGATGAACCGTTCATTTTTCGCGTTGGACTCGGTTGTCGTCCGCCGGATGGCGCTGGCGGTGGTTTTGGCGGCCAGCGGACTTGGGGTTGCCGGGTGCGCGAGCGACGCCCAGACCGGGGCTCTGGTGGGGGCCGGGCTTGGGGCCTTAGCGGGACAGGCCATCGGCGGCGACACGCAAGGCACCCTGATCGGCGCCGCGGTGGGGGGCGGGGCGGGCTATCTTTTGGGCAACGAGCAAGACAAGAAGCACCGAGCCCGGGGCGATGGGCGTCCGATGCCGATCCCGGCATCGGACCGGGGGCCGGCCGTAGGGCCGGCCCCCGGTGAGACGCCGGAAGTCATCGAGCCGTCGTAATACCGGCGGCGCGCGGGTCTCAGGGCTTGCGACGATCCGTGGGCGGGGCAGCGGAACGGGCGACGGGTTAGGCTGCGCCGATGGGAGCGTACGAAACCGAATGCCGATCCGATGGGCCGGCTAACTCGGCCGTGTGGGCGCATGCCTGTCGGAGTTGCGGCTGGGTGCAGGCGATCGGCGGAGCGAGGTGCCACACGGGGCGTGCGGCCCAGTGCGAGCGCTGCGGGTTCCGCATGACCCATCCGCGCGGGGCGGGGCCGTGGGAGGCGCTGGGGTGGTCGCTGGGGCTGCTGGGGCTGTTTTCGCTGCTGATCCACGGGGTGTTCATGACCTTCAGCTTCGCTGGCGGCACCCACGGTATCGGCGTGGCCGGTGGAGTTTGGGCCGCGGTCCGGTTGGGGTCGGTGTCGGTTGGCGCGGCGGTATTGCTATGCACCGTGGTGTGCCCAGTGTTGTGGGGGCTGGGCATGGTGTACGTTGCCGGAGGTCTGGCGACTCGGGCGCCCGGGCCCGGTACCGCGGGGGTGCTGCGGATGCTGGACCGCCTGCGGCCCTGGGTCATGCCGGAGGTGTTCTTGCTGGGCGTGGTGGTGGCCCACGGCAAGCTGGCCCACGACGGTGCAGTGGGCTACGGCGGGGGGTTTTACTTATACCTAGCGGCCGCCGCGGTGTGGTTTGTCATCGGCCTGCGGGTGCGCGACGACCGCTTGTGGGAGCGGCTACGGCCCGCGCGTGCGCTGATGAGCGCGGGCCGGGCCGGTATCGGACACGAAGCTCCGTTGGCCGGCTGCCAGACCTGCGGGCTGGTTCAGCGGACCGGCGCCGCGGAATCGCCGCATTGTGAGGCGACGTGCGCCCGCTGCCATGCGTCGATCGAAAACGAAAGCGACACCGAGGTGCGGCGCTGCGTCGTGCTATTGGTGCTCGGCATGTTGCTTCTGTGGCCGGCTAACACCGTGCCGATTGTGCAGATCGCCGAACTTGGCCCACCCGAGCCTGCGACGGTGTGGGAGGGCATCAAGGTGCTGTACTTTGGCGGCTCGCCGGCGCTTGCGGCTTTGGTGTTTCTGGCCAGCATGTGCGTGCCGGTGTTAAAAGTCGTGGGGCTCAGCGTGCTGGTGGTGTGCCGTAGCCCGCGGCGAGCCCGCACCGCACGCCGGCTGGCCCAAATTCACCGGCTGATCGCCACGGCGGGGCGATGGTCGATGGTCGACATGTTTGTCATCACCCTGCTGATCGGTCTGGTGCGCCTGGGGGGGCTTGCCTCGGTGGATCCGCGCCCCGGCGCCTTGGCATTTTTAGCTGTGGTGCTGCTGAGCATCGTGGCCGCCGAGATGTTGAACGCAAAACTGTTTTGGAACCACACGGAGACCCGGCGCAATGCCTAACGCTCAACCCTCTCATGCTTCGGAACGTGACCCCGCCGGGGACCTGCCGCACGCCATCCCCGTCCGCCGCCGGAGGCTGGGCCTGGGCTGGCTCTTGCCCCTGGTGGGCCTGGGGCTGCTGGGCTACTTCACCTACTGGGCCTACGAACAGCAGCGGTTTAATGTGGAACTGATCGTGGCCGACGCCACGGGGATCAAAGCTTTTCAAACTCCGGTGCTATGCCGCGGGGTAGAGGTCGGCGGCGTCACCGCCGTCACGCTCCATGCCGGAGGCCGCGGCGCGTCGGTGCAGCTCCGCCTGGAACCCTCAGGCTTGGCCCTGGCCACGGCCGACGCCGACTGGTGGGTCACCCGGCCCGAACTGACACTGACCGCCGTGCGAGACGTCGAGTCACTGCTCGCCGGGCCATCGGTCCAGTTCCGCCCCGGAGTCGAGCTTCCCGCCAAGCGGTTCACCGCGCTGCCCGGCCCGCCGGCCGACGCGGGGATTCAAGACGGGCTGCGCCTGGTGCTCCGCAGCCCCGATCGCGGCGCGGTACGGCCCGGCACCCCGCTGCGTTACCGCGGCGTGTCGATTGGCCGCGTGGTCAGCTTGCGGCTGCCGCGCAACGGCCAATCGGTGCTGGTGGTGGCCGAGGTGGATCGGCCCTACGCTCACCTGGTGCGCGATAACAGCCGGTTTTGGCACCGCGAACTGGCTCAGGTCAGCGTCTCGCGGGTCAGCCTTGGCCTAGGCGGCTACAAGGTGGAACTGCCGCGGTTAAATTCGGCGCTGGACCTGAGCATCGACCTGGGCGTGCCCGACGCCGCGGGGCCGCCGGTGAGCGACGACTCGGTGTTCGTGTTGGAAGCCGCGCCGCCGGAAAACCACCGCGACTGGCGCCCCGATCTGGGGGTTGGGGCCGGCGCGGCAGGAATCACCGGTCTCGCGGCCGGTTCGGCCCCCGACGACGGGGTGGAAGCCCGGATCGATGAACTGGTGCAGCGGGCCGAAGCAGCGGAAGCCGCCGAATCCGAAAAACAAAAAAAGAAGCGTGGGCCCATCGAAGGGCTATTCGACCTCATCGTCCCGTTCAACTGACAGGCGCTTGTCGCCGGTGGTGGCCGCCATGCCGCGACTCCGTGCCCCGCCAGCGAACCACGCACCCTGGGGCCACCGTTACGGATCGTTGACCGGACGTTGGCGGCCGGGACTTAAGCTCTGGCGGGTCGGCCCGGCGCCGTATTGAGGCTCCTGAGAGGATCATTCGAGGTGAACGCCGCATCTTTCTACGCTGTCATTGTCGCCCTGGGCGGGTTTGTGTTCGGCCTGGACTTGGTTCTGATCGCCGGCACGTTCGAATACACCGACGTACAGTTCGGATTGAGCACCGCCGAAAAGGGACTCATTGCATCCGGGCCCGGCTGGGGAGCTCTCGCCGCGTTGACCTTCGCCGGTGCCCTCTCAGACCGCCTCGGGCGGAAGAAGTCGCTGTTGCTGATCGCCGCCCTCTACACCGTGTCCGCGGTGGGATCGGGCCTGGCGTGGGGGTTTTGGTCGCTGTTTTGCTTCCGGCTAGTTGGCGGCTTGGCATTCACCTCGCTGTCCCTGGCGTCGATGTACATCGGTGAGATCGCGCCGGCGGGTTCCCGCGGCAAACTGGTCGGGGCGAACCAGCTGAACATCGCGATCGGGCTCACCGCCGGCGCGTGGCTGAGCGCGCAGACCGCCGCGGCCGGCGCCAGCCACGCCGCGTGGGCCGCAGCACTAAATCTCAACGACCAGACCGCGTGGCGCTGGATGCTGGGGATCGAGGCGTTGCCCGCCGCGTTGTGGTTCGGGCTGCTCCTGTTGATCCCCGAGAGCCCGCGTTGGCTGGTGCTCAACCACCGGCCCGACCAGGCCCGCGCCGCCCTGGGCCGCATCCTGCCCGCCGCGCAGGTGCCTGCGGCCTTCGACGCGATCGTGAACCACCTGGGCGACGTGGGCCGGCGGCTGAGCTACCTCCAGCAGGCCCGCCTGCTGGCCTCGCGCCGGCTCTGGGCGGCCCTGGCCGTGGGCCTGATTCTCGCCGTGGTTCAGCCCTGGACCGGCATGAACGCGATCCAGGTGTTCATGCCGCAGATCTTCGAGTACACCGGCCGCGGCGCCACCAAGCTCAGCGACCAGTTCGCCGTCAACCTCATCGGCATGTTCTTCACACTGCTGGCTTTGCTGCTCATCGACCGCGTGGGCCGGCGGGTGATTCTGGTCGGCGGGCTGGTGGTCTGCGCCGCGTCGCTGCTCGTCGTCTCTGCCGGGTTTGGTGCGGCAACCTACGCGATCACCCCCGAGACCGTGCAGGCCGCCGCGGACCGGGTGCCCGCCACCGCGCTCGAACCGCTGGTGGGACAGGTCTTCACCGACGAGCGGTCCTTCCAGGCCGCGGTGCGGACAAGCGTGGGCGATGAAGCCGCCAGCGCCATCCAGAATGTACTGAACCTGCGCGCTGTCTCGATCCAGGCTCCGCTGGTGCTGTTGGGGGTGGTCGTTTTTGTCTGTGCGTACAACTTTTCCGTGGGGCCAGTGTTGTGGATTCTGTTCTCCGAGCTGTTCCCCACTCGGGTGCGGGCGTTGGCCATCACCGGCTGTGCGTGGGTCACCACCGTCTTCGGCGGCATCTTGGTGCCCATGATCTACCCCCTCCAGATCGAACGCCTGGGCCCCGCGCTCACCTTTTTGGTGTACGGGGTGGTGTGTCTGCTGGGCGCCGCTGCACTCGCCAAGCTCTGCCCCGAAACCCGCGGCCGCACGATCGAGGAGATTGAAGCCGACGTCGCCCGCCTGGGCGGATCGGCGTGATGTTGTGCCGCGAATCGCGACCGGGCCGCTGCGTCGCGTTACTCGACGGCGAGGCAGGGCGCCAAAAAATAAACTGGGTTTTGTCGGCTACGCGGTGTTGAATTTCAGGTTTAAATCCGCCAACCAATTGGTGCTTGGTAAACCGCCGACCAGGTCAGAGAGCGTCCGCGGTGCCCTGGCGTGATTATCCGGAAGCTGATTGTCTAGAGCACCGCACCAAATGATGCCAACGACATGCCTTGCGGGCCGCGGCCCCGCGGCGTCGGTTTGCATCAGCAGCCCTATGGGGTTGTCTGCTTCCACCTGCTTGCGGGAACCACGCCCCGTGGACGGCAGCCGGTTAGATCATGTGATGCGATGTTCCTGGTCTTTGTTTTTATTTTTTTGGGCAGGGGGGGCTCTGGCGTCTGTCGCAGTTGGCCAGCCTCTGAGGATCTACTTTGCGGTCAGGGATTGAGCGGCGGCGGCGGCGGCGGCGGCGGCGCGCCCGGCGAGGCGGCCGGTACACCAGGCCCACTGGAAGTTGTAGCCGCCGATGCGGCCGTCGACGTCGAGGATTTCGCCCGCCAGGTGCAGGCCCGGGCACACGCGCGAGTGCATGGTGGCCAGCTCGGTCTCGGCCAGGGGCACACCGCCGGCGGTGACTTCGGCGTGGGCGTAGCCGCGGTCGGCGACCACGGGCAGGGGCAGGGCGGTGAGGGCGGTGACCAGACGGCGGCGAACGTCTTTGGGCAGGTGGGCCAGCGGGCGGTCGGGCTCGGTGCGGACCGCGTGCTGGATGAGCGCGGCGGCGAAGCGCTCGGGCAGGGTGCGGCGGGCGACCTGGAGCACGGTGGTGGTGGGCTGACGGACGGCCTGCTCGATGAGGGTGGCGTCGAGCTGCTCGGCGGCGCGCCCGGGCACGAGGTGGGCAGTGAGCGCCGCGCCGCCGTCAGGCCCGCCGTGGCCGGTGAAGTGACGGCTGATGTCCATGGGGGCGGGGCCGCTGAGGCCGAAGTGGGTAAAGAGCGTGGGGCCGCCCTGGCGGTGCAGGACCTTGCCGGTGGGCGCGGCGAGGGTTAGCTCGGTATCGACCGCGATGCCCTTGAGGGTGGTGAGCCAGTGCTTGTCGGGGAGCAGCAGCGGCACTAGCGCGGGCCAGGTGTCGGTGACGGTGTGGCCGAGGCTACGGGCGAGTTGATAGCCGAAGCCGTCGCTGCCGGTGGTGGGCAGCGCGAGGCCGCCGGTGGCGAGGATCACGCGGTCGGCGGTGAGCGGGCCCTGAGAGGTTTGCAGGGTGAAGGGGGGGGCGACTTCGCCTTGCGGGCGAACCACGGGCGGGACGCCCGTGCCACGGGGGGCGGTGCCAGGGGATGTGTCACCGGCGGTGACACGGGCGTCCCGCACGTGGTCGGCGCGCCGCACCGACTCCACCCGGTGATTGGTGAGCAGTTCGGCCCCCGCGTCGTGGGCGGCGGTGAGCAGCGCGTTGAGCACGGTGCGGGCGCTGTCGGTGGTGGGGAAGAGCTTGCCGGTGGGTTCAGTTTTGAGCTCGACGCCGCGCTGGGCGAAGAAGGCGACGGTGTCGGCAACGGTGAAGCTTTTGAGGACTTTTTTGACGGCGTTGCGGCTGCCGCCGGTGGCGTAGTCGTCGGGCCGCACGACGTCATGCGTGACGTTGCAGCGCCCGCCGCCGGCGATGAGGATCTTGGCGCCGAGTTTTTTAGCGCCGTCCAGCGCGACGACGCGGGTGCCGGGCGGGGCGTTTTGCGCGGCGAAGATGGAGGCGAAAAGGCCCGCGGCGCCGGCGCCGACGATGGCGATGTCGGCATGCTGAGACTTGTTCGACGCGGAGGTGGGGACGTTTGAGAGCACGGTGAGCAGCCGCTAGGCGCTAGAGCCTAGGCGCTAGCAAGAAAAAGCGGCGCCGCCCGAAGGGGTAGGCGCCGCATCGGGAGGTTTTGCTAACCGCTAGCGGCTAACGGCTTTGTGAACCCGATCGAGAACGTGGCGACGCTCACGGCTTAAGCCCGTCCAGCGATAGCCCGCCAAGACCCATGCCGCCCACGTCGCCGAGGCCGGACTTGAGGCTGTCTTTGGGCGGGCGGGCCCGCACGGGGCCTTTGACCACGGGCTGCTCGCGGCCATAGCCCCCGCCTCCGCGATTGCCGCCGCCCTGGCCGCGTCCACCCCCGCCACCCCCGCCGCTGCCGGCGGGCTTGAGGCTCAGGGAGATCTTCTTGTTTTCGGCGTCGTAGCTCTTGACGCGGAACTCTTTTTCGTCGCCGACATTCACGATGTCGGCGACTTTGTCCACGCGGCGGTCGCTGAGCTCGCTGATGTGGCAGAGGCCTTCGACGCCGGTTTCAAGTTCAACGAACGCGCCGAAGTCGGTGACGCTGGTGACCTTGCCCTTGACCATGCTGTCGGCGGCCAGCTCGCCCTCGCCGCCGGTGGCCCAGGGGTCGCCCTGGGCCTGCTTCAAGCTAAGGGTCATGCGGTTTTTGTCGGGCTCCAGGCGGATGATCTGGACGGTGACCACGTCGCCTTTCTTCACGACGTCTTCGACGCGGTGGATGCGCTTCCAGGCGATCTCGCTGATGGGCATGAGGCCCTCGACGCCGGCTTCGACCTCGACGAAGGCGCCGAAGTTGGCGGTGCGGGTGATGCGGGCCGAGACCTGCTCGCCGACGGTGTACTTGCCGGGCACCTGGTCCCAGGGGTCGGGCTGGATCTGCTTCATGCCCAGGGCGATGCGGTGCTTGCCACGGGACTTCTCGTTGGGCTCATCGATCTTGAGGACCTTGACGGTGACCTTGTCGCCGGCTTTGACCACGTCGCTGGGCTTGTTGACGTGGCCGTGGGCGAGGTCGGTGACGTGGACCAGCCCGTCGATGCCGCCCAGGTCGATGAAGGCGCCAAAGTCCATGACCTTGGACACGATGCCGTCGCGCTCCTGGCCGACTTCGAGCTCGGCCATGACCTTGTCGCGCTTCTGGGCGCGTTCGATTTCCAAGTAGTTGCGGCGGCTGAGCATGACCTTCTTGCCGCGGCGGTCCACTTCACCCACGCTGGCGGTGAGTTTCTGGCCAACGAACTGTTCGAGGTCATCGACGTGGAAGACGTCGATCTGGCTGGCGGGCATGAAGGCGTTGACGCCGTGGGGCATCTCGAGCTCGAGCCCGCCCTTGTTGGTTTTCGTCACCCGGGCCTCAACGACGCTGCCGCGGACGATGTTTTCCCACGCGGCGAGCGAGACGGCGCCCTCGCGCGAGAGGTAGGCCAGGCCGCTGGCTTCGTCGATCTTGTCGAGCACGAAGTCCATGATGGAACCCAGGCGCGGGGCCCGCTCGAACTGCGCGCCCGGGACGATGCCCTGCAGCTTGGCGCCGGCGCTCAGCGGCAGGCCGCCGGTGATGTCGACAAACACGTCGTCGCCGCGGAGCGAGGCGATGCGGCCGCGGACGATGGTCTGGGTGACCGGCTGGCCGGGCGCGGCGGCGGCGGGCTCGGCGTTGGGGTCGGGGTCGGTTTCGGCCAGAGACTTTTCGACCAGGTCATCGACCCCGCCGGCGGCATCGAGCTCGGCCTGCACCTGGTCGTCGATGCTGAGCTCGGGGCCGGGCGCGGCGGGGGTGGGCTCGGCGGCGGCGGGGGCGGGCGTGGGGGCGGCGGGCACGGCGGCAAGCGGGTTGGGGGGCGCAGGCGTGGGGGCCGCGGCGGGGTGGTCGGTGGGCTGGTCGGCGTTCATGGCGTTGAGATGTCGTTGGGGTGACGAGGTCCGGGGGAGTGACGGGCCGGCCCGGGCGAGCGAGCTCGCGGGACGGCGCAGTGCTCCAGTCTACCGGCGGGCGGTCGGGGTGGGGCCGACAATCTGGGGTGGCGCGGGCGGGCTCGGCCCGGGGTCAGGCGTAGGAGTGCAGGCCCGAGAGCAAGAGGTTCACGCCCCAGTAGGTCCACAGCATGACGACAAAGCCGATGACGCTGAGCCAGGCCGTGACCAGGCCGCGGTCGCGGACGCCGAAACGCACATGGATGGCGATGAGGTAGACGATCCAGGTGATCAGGGCCCAGGTTTCTTTGGGGTCCCAGGCCCACCAGCGTCCCCAGGCGTGGTCGGCCCAGTAGGCGCCCAGCAAGATGCCCACGCCCAGCAGGTAGAAGGCCAGCTGCATGAGGGTGAGCTGGGCTTTATCTAGGTCGGCGAGCATGCGCTTGCGGCCGGCGGTGGCGGGGCGGCGGTCGTCGGCGGCGCCGGCCGCGGCGACCTGCGGGCCGGTGATGCCCGCGCTGGCCACGGCGGCCAGCCGACGGCCCGGCACGTGGTGCGCAAATAAGTAGGCGAGGCTGACGAAGAAGCTCAGCCCGATGAGGCTGTAGCTGACCAGCACCATGTTGACGTGGACGTAGAGGATGCGGCTGGTTGCGAGGATGCCCGCGACCTGGCCGACCTCGTGGCTGGGGATGGCCCAGAGGTTGGCGGTGAGCAGGCTGACGGTGCCCAGCGCCGCGGCGGCGGTGCCGAACACGAGCATGCGCTTGGTGAACATCATGACCACGCCGACCACGACGGCGAAGAGCGAGATGGCGATGAACGACTCGTACTGGTTGTGGATGGCCCAGCGCCCCGACAGCAGGGCGCGGATGGCGAAGCTGGCGGTGTGGGCGCCCAGGCCCAGCAGCAGGGCGGCCACGCCCAGGGCGCGCAGCCCGCCGCGGCCGGTGGCCATGGCCAGCAGCAGCAGCAGCGTGGCGACGGCGTAGAACACGTAGCCGATGCTGAACTTGCCGGTGCGGTTGTAGAGGTGTTCGAGCGTGCCGCGGTAGGCCGGGGGGTACTGCTCGGCGTGGGTCTGCGGGATCTGGTGGGCCAGCTCGCGCAGCAGCACGTTGACCGAGTCGGCCTCGCCCGAGCGCCAGGCCGCGGCGAGCTGGGGCCACAGCTCGGGTACGCCGGCCACGCCGGCGCCGCCGGCCGGCGGCGTGCCGGCGGGGTGGGCCCACTGGTCGCTGCCGGGGGTTGGGGCGATGAGCCGCAGACGCGCGTCGGTGTTTTGCCAGTTCTGGAAGGCGAAAAACAGCTGGTCGCGGCCGCGGGCTTCCTCGCGGCTGGTGTCGGCGCTGCGGTACACCGCCTGGGCGGGGGCGCTCACGAACATGGCGGGGGTGAGCCGGCCGATCTTGAGCCAGCGTTCCTGCTCGTCGGGGTCCAGGTGGGCCAGCAGCCGGCGGCGCAGGGGCAGCACCTCGGCGTGCAGCAGCGGCTTGTCGATGTACCACCCGGGGTTGAAGGCCAGGTCCAGCAGGGTGAAG
>CALLPP010000196.1 GCA_938015655.1 uncultured Algisphaera sp.
TGCATCACGCCCCGCAGCTGTCCAGCCGCAGCAAGACCGTCACCACCGGTGGCGTTGTGGCTCTATAGCCTGATCGTGCTACGGTTCGATGCTTGGGGCACCGTCACGGGCGGCCGATCCTCCGGCCGTGGTACAGGCAACGCAACCACGCTTCATTCGCGGACATGCTGCGGACCCTGCGGCGAGAGTCGATCTGCGAGGTACTTTCTGCGAGCCCGCTTTCTGGGCGGGGGTCGCGGAAAGTCATGCGGATCATGGATGCCGGATTCACGGCAGCAGCGTAGAGTGCGAAAGTTGAACTAAGCGCGCCGAGGCCCGGCGCGGCGAAGGCATCCTGGGTGTCACCGCGTTTCAATCACCGCGGTTTGCTCCGCGGCGGGGTCCGACGCGTTGTCTTTGGTCCCGGCTCCCACCGGCTCGCCGCGGAACGCGTCGTAGGTCAGCGCGGGCGAGGGTTGACGAGGTTGCATGGCGGCCTCAGTCTCGGCGATTACGGCGAGGGTCTCGGCCAATTCGCGGTCGGCCTGTGCGTCCATCTCGGCCACCTTGGCCGCGATCTTGGCGTCTACCGAGTCGGCCGAGGGGCCGCACCCCGACGGGGCAAATCCGATGATGGCAAGGGGCAAAGCCGTGGTGATTCGAGGCAGATGCATCGCGGGTTTTCTTAACGGGGCGGTGGCAGGGCAACAGACGTACGGCGGATATCGACGGTGTGCCGTTGGGGCTTGACCGTTCTCCATCGCCGTTGACACCGTGGGGAGGCGGATCTAGCCTTTTCGAACCGTCTGAATCGATTGTCCGCTTAAATCCGCCATTTCAAAAGCCCTCGCCGAGAACCCTCATGGATGCAGATCGTTCCGCCGTACCTGGTTCTAAATGGCTTTTTGTAACTTGCTTCGTGGCGTTGATGGCGACCTCGTTCGCGTTCTTGATCCGTGCGTTTACGATTGGCGACTGGGCAGCGGACTTCGGGCTGGATCAGGTCCAGCAGGGGCAGTTAAACGGGGCGGGGCTCTGGCCCTTCGCGATCACCATCATCTTGTTCAGCTTGGTGGTGGACCGGATCGGCTACAAAATCGTGATGGGTTTTGCGTTTGCCTGCCATCTGGTTTCGGTGGGGGTGACGCTGCTGGCGCCGATGGCCCTGGCCGACCCCGCGACGGCCGACGCCGAGGCGGTGCGGGCGGGGCAGGCGGCGGGCTACTGGATTCTTTACGCCGGCATGTTCCTGGCGGGGCTGGCGGCGGGCACCGTGGAGGCGGTGATCAATCCCGTGATCGCGACGGTGTACGCAAAAGAAAAGACGCGTTGGCTCAATATCCTGCACGCGGGTTGGCCGGCGGGTTTTGTGTTCGCGGGCTTGTTGATCCTGGGCATGAACGAGGGCGGCCCGCTGCACGGCCTGTCCGAATGGGGCGCGGGCTGGGAGGTCAAGGTCGGTATCTTGTTGATCCCCACGGTGATCTACGGGGCGATGGTGCTCAAGGCGCACTTCCCGGTGAACGAGCGCGTGGTCGCGGGCGTGAGCTACCGGGATATGCTCAGCGAGGTCGGCGGTCTGGGGGCCTTCGTTTCGGTGAGCCTGATTTTTTGGGAAATCGAGCGGGTCATCCGCAGTTTCTACGATGCGGACGCGATCCCGTTTCTAGGGTCGGTTGCCGAATTCGACCTGCCGCTGGCCATCATTCCCAGCGCGTTGGTGGGGCTGGTGTTTTTGGTCTACACCCGCAGCCTGGGACGCCCACTTTTCGTCTTCTTGCTGCTGGTGATGGTGCTTTTGGCGGTCACCGAGCTGGGCACCGACGGCTGGATCAAGGAGCTGATGGAGCCGGCGATGGAAAGCAACTTCGGCCTCGACGGCGGCTGGGTGCTGGTCTACTCGGCGTTGGTCATGATTGTGCTGCGTCTGTTCTGCGGTCCGGTGATCCGCCTGCTCAACCCGATCGGCCTGCTGTTGGTGAGTTGTTTGTTCGCCGCGGCGGGCTTGGTGTTTCTCTCCACGGCCGCGGGGCTGTCCATTTTGATCGCGGCCACGGTGTACGCGATCGGTCAGGCGTTTTTCTGGCCCACCACCCTGGGGCTGGTGAGCGAACGCTTTCCCCGCGGCGGAGCGCTGACGCTTAACGCCATCGCCGGTGTGGGGCTGCTGGGGGTAGGTATTTTGGGCCAGCCGATCATCGGTAGCATTCAGAACACCCACGTGCAGAGCACGCTGGAATCTGAGCTGCCCGGCGAATCCGAAAAGGTGTTCGGTGAGCCCCGACTTTCGTTGCTGGGCGAGTACCGCGCGGTGGACCAGGCCAAGCTTGACGCGATCGACAATGAGCGTCTGAAGGACCGCGTGGCCCAGGTGCAGACCGAAGCCAAGCAGTCAGCCCTGGCCAAGGTGGCCGCGCTGCCGCTGATCATGTTTGTCTGCTACCTGATTTTGTGGCTCTACTTCCGCATGAACGGGGGCTACAAAGCCGAAGAGCTGCCGGTGACCAGCGACCCGAAACCGGCGGACTTCCGGCCGTTATGAATGGGCTGGGCGCTCGGCGCTGGGTTGAGGAACCGACTGACCGAGGTCACTTGCGGCCTCGGTTTTTTTAGACGTCGATCTGGTCGAGCATGCGCTGCATGTAGCGCAGCGCGTTGAGCTGGCCGGTGACCGCGTCGGTGTCGGTCGGGTCGGCGGCGAACAGGGTGGAGAGGGTGTTCAGGTGGCCCTGGCGTCGAGCCTGGGCCCACTCGTGGAGGCGGACGACTTCGTCCTGGTCTTGTTCGTGCAGCGCGGCTTCGAGCTGCTCGCGAACCTCCATCACTTCCATCAGCAGGGCTGGGGGGGGCGACCCGGCCGCTTGGGTGATGCCGCCCAGGCGCGCAAGCAGCACGCGGGCGCGTTTTACGGGGTCTTTCAGGGTGCCGTGGGCGTGGGTGATGGCGGCCGCGCGGTCCGCGGCGTCGGCCTGTTCCAGAGGGTCGTCGAAGCGGTCGGGGTGGGTGGCGGCGGCGGCCCGCAGGTAGGCCGCCTCGAGGGCGGCCGGATCCAGGTCGAACGTCGCGGCGAGTTGCAGCAGGTCGAAGGGGTCTTGCATGGCCGCAGCCTACCGCGGGGGTGTTGCGGGGGGCCGCTGCGGGGCTTAGCCTGCGCCCGCGTTTCACCTTCGGCTTTGTGTCCCCGCTTGGAGCTGCCATGCCTTCTGCTTCCGACGACGCCCTGGCCCGCTTGCGGGTCCGCTACTGGCGCGGCAACGTCCGCGTGATGTCGCTTCTGCTGGGGGTGTGGGCCTTCGTGGGCCTGGGCTGCGGGGTGCTGTGGGCCGACTGGCTGAACCAGTGGCGGCTGGGCGGTGTGCCGCTGGGGTTTTGGTTTGCTCAGCAGGGCAGTATCGCCACTTTTGTGGTGCTGGTTCTAATTTACGCGGTGGTGATGAACCGCCTGGACGCGAAATTTCACCGTGACGCCGCGGCGTTGCGCAAGCCCGCGGCGCCGCAACAAGGCGGTGCCGCGTGAATCTGCCGGCCGCGACCCTGCTTGCGATGAGCAGCCAGAAGCTGTGGACCATCGTCTTTGTTGCGGTGACCTTCGGCGTTTACCTGGGCATCGCCTGGCTGTCACGGGTGCAGGACACCAAGGGTTTTTTTATCGCCGGCGGCGGCGTGCCCGCGCCGGCCAACGGCATGGCTACGGCGGCGGACTGGATGTCCGCCGCGTCGTTCATCTCGATGGCGGGGTTGATCTCAGGCATGGGCTTTGCCGGGGGGGTGTACCTCATGGGCTGGACCGGCGGCTACGTGCTGCTAGCGCTGCTTTTGGCGCCGTATCTGCGCAAGTTCGGCCACTTCACCGTGCCCGACTTCATCGGCGACCGCTACGACTCATCGACCGCGCGGTTGATCGCGCTGCTGTGCGCGGTCTTCGTCAGCTTTACCTACGTGGTGGGGCAGATGAAGGGCGTGGGGGTGGTGTTCTCGGGGTTCCTGGGCGTGGCGCCCGCTACGGGCGTGTTCATCGGCATGGCGATCGTGTTCGTGTACGCGGTGTTTGGCGGCATGAAGGGTATCACCTACACGCAGGTGGCCCAGTTCTGGGTGCTGATCACCGCGTTCCTGATTCCGGCGATCGCGATCTCGCTGAAGCTCACCGGGCAACCGATCCCGTCGGTGGGGCTGGCCTCGCCGGTGCTGGACGCGGTGGACCCGGCCCGGCCGTACCTGCTGGACAAGCTGTCGGGCCTGAACCAGCAGTTTGGTTTTGGCAGCTACACCGAGGCCTACGGCGAGAACGCGGGCAAGTGGAACAAGCTCAACGTGTTCTGCGTGTGCCTGGCCCTGATGGCCGGCACCGCGGGCTTGCCGCATGTGATCGTGCGTTTTTACACGGTGAAGACGGTGAAGGCGGCCCGCTGGTCGGCCTTCTGGGCGCTGGGGTTTATCAGCCTGCTGTACCTCACCGCGCCGTCGGTTGCGGCCTTTGCCCGGTACTACATGGTGGACGACATCGCGGGCCTGAACGGCAAATCCGCCGAAGAGCTGCCGCAGTGGTATCACGACTGGCACCAGACGGGGCTGATTGCGTGGGTTGATTTCGACGGGGACGGGAGAGTCGCGTTCACGAACAACCTGACGCACGAAGTCAAGCGGCAGACCCCGGAGGGCATGGTGACCGCCTTCGAGGGAACCGAGTGGGCGCTGAGTTATCCGGAGGCGTTCGTGGCTCCCAACGAGCTGATGCGCGTCGGCGCGATTCCTGCTGCGGAGCGTGCGGAGATCCTCGCCGATCCACAAGCGTGGGTGAAGGCCAACCACGGGTTGTCGGGCTCGGAATTGGTTGAGTTCGAGCGGTTGCGTGAGCAGGACTGGTCGTCGCTACGGGATGCCCGCGCCCTGGGAGAAGCTCCGCGCGGAGACGTGCTTCAATATCTCGCGCTGCTGGA
>CALLPP010000197.1 GCA_938015655.1 uncultured Algisphaera sp.
TGCCTGCTGCTGCAGATCGACCACAAGCTATATTTCGACCCGCCGCCGGCGCCGCTCGACGATGGCCTGAAGATCGCCCGCACCCTGGTGCGCGAGCACCTCAAAGACATCGAGGCCAACCGCTATCCCAAAATCGCCAAGGCCACCGGCCTGGAGATCGGGGTGATCAAGGCGGCCATCCTCCAGCTGCGGCAGTTCCACCCCCACCCCGGCCGGCTGCTGGCCCGCGACGAGGTGCGCACCATCACCCCCGACGCGGTGATCGAGTACGACGAAGACGGCGACCTGTACACCGCCACGCTGACCCACGGCCGCCTGCCGGCGCTGCAGATCAGCGCCAGCTACGAAGAGATGGCCAGCGACAAAGACACCGACAAAAAGACCAAAGACTTCATCGGCGTGAACCTGCGCAACGCCAAGTGGCTGATGGACGCCGTGCGCCAGCGCCACGCGACGCTGCTGCGGGTCATCGGCGTGGTCATCGAGGCGCAGCGGGCCTTTTTTGAGCAGGGCGAGTCGGCCCTCAAGCCCCTGCCCATGACCCTGGTGGCCGACCAGCTGGGCATCCACGTGGCCACGGTCAGCCGCGCGGTCAACGAGAAGTACCTGCAGACCCCGCGGGGCATCTTCCCGCTGCGGATGTTCTTCAGCGGCGGCACCGAGACCGACGCGGGCGACGCCATGAGCTGGACCGCCGTGCAGGCGAAGCTCAAAGACGTCATCGACGCTGAAGACAAGCAAAAGCCACTAAACGACGACGAGCTGGTCGAGGCTTTGAAAACCAAGGGCATCGAGATCGCCCGCCGCACGGTGGCGAAGTATCGCAAACAGATGAACATCCCGCCGGCCCGGCAGCGGCGGGAGTACTAGGCCCCGCCGCCGCATCGCCCACCCGCGGGCCGAAGAGCCGGGCTAATTGCGGTGCGCGGCCCCTTTGCGGTGATCAAAAACCCACAAAAAAACCGCCTTCCAACGCGTATCAACGCATTGGAAGGCGGTTCAGTAGCCCGGGTGGGGTTCGAACCCACACTGTCACGATTTTAAGTCGTGTGCCTCTGCCAATTGGGCCACCGGGCCGGGTGTCCGCGCACTGTACCGACATTAGTTTGTAACCCAACCGACAACGGCTTGCCACGGGTGGTGCTCACCGTGCCATCTGACGCAGCTGAGATACCAGGTCTTCGCAAGCCGGGGCATAGCGCTCACCGAACACCCGCACGTGCATCATCATCGTGTTGAGCCAGTACACCCGGCAGCGGCGACCAAAGCCCGGCCGCAACGGGTGCTGCACGCGGTAAGCCTCGAAGAACGTATCGTCGGCGGTGCCAAACATCCGCAGGTAGGCTAGCTCATACTCCGGATCGCAGTACGACGCCACGCCGTCGATGAACGCCAAGACCTCGGGTCGGTCCGGATGGCGGTCGTCAACGAGGATGTTGTTGCCCCACAGGTCGCCGTGAACCAGCGTAGGCGTAGCCCCCTCGGGCAGCCAGTCACCCAGCCGTCGCAGCAGGCTGTCAATAAACGTCCGGCACGACGAGCTGAACACCTCGCGCACCCGGCTGAACTCGTTTTCAATCACCGGCCGGAAGCTATCGATCCAACGCGGCACGCCCGCGTTTTCTAGGGCCGAGCCGAAGTCTCCGCGGTGGTTCGCGTGCAGGTCGGACACGTGGCGGGCCAGCTGACGCTGTAGGTGCTGCCGCCCGCGCGGAGTGATACGCGCGTCGGACAGGGGCACCCCTGGAATTTTTTCCATCAACAGCCCTGCCCCATCAAACTCCGGCTCCCGGGCCAGCACCGTCCAGACCCGGGGCACCGGCAAGCAGGTGTGGTCACGGTAGATCTGCAACGATGCCCGCTCACGCTCAAACACCGCCACGTTGCGCGAGTTGTTGAGCTTGGCCACGATCGACGCAGGCTCGCCATCGGTGCGCCACTCGATCACGCGGTTGATCGAACCGCCGTACAACTTGCGCTGCGCGACGACCCGTAGCCCCGGAAAAAGCTTGCGCTGAACAATGGACGTGGCTTGGTCCAGACCGATCTTGTCGCCGTGGCGATCCGATCCGGCGGACTCGGGCGGTGCTGGGAGTATGGGACGCATATCGATTTCACACGGGCGGAACACACGGCCAGGCCTAAGCGGAACCTGCGGACCGCCGGCCGCCTCGTCCCCACATCATCGGCCAACTCTTGCGCATAAAAAAACCGCCAAAGAAGGCGGTTTCTTTAACTTCGGTGCGGAAATCCGGCACCCGAGTTAAATAGTGGAGCTGGACGGGATCGAACCGACGACCTCTTGTATGCCATACAAGCGCTCTCCCAACTGAGCTACAGCCCCGAAACGGGACGAGGAGTATATCCAAGTGAGCAGGCCCTGGCAAGCCGCGACTTAGCCACTTTCAAGCCCCGGAAACGGTTTCTTGAAAAAGTAAGTTTATGCGTGGACCAGTCGGGCGGCCCTGACCGCGGCGGCCCCGCATTCAAATCAGCCATCGCCCCCGTATCAGCGGCTCCAAGGGGCCGAGAGCCAACCTTTGATATAGTGCATGGTCAGGCTCGCCGTTTCGTCCACTCCGTGTTCGCGAGCGGCCGGCGTTTCTCGATCCTCCGGAGTTTGCCCGTTGTCCGTTCAAGACCAGCTTCGCACCCTGTACACCGTTGACCGGCAGCTCCAGGCCCTGCGCAGCCGCGTAGACGCCGCCGCCCGCCGTCTGGCCGCCACCCAGACCCGGCTAGAACAACACGAGCGTCAGCACGGCGAGCTTGCGGACCAGTTGAAGACAGCGCAGGCCAAGGTAGCCACGCAGGAAAACGAGGCCGCATCGGTCGAAGCTCGTATTGAGCAGCTGCGGCAGACCATGTCGACGGTCCGCAGCAACAAGGAATACTCCGCGCTGCTGGTCGAGGTCAACACCCAGAAAGCCGAAAAAGCGAAGCACGAAGACGCAACCCTGAGCGAAATGGGCGACGTCGAAGAGCTACAATTACGGCTGAAGCTACTAGCGACCAAAACCGACGAGCAGCGCGCGCTCGTCGAAGGCGCCCAAAAAGAAGTCACCGAAGGCGAGTCGGAAATCAGCGACCAGCTGAGCGAGCTGCAGACCCAGCGTGACGCTGCGGCCGCGCCGATCTCCCAAGAAACCTTGGATCTCTACACCAAGCTGATCGACGAGTTCGACGGCGAGGCACTAGGCGAGATAGAAGAACAAGACCGTCGCCGGATGGAGTACACCTGCGGCGCGTGTTTCATGAGCCTGCCCATTCAGGTGGTCAACGCCACCCTCACCGCCACCGATCGCCCGGTGCAGTGCAGCAGCTGCCAACGCATCCTACATGCCAGTCCCGACCTGATTGACGCGCTACTGCCCAAAGAAAAAAAGTAGCGGGCGAAGTCCGAAGTCCGAAGTCCGAAGTCCGGGCGATTCAAAAACCTCCCCCACCGCCGCACTCACCCGCGGTGGTTTTTTTTGCCCGCCCTTACTTTTCCCGCGTCCATCATCCGACGCCGGCCCTTGTAGCTCGAGAAGGAGGCTGGGCGGCCAGCGGGTCGGGAGGCCGTCACGAGTCTTTCGCTCGCGAAGCGGTTTGCCCGGTCGCGGCCCCTCGGGGGGCCTCGTGAGACGCGAAGCGAGCGGGCCGCGCAGCAGGCCCCATGCCCCGTCAGCGGCCCGACCTCCGTAGCCAAAAAAAATCCCCGGAAGCGGCCGAAGCCACAACCGGGGAGTTCTGCTGTTAGGACTTGGTCTTTCTCGCTCCTGATCGAACCTTCGTCCCGAACCGCCTTAGCGGTAAAATTCGACAATTAGGTTCATGTTTACATCGAAGGGCACCTGATCGGCGGTGGGCACCGCGACGATCTTGGCGTCGAGGGTCGAAGGGTCAAAGGACAACCAGTCCGGCGTTTCATGACCAGGCAGACTTTCCATGTTTTCACGGACCAGCTTTTTGATGCCGTCTTTGAGGGTGATCGTGTCGCCCACTTTGATCTGTCGCGATGCGACGTTGCACTTCTGACCGTTGACCAGCACGTGGCTGTGGCTAACGATCTGGCGGGCGGCCCAGATGGTGCGGGCCCAGCCCAAGCGGCGGACCACGTTGTCCAGCCGCTGTTCGAGCAGACGCAGCATCACAGTGCCGGTGTTGCCTTGGCTGCGGCCGGCCAGCTTCATGTAGCCGCGGAACTGCTTTTCGAGCACGTTGTAGTGGAAGCGGAGCTTCTGCTTCTCGTTCAGGCGGATGCCGTAGTCGCGCAGGCGGCGGCCGCGGAAGCCGTGGACGCCCGGCGGGTTGAGCTGCCGCTTGGTGGTGTGCTTGGGGATGTCGGCGATGGGCACGCCCACGCGACGGGAGAGCTTGACTTTGGGGCCGGTGTAGTTGGCCATGGTGGGTTGCCCGCCTGGGCGGCGGGTCCGTGTACCCCGCGGTGAGGCGGGGCCCTTTGGGAAGCGACGGCCGTGACTACGGCGCCGCTGGAGAAAAGTTCAGGCCCGCGTCGGGCCTGCGTGGGCGTGGATTGTCGCCAATCCCCGGCCGGCGTCAAGCGGAGCCCGCCGCGCCGGGCGGGGACAACCCAACTGCACCACCCAAAAATGTGGTGTCGGGGCTACATTCCGGACAAACGGCCCCGCCACGAATCCATAAAAATAACGTAAGTCACTTTAAAAATTCGCTTTAAATAAACGTGGGCACATCTACAAAAACCCGTGGCAGCCTCCGGGCATGCATCACTTCTCGTCCGTCCCCCGCCTACCCCTGCTCACCGGACTTCTGGTGTTCTCTCTCGGCGGCTGCACGGTCCGCGGGCCGAGCCCCGACGCGTCTTGGTCGCGATCGACCGCACTGCGTGGCGACGTCGGCGGCACCGACCTCGGCCCGCTGACCGACACCCGGGGGCGGCGTCGGTCATTGGTGTTGGCACCCGCCGGGGTGCAGTCTCAGGGCGGTCCGTACGCCGCCCGGAACGACCACCGGCGGTCCGTGACCGCCGGCTTTCGTAGCCCCACGCAGCTCAGCGCACAAACCACCACCATCGACCTAGGCCCGGGCCGCGGCGGCTCGGGAAGCCTGCGCCGCGGGTTCGCGCTGCGCGACGGCATCCGCACCCGCACGATCCGGCGGTCATCGGTTGAGACCGTGCGTTAGAGCACCGTGGCGGCGCCACTTCGTCGTGCCAAAAAAACCGCAGGTCAGCGAACAACAGGCCCGGCGGACGGTTCTGCCCGCACCGTTTCGGACACTGGCTGCAGCACCACCGTGCGGGGGCCGTTCTCGCCCGGGCCAACCCAGAGCGCGGTGGTGAACACCGTGGCGTCGGGTAAGGTCACAGTCACCCGGTGGCGGCCGTAGAACACGCGGGCCGCCGCGCGGCCGCCCGGACCCGCAGTCACCCCGACCTGCGTCCACCAGGTCTGGGCAAACAGCACATCTAAGACACGGCCCGCGGCGGTGGGGTCGCCCGCCGTCTCAAACAACGCCGCGGACTGGTCGCCTTTTGTGGCGACGGCCGAAGCATCGAAGTACACGCCTTGAATCCAGGGCTCTGCGAAGAGCCGCCGCAGGACCCGCCGCAGGTTCTCCCCACGGTCCAGGGCCGGGTCGTCGTTCACCGTCAAGGGTTCCACCACCCCCGGCAGCCCCAGGGTGCGCCAACCGTTCAACGCCGCATCCAGGGCATCGTCCGAGGACGGCCCGAGCAGCGCGCCCAGGGTGAGCCCGCGATGACCCACAAACTGTTTTGCCGCCGCATCGGCCGCCTGCTGCCCGGGGCGGGCTTCGGGCCCGGTCAGCCCGGTGCCAAACGCCAGGTTCAACGGCGTGCCCGGGGCCAGGGCATCGGCCCCCTGCTGTAGCAACCGCACCATGCGAAAGCCCAGCCGGCCGTCGGCCGGACGCCCGGGCAAATCGATACCCGTCACCGTGCGGCCGTAGGTGCCCACCACACGTTCGAGGTAGGCCACCAACACGCGGCGCAGGTCGTCACCCCGCAGCGACACGGCCCACTCGGGCAAGTCGTATACCGACCCGGGCACCAGCGGCCCCCACCGCGCGGCCAGCCGGGCCCGCGCTGCCTCGGTCAGGGCTGCCCGCACCCGGCGGCCCGCAAAATCCGCCGGGCCTTGGGGTTGCAGGTCACGCCAGCCGGTGCGTTCGGCCAGCGACACCGCATTGAACACACGCCAACCCGGAGCGTCGGGGTCAAACGTTGCGGGCAGGGGCGGGCCGTCCGCGGCCATCCGAAAGCCCACCCGGAAAGCGTGGGATTCTTGTTGAACTTCAACCACCGCCCCTTCGGCCCCCTGATCCTCGCGACCCAGCACTACAAAGGACACTTCGGCCTGACGGTGGGCACGGATGCGGGCGTCAAGCTCCCGGTCCACTTCGTCGGCCGCCGCACCAGGGGCCCACGCCCAGGTCCAGAATCCACTTAGCAGACCAGCAAACAACAACATGAAACGGCAGCGCAGCACAATGATATTTTCGGGCATCCGGGGCCCGACGCTAAAAAGTCGGCCCGGCCGCCGCCCCCCTCGTGCCTGCTACCCAAGTTGCTGTAGGGCCGCGTCCAGCGTCTTGACCCGCACCAGCTTCACCTTTCCCGCCGACCGCATCGTCGCCTTGTCCGGCTCAACATCAGGCCCGACCACCCGGGTAAAGCCCAGCCGCGAGGCCTCGATGATCCGCCGCTCGATCTGCTGCACCTGCCGCACCTCGCCGCCCAGTCCGATCTCGCCGAACACGCAGGTGCCCGGTTCCAGCGCCCGGTTGTAGTGCGCCCCGGTAATGGCCAGCGCCACCGCCAGGTCCGCCGCGGGTTCGCCCACCTTCATCCCGCCCACGCTGCTGGCAAACACGTCTTGGTCGGCCAACTTCAGCCCGCCGCGCTTCTCCAACACCGCGATCAGCACGTCCAGCCGCGAGCGGTCCAGCCCGCTGACCTTGCGCTTGGTGCTGCCCAAAAACCCCGCTGCGGTCAGCGCCTGCACCTCCACCAACAAACAGCGGCTGCCCGACAGCACCGGGCACACCACGCTCCCGCTCTGCGGGCGGTACTCGGCGGCCAGCAGCCCGGCGCCGTCGGCCACCTCGCGCAGGCCCACACCGGTCATCTCGAACAAACCCACCTCCAGCGTGCTGCCAAAGCGGTTCTTCACCGCCCGCACCACCCGGTGGGCGTGGTAGCGGTCGCCTTCGAAGTACAGCACCGTGTCCACCATGTGTTCCAGCAGCCGCGGGCCCGCCAACGCGCCCTGCTTGGTCACGTGGCCCACCAGCACCAGCGCCGTGTCCGTCGCCTTGGCGTGGTACACCAACTCCAGGCAGCAGGCGCGCAGCTGCGTCACCGTGCCCGGGGCCGCGGGCAGGTCGCCCTTGTAAATCATCTGGATCGAGTCGATCACCAGAAGCTCGGGGCTCAGCCGGCGCGCCTGCTCCACCACGCGGGCCAGGTTGGTGTCGGCCAGCACAAACAACGCGTCGGGAAGCCCCTCTTGGTCGCGGGCCAAGCGCTCGGCCCGCATCCGTAGCTGGCCGGCGGAGTCCTCGCTAGTCACGTACAGCACCTTCCGGCCGGCGCGGGCCAGGGCGATGGCCGCCTGCAAAAGCAGGGTGGACTTGCCGATGCCCGGATCGCCGCCC
>CALLPP010000198.1 GCA_938015655.1 uncultured Algisphaera sp.
CGGGAATCGAAAGTTATTTTCGCGAAGCCCCGCGACACCGGCCACGTCGCGCTTCGTTACTCGATCCCCGGCAGATATCGTCTCCCACCCCAAGGACAGTTGGCTCGGCGTCTCTTAAAATCAACGTCGCGCAGCGCACGAAAAAGGCGGCTCCCAAAAGGAGCCGCCTTCACGTAGTGGTCTGAATCAAAAAGGCTCGCTCAGCCCTTGTTCCACGTCGCCGCGCCGTACACCGCGTTGTCGCCCAGCTCTTCGGCGATGCGGATGAGCTGGTTGTACTTGGCGGTGCGGTCGCTGCGGCAGGGGGCGCCGGTCTTGATCTGGCCGCAGTTGGTGGCCACCGCCAGGTCGGCGATGGTGGCGTCTTCGGTCTCGCCCGAACGGTGGCTGAGCACGGCGCTGTAGCCGTTGCGCATTGCCAGGCCCACGGCGTCGAAGGTCTCGCTCAGCGTGCCGATCTGGTTGACTTTGACCAAAATCGAGTTGGCGGTGTCGCTGTCGATGCCGCGCTTCAGGAAGTCTTTGTTGGTGACAAACAGGTCGTCGCCGACCAGCTGCACCTTGTCGCCCAGCTTCTCGGTGAGCTTCTTCCAGCCGTCCCAGTCGTTTTCGGCCAGGCCGTCTTCGATGCTGCGGATGGGGTACTTGTCGCACCAGCCGGCCCAGGTGTCGATCATCTCGTCGGCGGTGATGGTCTTGCCCGGGTCGCTGCTGAAGAAGTTGTAACCTTCTTTGCCAAGTTTTTCGGCTTCGTTCCACAGCTCGCTGGTGGCGGGGTCCAGGGCCACGAAGATCTCTTCGCCCCACTTGTAGCCACTCTTTTTTACGGCTTCTTCGATGATCTGCAGCGCCTCTTCGTTGCTCTTGAGGTCCGGGGCGAAGCCGCCCTCGTCGCCCACGGCGGTGCTGAGGTTCTTGTCGTGCAGCACGCCCTTGAGGGTGTGGTAGATCTTCACGCCCGCGTGCATGGCGTCGTCGAAGTTTTCGAAGCCCCAGGGCTGGATCATGAACTCCTGAAAGTCCACGGTGTTGTCCGCGTGCTTGCCGCCGTTGAGGATGTTCATCATCGGCACCGGCAACACCTTGGCGCCGCTGCCGCCCAGGTAGCGGTACAGCGGCAGGCCGCTGGCCTCGGCGGCAGCGTGGGCCACGGCCATCGACACGCCCAGCATGGCGTTGGCGCCCAGCTTGCTTTTGTTCTTGGTGCCGTCGAGCTCGATCATGACCTGATCGATGTGCTCTTGGTCGCGGGCGTCCAGGCCCATGAGCTCGGGCTCGATCTCGACGTTGATGTTCTCGATCGCCTTGTGCACGCTCTTGCCCAGGTAGTGGTCCGGGTCGCCGTCGCGCAGCTCGACCGCTTCATTTTCACCAGTCGAGGCGCCCGAGGGCACCATGGCCCGGCCGGCGGTGCCGTCCAGCAGGTGGACTTCGACCTCGACGGTGGGATTGCCGCGGGAGTCGAGGACCTGGCGGCCGTAGACGGTGTCGATTTCGAAGCTCATCGGGGGGATTCTCTCGGGGTAAGGGAGGGGGACAACCGAAACGCCCGCGGGCGCGGGCGGGGACCAGTTCGGCGGGCAGGCAGTTTAACCGGTGATGCCGATCACGAAAAAGGCCAGACGCGGGGTGCGTCTGGCCTTCGAGGAGGAGAATTCTGAAGCGGGTGGCGGGCGAAGGGCCGTTGCTCAGGGCGCTCCGGCCAGCAAGGTGCCGGCCCGGCCCGGCGTGTGGGACCAGAGGTGTCGCTGGGCTTCGGGCGAGGCGTCGCGGAGATAGGAGTAGCTCGGGGTGACCGCTGACGGCACCGCGGCGGCCCGAGTGTCGGTGCACCCCACGCCCGCGAGTAGGCACAGCAACATGCCGGCGGTGGTGGCAAGCAACCGATGACGGGGCGGCCAGGCCGCCGTGATTCTAACCCCGGGGATCCGCGAGGGGACCAGGGCATGAAGGGCGTCGGCGGCTGTGGGGAGGGTTGGTGCGGGCATAACGAATAGCAGTGAACAGATCGGGCGCGGCGAGGGGGCGGCTGCGGGTACAGTGAAAAGCTCTGAAATATCTGCTGTCGGCCCAAGTTTGGAAGGCATTTTTCCCACCCATGAAACCCGTCACGCCGTTACAGATGGACTTGTTTGACGCCGGCTGCGCGTCTGCCTCCCCAGCGTCGGTGTCGGCGGGACCCCCGCCGACGCTGGGGCTGTGCGTGCTGGGTTCCGGATCGGGCGGCAACGTGACTCTGCTGACCTGCACCCCGGCCCCGGGCGTGCGGCCCTCGGCGATCCTGATCGACGCGGGGCTGGGGCCGCGGACGACGACCCAGCGTCTGCACCGGGCGGGATTCACACTGACCGACCTGTCGGGTATCTGCGTCACGCACTTCGACACCGACCACTTCCGCCCCGGCTGGGTGCGGACGATGGTGGACTTGGGCCTGCCGCTGTTCTGTCACCGCTGGCACCTGGAAGACTTGCGGAAAGTGCGTAACAACCAGCAGCTGCAGACCATGGGCTTGGTGCGGCCGTTCGAAGAACACAAAGTCTTCCGCGTGGCGCCGCACGTCACCGCCGAGGCGATCCGGTTGCAGCACGACCGGCAGGGCACATCGGGGTTTCGATTTGACCTGGCCTGCGGCACGTCGGTGGGCTTCGCGACCGACCTGGGCCACGCCCCCGAAGCGCTGTGCCGGCACGTGGCGGGCGTGGACGTGCTGTGCATCGAGAGCAACTACGACGAAGGCATGACCAAGCAGTCGTCTCGGCCGTCGTGGGTGAACCGGCGCAACCTCTCGGACTCCGGTCACCTGAGCAACGAGCAGGCCCTGGCGGCCGTGCGCCGGGTCAACGAGCTGAGCGGGGCGGGCAACCCGCGCAAGGTGGTGCTGCTGCACCGGTCCAGCGACTGCAACCACCCGGTGAAGGTGCGCCGCTGCTTCGGCCGCGACGCGGCGCTGCGGCGGCGGGTGGTGCTGACCGAGCAGCGGCGCGCCACCGGCTGGATCCGGCTGCGGGCCCTGCCGGCGGTGCGCCGCGGCCAGCAGACCTTGGCGGGTGTTTGAGTCGCACAACCACCTGTTGCTCGACGACGCAGTTCTCTGTTGAACCGCTGGCGCTGGGTTTGTCGCACACCCCAAGTCCGTAGGCTTGCTGCGCTCGCGAGTTGAGTGGGGCTGCGCGGCGCACTCGAAACTGCCGGTCATGCGCGACATGGCCACGGGCGGGGCACCGAGTTGAGCGGCAGGTGTTCGCCGACGTGCCGCTTACTTTGCGGCCAAGGCCCACAGCGACGTGCAAGACGCCGAGGCCACGGAGCAAGACAGCGGACGCAAGCGCTGGCGGAAAGGTTTCTCCGGCCGTGTCTTCGCTCCACGCCGCCGCGTCTCCGTGTGAGAATATTTTTGAAATGACCGCGTCCACGCCGACGGCCAGCCCCGCCCACCAGTCGACGCCGGCACCCCAACCCCGACCCCGACCCACAAAAAGCTTCCGCCACCCTTCGGCGCGACCTCGCGCGACGGGGTCATTCCGCAAATGATTAGCGGGAGCTGAGAGTACTTGCGTGACTCACCCCACCCCCGTCGCCGGCCCGCGCCCGGTCGAGAACCATCCGGAGCTAATCATGCGGTTTGACCCCTGGCCCTTGGGACGGGGCTTTGGACTTGTGGCCCGGCCGCGCCAAGATCACCCGTCGCAAGCACAAACCCACGCCATGTTCCGAGCCGCGACTTTCATCCACGATGCACGAAAATCGAAAGTTATTTCCGCGAAGCCGCCCGACACCGGCCACGTGGCTCCGCGTTCACCGACTTGCCCAGGCCTTCGTCACACGATTCCAACTCCGCGGGCCCGCTGCGCCCGTACGTTGAGCGGGACGGCGCAGTCCACCTCATCAAACAACTGGTCATGCGCGACGCGCCCAAACCCCGATTCACACCCGCTTGGTCGGGTGGGTGCGCAACACCCAGCCCCAGGTCTTGGTTTCGCCCGGGGCGATGCGGGTGGCGTCGGTGTCCAGGGCGGCGGCAGCGGTGCGCGAGTCCACCGGTGCGTTGGTGGGTTCCAGTGCAACCTGGTGGCTGGCTTTCCAGTACCCGCGGTTGATCCATACGCCCAGGGCCCCGATCTGTTCGGGGTCGAAGCGTAGCGAGAGGCGGTCGCCGGTCTGGTCGTTGCGGAGGCTGGCTTCGCCCCGAGCAAAACCCGTGGCAAAGGCCTTGACCGTAGCCGGGGCTCGGTCCGCGGCCAGGTGCAGGGCCGCGGCGTCGGCCACGGGGGTGAGCCGGGGCCAGGAGGCGGTGCCGGGTAGGAGTCCGCGGACTCCGGCGCTGCCGGTGACTTGCACCTGAGTGACGTCGGGCGGCAACTCGATGGTGTCGCCGGGCATCACGGTCAGCAGCGGGTGGGCGGCCCAGAGGTAGGCGCGACGTTCTTTACCGGGGTTCGTGAGTCGGTAATCGAATCGGGCTTCGTCGCCGTCCAAGGCGACGGCGCGCTCAAAGTCCAGTCCGCAGCCGGGCAGCGACACGCGGGTGCGCAGGATGCCCGGCGCGTCGTCCAGCAGCCGGGCGGCGCGGGGCCAGACCTCGCCGTGGTCGGGGCTGAGGGGGCAGGGATCGACGCCGGGCAGGCACTCGTCCATGCCCAGCAGGGGGCTGTCTTCGAAGGAATCGCCCCGGCGGTTGCGCGGCAGACGCGGCTCGCCCGATTCGCCCACCGGTGGGGCCCAGAACCAGCGGCGCCCGGTGCGGCGGTCGATGAAGTCGATGACCCGCATGCCGCGTTCGGGGCAGATGGTCAGCTCGACCGACTCGGAGCGCAGGCCGTAGACGGTGCAGCCGTCGATCTGTTTTTCGAAGCGTTCGGTGGGCATGGAGGGGTGTCGGGAAAAGGGGCCCTGCGGCGGGCGCGAAGGCGAGGCCCGGGGCAGGGGCGGGGTGGTCCCGGAAGCCGGGTCAGAAGTCCAGCGTGCCCAGCCAGGTGTCTCGCAGGGTGTCCAGCGGTAGGTTGGCCTTCGGTCCGTCGGCGGCCCGCAGGGTCAGGCGGTCGTGTCCGGCGAAGGTGCCGACCTGGGCGAAGGGCACGCTGGCTTCGCGGAGCGCGCGGATCGTGGCGTCCAGGTGGTCCGGGCTGATTTCCAGCAGGTACCGGGCAGGGTTTTCTGCAAAACACCGTGCCGCAAGGGTGGGCTCACCGGCGACGGGCAGGTTGGTGAGTTCTAGGTCCAGCCCGATACGGCCGGCAAATGCCATCTCGGCGGCGGCGACCAGCAGCCCGCCTTCGCTGCAGTCGTGGGCGCTGGCGACGTGGCCCGCGGCGATCAGGCCCGCGACGGCGTGGGCGATTTTCGGTCCCGCTTCGAGGTCCAGCCGCGGGATGGTGAGGCGAGCGCCGGCTTCGGCGTGGCCGGTGGCGACCAGGTGGCTGCCGCCCAGGTCGGCGGTGGTGGTGCCCACGGCGAGCAGCGCGTTGCCCGGGGCCTTGGCGTCCATGGTCACGCAGCGGGTCACGTTGTTGACCATGGCCAGGGCGCTGATGAGCATGGTGGGGGGGATGGTGATCAGCCGGCCGTCTTCGGTGGTGAACTGGTTGCTGAGCGAGTCTTTGCCCGAGACGAAGGGCGCTTCGTAGGCCATCGCGCCGTCGTAGCAGGCCTCGGCGGCGCGGACCAGGCTGCCGAGTTGTTTCGCGTCGTCGCAGCGGGCCCAGCAGAAGTTGTCCAGGATCGCGACGTGCGTGGGGTCGGCCCCGGTGCAGACCGCGTTGCGGATGGCTTCGTCCAGCGCGGCGAGGGTGGCCCAGTAGCTGTCGCCGTCGGTGGCGGTGCCGTCGTCGTTGGCTTTCTCGCTGAGGTACGGCGCGATGCCGTTGCTCAGCGCGATGCCCCGGTCGCTGCCGAGCTTGGGCCGCAGCACCGCGGCGTCCGAGGGGCCGTCTTGCTGCGGGCCCACCAGCGGCTTGACCACGCTGCCGCCCTGCACCTCGTGGTCGTACTGGCGGATGATCCAGTGCTTGCTGGCGATGTTGGGGTGGGCCAGCAGCGCGAGCAAGGCCGGTTCGATCTCAGAAGGCCCGTTGGCCGGGGCTGCTTGCGAAGCTAAAAGGGTGCTGTCTGCTTTTTGGGAACCCAGCTTCATGCCCGGGGCCCACTCTGCGGCGCGGGTGGGCATGGGCACGCCGTCGTGCATGAACGGCAGGGAGAGCGTGCCGACGGTCTGCCCGTGCCAGCTGAGCTCGAGGGTGGGTTCGCCGTGGGCTTCGTGGCCGAACGCGCCCAGGTCGCAGAAGGGCACGTCCTCGTCTTCGCAGAGCTGCCTGAGCGCCGCGACGTTTTCGGGCGGCACGCTCAGGGGCATGCGCTCCTGGGCCTCGCTGATCCACACCTCGGTGTAGGTCAGCCCGTCGTACTTCAGCGGCGCGGTGTCCAGGGTGACTTTCGCCCCCACCTTCTCGGCCATCTCGCCCACGGCGGAGCTGAACCCGCCGGCCCCGCAGTCGCTGATGGCGGTGAACAGGCAGCGGGTGGGCGCGTCGGCCGGGGCGTCGGGCGCGCGGTAGTCGCGGGCCTTGAGCAGCACGTCCATCGTCTTCTTCTCGGTGATGGCGTTGCCGATCTGCACCGCGTGGCTGAACTCGTCCGCGTGGGTGTCGGTCAGCTCGGCGCTGCTGAAGGTGGCGCCGTGGATGCCGTCGCGCCCGGTCGCCCCGCCCAGGATGATGATGCGGTCGCCGGGCCTGGGCGAGCCGAAGCACTTGTCCAGCGGGATGATGCCCACGCACCCGGCGTACACCAGCGGGTTGCCCAGGTAGTCGTCGTGGAAGACCACCCCGCCGTTGACCGTGGGGATGCCCATGCGGTTGCCATAGTCGCGCACGCCGTCGACGACGCGCTCCAGCACGCGCTTGGGGTGGATCACGCCCGCGGGCATGGTCGCGGGGTCGGTGGTGGGGCTGGCCACACAGAAGGTATCGGTGTTCGCGATGGGCTTGGCCGAAAGCCCCGTGCCCATGATGTCGCGGATGCAGCCGCCGATGCCGGTGGCGGCGCCGCCGTAGGGCTCCAGGGCGCTGGGGTGGTTGTGGGTTTCAACCTTGATGGCGATGCCGTCCTGGTCGTCGAAGCGCACGATGCCGGCGTTGTCGTCGAACACGCTGACCAGCCAGCCGTCTTTGCCGGTGCCCTTCCACTTGTCTTTCAGGTCGAAGGTGGCTTTGGCCACGGTCTGCTTCAGCAGGTTGTGGATGGTGACCGAGCCGTCGGGCTGCGTGTCGTGGCCGCCTTTGTTGGCGAACACCGCGTCGCCCGCCGGGCCGCGGTAGTGCACCGTGCTCTTGAGGGTCTTGTGCACGCAGTGCTCGCTCCAGGTCTGGGCGAGGGTTTCCAGCTCGATGTCCGTCGGCTCGCGGTCCTGCTCGCGGTAGTGCTGCTGGATGCGCTGCATCTCTTCGAGCGAGAGGAACAGGTGGCCGTCGCGAGAGAGGTTTTCGAGCCCCGCGTCGTCCAGCTCGCGGATGGCGACGTGCCGCAGGTTGAAGGGCTGGGGGGTGCCGGTTTCGAACGACGCGGGGTGGTGGGGCCGGGTGTGGATGCCCTGCACCACCGGGTTGGCGAAGCGCCCGCGGGCGAAGGCTTCGAGTGCGGCGGGCGGCGCGTCCATCCCGTCGAAGTCGTAGCGCACGCCGGTGCGCACCTGCACCGCGGCGCCGTGAAGCTGGGCTCCGAGCATCTCGCCGATCGCGTCGCGGGTGGAGTCGGCCACCGGGTCCATCACCCCCGGCAGGTAGTGGACCTCCAGCGTGGCGGACCCGGGCGCGGGGGCGGCCACCCCGAGATGGGCAGTTTGGTCCACCGGGTCGGCCAGCAGCTCGCCGGCCACCCGCTGCGCGGCGTCGGCGTCGAGCGGGCCTTCAATCAGGAAGACGTCGGTGACGGTGACGGCCCGGACCGCGTCAGCGCCGAAGTTGGCGCGGGCCTGGGCCAAGGCCCGCGCGGCCCGGGCGTCGGCGGCGGGGTCCTGCGGGCGGACTTCGATGCGGGTGACGGTAACGGCGGCCGGCGACGCGGCGGGGGCGGTGGACATGGGCGGGATTGTAAAGGGTCGGGGTGGCCGTGTTCGGTGCGTTTGGGGCGGGAGGGGGGGGCGCTTTTATGCCAAGACGCGGAGGCGCCAAGACGCCAAGGAAGACGCAAGCGGCATCCGAGCGCGTACTACAGCCAGTTGGCCTTCCCATTGGCCACGATCGACCACCGGCTTTTCACGCCGAGACGCCGAGCGGAAAGCGCCGCGGCGCCGTCCGCCGCTTGCGTCTGCTCTGCGTTCTCGGCGGCTCTGCGTGAAACGGCCTTGGCGTTTTCAGGCCACGCCGGCGCCGACGATGAAATACGCGTCAGTCGGCCTTGCGGAACACCGCGACCACGTTTTCGACCGGGACCACGAACAGGCGGTTGTCGCCCTCGAAGTCGACCGGGATAGCGCCCTTGGGGTTGAACAGCACCTTGTCGTACTGGTCGATGGGGTACTTCTCGTCGTCCTCGACCTCGGCCGAGACGGTGACGACTCGGCCGGTGAGGGTGGGGATCTCGATCTTGTCGGGCAGGTGGATGCCGGCCTTGGTGGTCTTTTTGTCTTCGTCTTTGCGGATGAGCACGCGCGGGCCCACGGGCTCGACGACTTCGAGGGGGGTGGGTTTTTTGGTGGGGGTCTTGGCCATGGAGGAGAGTTTAGCCGGCTGCTCTTTGCGGGCGCGTTGGCGGGGAACGGCCCCGTGGTGTTTTATGCAGAGACGCAGAGGGGCAGAGAAATCAGAAAAAAGGTCTCGCAGCGGGTGGTCAGATCCCGGGGAGGCAGATCCCGGGAGACAAGGGGGAATCGGCGGACCGGGTCATCGTCTTGCTTCTTCTCCACGTCTTTGCGTCTCTGCGCCTCGACGTAAGGTCCCGAAACCGCTGCGTATCAAAAAACGGCCGTTTCCTCTCGCTCTACCGGCTCCGCTCCCACACCAGATGCGGCAGCTCGGGCACGATCAGCTTCTCCATGGCCAGGGTGACCGCGTTCACCGACCCGGGCAGCGTGAACAGCAACGTCTCGCCCGCCAGGCCGCCCACGGCGCGGCTGAGCATGGCCGCGGGGCCGACCTGCTGGTAGCTGAGCATGCGGAACAGCTCGCCGAAGCCTTCAAGCTCTTTGTCGACCAGGCTCCGGGCGACCTCGACGGTGGTGTCGCGGCGGGCGATACCGGTGCCGCCGGTGGTGATGATCGCGTCGGGCGGGGCCGAGGCCTGAAGCCAGCCCTTCAGCGCGGCCACAACCGCGCCCGGCTCGTCGGGGACCAGCGAACGTTGGGCGACGGTGTGGCCTGCGGCGGTCAGGGCGTGGGCCACGGCGTCTCCGCCACGGTCGGTGGCGGAGGTGCGGGTGTCGCTGACTGTCAGCACGGCGCAGTGGGCCCGGCGGTCGGCGGCGGCCTGGTGGTGTTTGTGGGTAGACATAGCGGGCCAGGATGCGGCGTTGCGTGGGGGATGTGGTTAGATCCGGGACAATTTCAAGGCCTGGGGTTTGCCGCCGCCCTCGTCGAAGAACGTGAGGGTGTTCTTCCCGTCCGTGGCCAACCAGCCGGCGTGCAGTTCTAATTCGTTTTTGCCGGTGGCCAGCGGCCCGGCGTGGTGGCCGTTCAGTAGCACCGCGCCCGGGGCCGCGGCGGTCACCGTTAACACGAGGCCCCCAGTATCGGCGCCCGTTCCGGGGTGAGCGGTGAAGGCGGTGCGCCACCACGCGGGCTGGGCGGGCGCGGTTTTTTTGGTGGTGCCCGCCGGTGGAACCCCAAACGCCCCGTCGGCGGGCACCGTCAGCGGTCTGGTGGTCCAGGGTTCTGCGGGGGTGATCTCGGACTTCACGGCGGTGGCGCTCAACAGGCCTCGGGTGCTGGTGCCCTTGGGCAGCGGGGCGAACAGGGCCAGTTCCACGGCGTTGGTGCCGCCAGTGAAAGGCCCGTCGCCGGCCGGGTCCAGCAGGTGGTGGGGGGCTGGGGCTTGCTCGGGGTCGTGCAGGGCCAGGGCCTTGCCGTTGATCCGCAGCACGCAGGCCACGGGCAGGCGGGTCAGGTCGATGAGGACCGGCCGGCGCCGGCTGGGCTTGATGCGGTAGATCAGCCCTTCGCCCGGAGCGGTGTCGCCCGCGCGACGTTCGGGTGCGAACTGGACGACTTCGAACGGATCCGGGGCCGGCTGGGGGTGGCGCTCGGGGGACGGCGTGCTGGGCTGGTCGACCCGGAACCAGCGGCCCGGACCGTGCGCGGGGCCGGCGCCGTGGGTGGTCAGCAGGGTGATCTCGCCCGATAGTTTGCGCGTCGCCGCCGCGTCGGTGATGGGCGGGGCCGCGGGGTCGTTGAGCTGCGTCATAAAGGGCGCGCCGCCCACGCGCCGCGTGAGGGCCGGGCGGCCGGCAGCGAACGCGGCGTGGTGGAGCGACCGCCCCGGCAGCACCGGCGCACCGTCGGGGGCCGGCGTCGCGGCATCGACGGGGGCGTGGGTCCAGACCCCAGGTGACGGCGCGTTGCCGCGCCGTGTGGGGCTTGCTTTCACCCGGGTGACCCCCCCGGCGGGGTCGATGCGGGTCTGGGCGGTGAAGCCCCGAGCCGGAAGAGGGGCCCCCGCGGCGTCCAGGCCCGCGGCCCCCACCACCAGGCCGTGCTCATAGGCGTGGGCCGCGTCGGCCTGGTCTTCGTTCAGCACCACCAGGGTCAGGGTGTCCAGGGTTTCGACGATCGGGGCCTGGCCCCGGGGCACGGTGACGTCCAGGTGTTCGCCGTCGATGGACAGCTGGCCTTCCGACCCCGCGGGCCCGAACACCACCAGCACGCGGCCGCCCACCAGCATGAGCGGCGAGAGGTTGGTGTAATCGAGCACCGCGTGGCTGCCCAGGCGGGCCCTGAGCAGCAGGCGTGTGGCCCCGCGGCGCACCAGCGGCACGCGGAGGCGGCCCCCGTCGTTGAGTAGCAGCTCGGCGGTGCGGGTTTTGTCGCCCGGGGCTTGTTGCAACACAACCAGATCGCCGCGCTCACCGGGCAGGTGCGTGACCGACAGCTGGTGGTGAGTGCCGGCGGTGGAAGCCACCACCGGCGCCGCGGCGGGGCGCAGGTGAGCCAGCACGCAGCCGAAGTGGCTGCCGAACAGCGCGGCCGAGCGTGCCGCAGCCAGCGTCGGGGCGGGCCGCCCGCCGGCACCCGTCAGGGGGTGTCCGCCGAAGGCGTCGGGGGTGGGGCTGTCCAGCGCGGTGCCGCGGGCAAAGCGGTCGATGACAAAGCCCGCGCCCGCCGCCAGCACCCCGCCCAGCTGCCGGGCCAAGGCGTCGGCTTCGGCCGGGGCCACCACCCGTGCCAGTGCCGGGGCGTCGGGCTCCACGGCGCGCAGCTGCCGCAGGTCGGCGGTCGGATCCGGGCCTACGTTCCAGGTGTGCACCGTGCCGGGCACGTGGTTCCAAAGCTGGTTTTCGAGCAGCACCGGCACCTGCACCCCGGCCTGGCGCAGGTGGCGTACCAGCGCTTCCAGGTAAGCGGCTTCGCTCTCGGGATGGGCGGCGGTCCAGTGGTCTTCCACCTGCACGGCCAGCACCGGGCCGGCGCCCTGGCCTGAAAAACCACCGACCCCCGGGAAGCCCGGCCCGGCGGTCCGCCACGGTGTGGCTCCGGTGGCCCGGCGCTCGGCAACCTGCAGGCCTGCAAGCTGCTTAAACAGGGCCTGGTAAAAGTTGCCCGCCGCGGCCAAAAACGTTGCGTTGCCCTCGCGCCGCCGCATGGGCTTGGCCCGGCGGTCGAGCTTGACGTCCTCCAGCCAGGCGGGCAGGGCGCCCGCGTGCAGGCCCTGCACATGGGGGCCGGCCCGCAGAATCACCCACAGGCCCAGCCCCGCGGCGGTGTCCACACCACGCCGCACGTCGCGCCGCCCCGAAAACTCGAAGCCCGCGGCCGTGTGCTGGTGCGCATTCCACCAGCAAGCGGTTTCCACGGTGTTAAAGCCCGCGTCGCGCAGCTGCGCCAGGCCCACGGCCCAGCGGTCGGCGGGCAGGGCGGCGTAGTCCAGCCGGGCCCCGACCGGCCAGAGACGCTGAGAATCCAGGAGCAGGGAGGTGCCGTCGTAGCTGAGCTTGGGCATAGAAAAAGACTTTACGGATTCGTCGGGACGGAGGTTCGGTGGCGGCAGCGGAGCTGCCGGCGGGTGGGGACCGTTACGGGCGGTTGGTCAAAACACGGGCGGTCAAGCCGCCAGCGGCACCCCGGGCAGCCAAGGCTTCCGCAGCGCCGGCGCTGGGCCGCTTGCCCTTACGTCAGCAGCAGGGTGGCCAGCACCAACACGGTGAAATAAGCGACCAGGTCCACCAGCGTGGTGACCACCGGCCCCGAGGCCATGGCCGGGTCCAGCCCGGCGCGGCGCAGCATCAGCGGCACTCCGCCGCCGATGACCGCGGCCAGCAAAATGGTGGTGGGCACCGCGGTGCCGATGACCAGGGCCAGGGCGGCGTCGCGTTCCCACAAGAACACCCCGGCGAAGATCAGTATTCCCAGCGCGACACCGTTGATCAGCGCCGGCAGCGCTTCGAGCAACGCCACGCGCCCCAGGTCGGCCGGTTTCACCAGGCCCAGGCTGATCTCCCGCATGCTCACCGCCACCGCTTGGTTGCCGCCGCTGCCGCACAGCCCGGCGACCAGCGGCAAGAAAGCCGCGATCAGCGGCACCCGCTGCACCGTGTCGCGAAACAGCCCGATCACCGCCGCGGACACCATCATGAGTAGCATGATGGGTACCAGGAACATAAGCCGGCGCAGGGCGCGCGAGACCACCGGCATCGAGCGCAGCTCTTCGCCGCCGACGATGCCGCGGGCCTTGGCCAGGTCTTCTTCGGCTGCCTCACCCCGGGCTTCTTGCACGGCGGCGCGCTGCACCACGCCGCAGAGCACCTGCGCTTCGTCCACCACCGGCACGGCGCTCAGGTCGATGCGGTCAAAGAGGTCTTCCAGCTCGTCGGTCGGTGTGTGCACGGTGACCGTGAAGGGGTACTCGGCCATCAGGCGGGCCACCGGCGTGCCGCGGGGGGCCATCACCAAGCGCCGCATGGGCACGGTGCCCGCCAGGCCGCGGCGCTCGTCGGTGGCATAGATGTAGCGCACCTCGTACTCGGCGTAGGCCTCCCCGTGTTCGCGCAGGTCTTCGGCCACCTGCTCCACGGTCTGGTCTGCGGGATAGTGCAGGTATTCGGTGATCATCAGCCCGCCGGCTGTGTCTTCGTCGTAGCGCAGCCGGCGGCGGGTGTCGCTGGCTTCCTCGGGCGACATCGCGTCCAGGATCGCCTCGGCCGCCTGAGCATCCGTGTCGACCAGCTCGCCGATCACGTCGGCCTGCTCGTCCGAGTCCATCTCGTCGACGATGGCCGCCGCTGCGGCGACGTCCAGGTCGCTTACCAGCTCCGCGGCGTACACGTCGTCGAAGTGTTCGAGCAGGTCGGCGCCCAGGTCCGCGTCGTGTTCGGCCAGCAGCGAGAACAACGCGGTGCGCAGCGGGTCGTCGAGGTGGCTGAGGGTGTAGGGGGTGTCGTCGGGCGGCAGTGCGTGCAAGAACGCGATCAACGGGACGGGCTGTGCGTCGGCGATCAGCCGCGACAGAGCCTGCACCCTCTGGGCATCCGAAGGCGCGTTCGCGTGATCCGGCAGGTTCGGCTTCATGTGGCGGGCTCCGCCGGCGGAGCCGAGCCCTCAACGACGCCCCGGTCGTCGGCACTCAGCCGCCGACGCCAGCGGGTCAGCGCGGGGGTGGAGTTGGTGTCAAAGCCCAGCGGGCTGAGGGTCACCCGCCGGTTGAACACCGCTTCTACGTCCGTGCCCGGTTGGTCCTGCAAGAAGGTCATGGTGCTGGTCACCCGGTAGGTCGTGCGTCCCTCGGCGTCGCGGCCGCGCGTGTAGTCCACCCCCATCGGGCTCAGCGACGCGGGCATCACCGCCAACCCGGGTTGGGGCTCGGCCCCGCCGTCCAGCACCGGCACGTTGATGTTCATCACCACCGACGGATCCGGGGGGCTTTCCAGCACCCGGTCGATCGCCGCCCGCGCGTGGCCCGCGGCGCGGGCCCACTGCGCGGCGTCGATGTCCCAGGCCTTGAGGTGTAGGCTTACCGCCACCGCGGGCACGCCGCACAGGTTCGCCTCGCGGGCCGCGCCCACCGTGCCGGAGTAAAACACGTTCACCCCCAGGTTGGCCCCCGCGTTCATGCCGCTGACCACCAGGTCAAACGGCGGGGCGTCGGTATTTTTGAAAAGGGCCGAGAGGCCCAGGCGCACGCAATCTGCCGGGCGGCCGTCGATCGCCCACCCGTCGGGGCGTTCTTCGACGCCGACGGGCCGGTGGAAAGTCGCCCCGTGCCCGGTGGCCGATTGGGCCCGGGCCGGGGCCACGGTCACCACGTCGCCCAAGCCCGCCAGCGCGTGGCGCAGGGCGGACAGGCCCGGGGCGTCGATGCCGTCGTCGTTGGTCAGGAGGATTCGCACCGGGGCAGGGTATCAGCGGGGGTTGGGGCGGGGCGATGCACCGGGGCCTGATTCAACCCGGCGGGTCTGCACTCCGGCAGCGCGTTGATGACCGGCAGGATGCCAGCAGGTCACCGACCGCGGGCCTGGGGCTTTGAACCTGAAAAAGCAATCGCTTGTAGTTCTGATGACTCTGATTCGCCCAGCGTGCGGGCTCTTCAGGCGTTTGGCAATCTCCATGCCTTGCCGGTACACGCTGTGGTACCGGGGTGTATTGATCGTTGAGGTTCTGGTTCCAGCACGGAGTTTCAATTTAAAACCAGCATCGTCGCGGCCATGACCGCCATCGACAGGTCTTCGACTAGCGTGACCTTGGTCATGGGGAGGTTCAGCGCGGTCCCGAGGCAGGCGCAGCGTACGGCCCGCCGCTGACGCAGGGCCTGAAGCACGCCCGCGGCGCCCACCAGCATGAGCACCAGGGTGATGCCGTTGGTGATCCGGGGCTGAACGTGGAGCAGGTACACCACGCCCAGGGTTAACTCGACGAACGGGTAGGCCCACGCCCAGGCCGGGCTGCGCCGGGCCAGCAGGTCGTAGCCGCGGTACGCCGCAACAAAACCGGGCAGGTCCAGCAGCTTGAAGAACGAGAACACCAGGAAGAAGCCGGCCATGAAGTGGCGCATCCCCCGGGACCACGACGGCGCGTTGTGGAGCAGCTCGATGATCGCCGCTGTGCCCAAGAGGTAGCCCACGAGGAGCATCAAGGGGTAGAGGCTCTCGGTTGCGGCTTCGGTGGCGGGAGGAGGGTTGGAGGATTCGGGCTCGGGGCCGGCTTCCAGCAGCCGGTAATCGCCTGCGGCGGCGACCGCCGCGGCGAGGGTGGCGTGGGGGATCGGGTGCTGGACGGTCACCGTGGCCCGCATGGGGTTGCGGGTGACTTCGACCCCGAGCACGCCTTCGGCGGCTTGGAGTGCGGCGGTCACCTTCTGCACGCAGCTGGAGCAGGAGAGGCCGGTCAGGGCGTAGGTGTGTTTCATCGCGGTTTTCATCGGCGGTCAGCGCGGCAGCTCTTGGCCAGATAGAAGATGACCGGGTACAGCAGCAGCTCGGCGACGAAGCTGGTGGCCAGGCCGCCGATCATGGGGGCGGCGAGCCTCCGCATGGTGTCGGCCCCGGCGCCGGCGGCCCAGAGCAGGGGGAGCAGGCCGATCATGGTCGTCATGACGGTCATGGTTTTGGGGCGTATCCGCTGGACGGCGCCGTCGTGCACCGCGTGCCAGAGGTCCTGCGCGGTTTTGAGCTTGCCTTTGCGTTTGGCCTCTTCGTAGCTCTGGTCGAGGTAGAGCAGCATGACCAGGCCGGTCTCGGTGTCGAGCCCCGCCAGCGCGATCAGGCCCACCCAGACCGCCAGCGAGAGGTTGTAGTCCAGCCGGTAGACCGTCCAGGCGGCGCCGATGAGCGAAAAGGGGACGGCGAGCAGGACGATGCCGACGCGCAGCCAGCTGCGGGTGGCGGCGTAAAGCAGAAGCAGGATGGCCACGCCTGTCAATGGGATGGCGATCTGCAGCTTCTTCCGGGCGGACTGGATGTATTCGTACTGGCCCGACCATACGAGGGTGTAGCCCGGGGGCAGCTTCAGGCGGTCGGCGACGACCGCCCGCGCGTTCTCGACGAAGCTGCCCACGTCGATCTGCTTGATATCGACGTAGACCCAGCTGGTGAGGCGGGCGTTCTCGCTTTTAATCATGGGCGGGCCCTTGTGGATCCTCTGGGTGGTGAGCTGGCTCAGGGGGATCTGGGCGCCGGCGGGGGTGGCGACCAGGACCTGGCCCAGCTCGTCGGCGCTGTCGCGCAGCTCGCGGGGGTAACGCACGTTGACGGGGTAGCGTTCCAGCCCCTCGACCGTCTGGGTAACGTTCATGCCGCCCAGCCCGGTCATGACGACGTCTCGCACGTCGCCGACCGAGAGGTTGTGGCGGGCGACGGCGTCGCGGTTGATCTGAAGGTCGAAGTAGTTGCCGCCGACGCTCTTGTCGGCGAAGGCGCTGGCGAGGTGGGCCGACGTGCGCGCGTCGGTGCGCAGCAGGCTGGCGACCTGCTCGCTGAGGCGGGCCAGCTCGCCCAGGTCGTCGCCCATGATCTTGATGCCCACCGGGGTGCGGATACCGGTGGAGAGCATGTCGATGCGAGTGCGGATGGGGCTGGTCCAGGCGTTGGCCATGCCCGGGAGCTGCAACGCGTCGTTGAGGCCCGGGACACGGAAGGCCGTGTCGTCGGGCCCGGTGATGCCCGGCAGCTCGTAGCCGTAGACCAGCTCGTCGGTGGTGATGGCACGGGTGCTGGGGAAGGCTTGGGACGGCAGCCAGGCGAGCCAGGACGGCCAACCGAAATAGAAACGCTCGACGGGCCGGTGGCGCCACCGCGACTTGTCGCGTTGCAGCGTGATGGTGGTTTCCAGCATGGAGATCGGCGCCGGGTCGGTGGCGGTGTCGGCGCGGCCGATTTTGCCGAAGACGTTATCGACCTCGGGGAACTGGGCGATCAGGGCGTCGGTCTGCTGCAGGATTTCCGCGGCCTTGGGCAGGCTGATACCCGGGTCGGTGACGGGCATGTAGAGCAGGTCGCCTTCTTCGAGCGGGGGCATGAACTCGGTGCCCAGGCGGCTGTAAGGGATGGCGGTGGTGGCGAAGAGGGCCAGAGCCAGCAGCAGCGTGATCGCCTTGAAACGCATGGCCAAAGCAAAGAAGGGGTTGTAGGCGGCGCGGAGCACCCGGCTTAAGGGGTGGGTGTCTTCGTCGTGGATCCGCTGACGGGGCAGCAGCAACAACGTGGCCGCTGCGGCGCCGACGGCCACCGGCAGACGATAAGCGTCTGCGGTGCCCAGTGGCAGGACGTAGATCAGCAGGCCCAGGGCGGAGGCGACGCCGAAGGCGACACGCTTACGCGGGCCGCCTTCGCGGATCAGGTAGACCATCACCACGGGGATGAGGGTGACGGCGAGGACCGCGGCCCCCGCCATGGCCAGGGTCTTGGTCCAGGCCAGGGGCTTGAAGAGGCGTCCGGACTGCTCACCCAGCACGAAGATGGGCAGGAAGCTGACGGTGATGATCAGCAGGGAGAAGAACAGCGTGGGGCCCACTGCGGCGGCGGCGTCGGCGATGACGGCGGCCTGGGGGCGTGGCGTTTCGCCCCGGCGCCGGCGTTGCTTTTCCCGTTCAAAATGTTTGTGGGCGTTCTCGACCATGACGATCGAGCTGTCGACCATGACACCGATGGAGATCGCGATGCCGCCCAGGCTCATGATGTTGGCGTTAAGCCCCAGCGCGTACATGGCCGTGAGGGTGAGCAGCACGCCGGTGGGCAGGACCAGCGCCGCGACAAAGGCGCTGCGGGCGTGCAGCAGGAAGAGCAAGATCACGCCGCCGACCACCAGTATTTCTTCTTTGAGGGTGTCGGCAACGGTGTGGACCGCTCGTTCGATCAGGTCGCTGCGGTCGTAGGCCACCTCGACGGCCACGCCGGGGGGGAGCCCGGCTTCGAGTTCCTGCAGGCGGGTGCGGACGCGCGCGATGGTGTCGCGGGCGTTCTCGCCGAAACGCATGACCACCACGCCCCCGGCAACCTCGCCCCGGCCGTTCCACTCGGCCACGGCGCGGCGGATGTCGGCTCCGACGCTGACCTGGGCGACGTCGCGCAGGTACACCGGCACCCCCTGGGGGCTGGTGCCCAGAGCGATCCGGCGGAGGTCTTCGAGGACCTGCCGGCTGCGGGCGTTTTCGAGCTCGTTGCCGCCGTTTCCGGCGGCGTGGCGCGCCGCGTCGAGGTCCGCGTCGCTCAGACGCCCCAGGTAGCCCAGCCCGCGGACCATGAACTCGTTCTCGCTGCGTTCAAGCAGGCGTCCGCCCACGTCGGCGTTGGCGCGGGCGACGGCGGCCCGCACGCGGGCCAGCGGCAGGCCGTAGGCCTTGAGGCGGTTGGGATCGACGGTGACCTGGTACTGCTTGGTGAAGCCGCCGATCGCCGCGACCTCGCTGACGCCTTGGACCGCGGTGAGCTCGGGACGCAGGTACCAGTCCTGTTTTCCGCGCAGGTCAGACAGATCGGTCTGGGGCGGGGCCAGGGGCTCGCCGGTGAGCGGGCAGGCGGTAAAGCCCCGGGTGGTGACGGTTTCGGTGAGACGCTGGCGGACGCGTTTGGGGGCGGCGCCTGGGTCGGGGTAGCGGTGCTGGGTCTGGGGGTCCACCCAGGTGGTGGCGGGCGCGGGAAAGTGGCGGTGGTGGGTGAGCGGCGTGCCGGGAGGGGCGTCGGCCGGGTCGGCGAACCAGGGGGTGCCGTCGGCGAAGGGGTCGGCGTCGGCCGGGCGCCACAGGCCTCCGGGATGGGCGGGGCTGTAGGGGCCGGTGGTGAGCACGTACTGGAACACCCAGCCCACGGCGGTGGCGTCGGGGCCGAGCTGCGGGGTGACGCCGGCGGGCAGCCGGCCGCCGAGGGTGCTGAGCTGTTCGAGCACGCGGCTGCGGGCCCAGTACAGGTCGGTGCCGTCTTCGAAGATGAGGTAGACGAAGCTGGTGCCGAACATCGAGTAGCCCCGCACCACCTTGGCCTTCGGCACGGCGAGCATGGCGGTGGTGAGCGGGTAGGTGACCTGGTCCTGCACGATCTGCGGGGCCTGGCCTGCGTAGTCGGTGCGGATCACCACCTGCACGTCGGAGAGGTCGGGGATGGCATCGACCGTGACGTGCCGCGCGGACCAGACGCCCGCGGCGATGAGCAGCGCCGCGAGCAGCAGCACCAGGAAGCGGTTGGCGATACACACGCGGATGATCCGTGCGGTCAGGCCGCCCGACGGGGCGGGGTGAGAAGCATCAGGGAGCATCGGAGGGCTCCGGGGTGAGGGTTGGCACGGTGGCGCGGAAGACCCCGCAGGCGAGCATGCCGGGGTCGTAGGGGTTGCGGACGCCTTTTTCCATCTGAAGCCAGTTGCGGTTGACCATGGGGCAGTGGGTGACCCGCAGCACGTCGGCGACGTCGGCGGTGGGCGGGGCGGCCGAGACCAACGCGATGGCGGCATCCGAGAGCACGCCGAAGGCGGCCCGCAATCCCGGAACATCGGTGGCTTGAGCGGCTTGCCGGGCCGCGTCGCGGACGGCGCTGAGCAGGGGGCGCTGGCCGTCCGGAGCGCGGGCGGCCGCCTGCGCCGCGGCCTCCTGGACGGCGGCAGCGAGCTCGGTGACACCGTCAAAGTCGTTGCGGGTGAGCTTGTTCTGAAGATCGAGGTAGGCCCCGACCAGGGCGTCGAGGTGAGGCTGGATCGTGATCTGCGGGCTGGCCGCGGGGCCGGCGGGGAGAGGACGCGCCGGATCGGGCGCCGGGGTAGAAACGGAAGTGGAGGCGTGCGTATCGGCGGGAGGCGGCGGCGTGGCCCGGGTGATCTTTGGCGTAGGCCGGTCGGGGGCTTGCCCGCCGGCCAACCGGGCCAGGGCGGCCCGGACGTTGGCTTCGCTGTCGAGCAGGAACTGCCCGCTGGTGACCACGGTTTCGCCGGGGGTGAGCCCGGCGAGGATCTCGACGGCGGCGTTCTCGGATTCGTTTCCGACCAGCACCTCGCGGGGTTCGAAGCGTCCCTGGCCCAAGGCAACAAAGGCCACGCGGCGGCTGCCGGTGTCGATCACCGCGTCGAGCGGGGCGAGCGTGGCGCTGGCCCGCAGGGTGTGCTTGAAGGTGACGTCGGCGAACATGCCCGGACGCAGGCGTCCGTCGGGGTTGGCGAAGGCCAGACGCACGTTGGCGGTGCGGGTCTGCGGATCCACCACCGGGTCGGCGAAGGCGACCTGCCCGTCGAACACCTCGCCGGGGAAAGCGGCCACCTGCATCTCGGCGGAGAGGCCCGCCTGGGCGAAGGGCAGCTGAGACTCGTAGAGCGCTGCCTGCACCCAGACGTCAGAGAGGTCCGCGATACGGAACGCCCGCATGCCCGGGGTGAAGGCCATGCCCGCGTTGGCGTGCTTGTCGAGCACCACCCCGGCGAAGGGGCTGAGGATATCGACGTTGCGCTGGGACTCACCGCGTTCGGCGAGCGCGTCGATCTGGGAAGGGGTGAGGCCGAAGCCCAGGAGGCGGTCGCGGGTGACGGTGGCCAGGGCATGGGTTCCCGGGGCTTCACGCCGGGCGAGCAGGAACTCTTCTTGGGCGGCGTAGAGCTCGGGCGAGTACACCGAAAACAGGGGCTGGCCGGCCTCGACCGCGGCGCCCACAAAACCCACGTGCAGGGCTTCGATCCAGCCCGAGACGCGGAGGTTGATATCGCCCAAGTTCGGCTCGGCGACCTCGACGGTGCCGACCGTGCGCAGGGTCTGGGTGACCGGGCCGCGGGTGACCGGGGCGGTGCGTATCCCCAGGTTTTGGACCACCACCGGGTCGATCTCGACGGCGCCGGTGAGCTTGGACGGGTCTATGAGTTCGAGTTTCATCCCGCAGATGGGGCAGTTGCCCGGCTGGGTCGTGATGATCCAGGGGTGCATGCCGGACTGGTACAACGTGACGCCTCCGACCCCGGGGCCGCCGTCTGGGTGCGGGGCCGCCGCGGCGTTTTGTCTGAGCTTGAGCCCCGCCAGGCCGCGTTGCACCGGCTGGGCAATCACCACGCCCAAGACAACGCACATCAGCCCCACCCCGCCCCGCAGAAGAAGGCGTTTCCCCCTGATTTTTGCGGGCACGGCGTGGCGATCGATTTGTTTTGATGTGGAAGGCTTGCGTTTCATGATTCGGGCCTTTCGGCGGGAGGAATCGGTTTGGGCCGGGCTTCTGGGTGGTCTGGTGTCTCGTCTGGCCACGCGGCCGCCTGCCGCAGGTCCGCCAGGTCTTTCTGGAGCTGGGTGGCCGCCTGCTCGTACGTCAGCCGCAGGCCGGTCAGCCGCCGCCAGTTGTCGATCAGGGTCAGGAAGCCGGCGTTGCCGGTCCGGTAGCTCGACTCCGCCGCCGCCACCGCCTGCTCGGCGTCGGGCAGCATCTGCTGGTCGAACAGCGCCAAGACCTGCCGCTGGGCTTCCACGCGGGCCAGCGCGTCGCGTACCCGGAACGCCAGCTGGTTCTGGGCGTCGGCCAGCATCGCCGCGGTCTCGTACAGCCCCGCGAGCGCTTCTTGTTCCGCGGCGTCGCGCTTGCCCTGCCACAGCGGGAGGTTGATCCCGAAGCCGACGAACCACTGGTCGTCGCCGTTGGACACCGGCGAGTCGCCGTCGGAACCCACTTCGTTGAAGTGCAGGCTGACCGTGAGGTCGGGGTAGCGGTCCAGGTTCGCCAGCTGGCGCAGCCCGCGGTACCGCGCCGCCTGCTCACGCAGCGCCGCCAAGCGGGGGTGGTGGGCGGCCATCGTCAGCAGCCGGTCCAGGTCGGTGTCGATCGCCGCGGGGTCCGTCCAGCGGTCTTCGTCTCCGGGTTCGGGCAGCTCCGCGTCGATCGGCCGGTCCAGCAGGCGGTTGATCATCGCCACGCTGCTGCGGCGTTGCTGCTCCAGAGTCAGGAGCGTCTTCTCCACGCTCGCCCGTTCGACCTGGGCCCGCAGCACGTCTTGTTGCTCCGCCGTGCCGGCGCGGTATTTCGCCTCGGCAACCCGTTGCAGCTGTTCCAGCAGCTCTCGGTCTTGCGTGACGACCTCCGCAGCCCGCTGGGCGTAACGCCACCCCCAGTAAGCACGCCGCATGTCTGCGGCAACTTCCAGCCGCAGCGTGGCCAGATGCATGTCTGCGGCCGCCGCGTCGCGTTGGGCCACGGCCTTGCGTGCGGCAAGCTTCCCGGGGAACGGCAGCTTCTGGCTGACCCCCGCTTGCAGGCCGACCCGGCCGGCCGCGGTCTCCGCCTGCTCACCGATCGGCACGACGCGCAGCGTCGGGTCGTCGAGAGACGCCACCTGAGGCGCCCGCTGTTGGAGCCGCTCGACGCGACGCCGGGCCGCGTGCAGCCCGGGGTGGTGCCGCCACGCGAGCCGGACCAGGGCTTCGATATCGGTGGGCAACGCCGCGTCGTTATCCGCGGTGGCCCGCAGCGTGTCCAAACGGTGTTGGGTGGAGGCTTCTTCCAGCCGCCAGGCGTCGGGGTCTTGCTCGATCCATGCCCGGTACGCATGGGGTTGCGGCGCGAGCGGCGACTGGCAGCCCGCCGTGGCGAGGAGGCCCACCGCGGACCATGCGAGCAGGTTTTTTTGTGTTGAGAACACAGAGTGCATACGGGATCACCTGGTCAAGCGGCCCCGAGTAAGCGTGGCGCGTCTTGCCGTAGGGATCGACGCCAACCCGGAGGCGTTTTGGCGTCGAACAGGGCGGTATGAAATGGGAAACACAGGCTCCCGAGCCCCGTGCCATGCGCTGCCGCGTCGGCGAATGGGGCCTGGGATGAACAGGGTGTTCAGAAAAGGTCTAGACGGTCAGCAAGACGCAGACCGCGCGCAGCGACTCCGCAGGACGCGGAGATGCGGTGATCAAACCGGGGTTGAGCAACCCATTGCGGGCGGGCCAAGCCCGTTCGCACGCAAGCGAGCCAAGGGGGGCCAAAAAAGAAAGTGGCGGCTCGTAGGAGAGCGCGAAGACGGTTTGGGGCGCGGCGGGCTCGTCACAATCGGTCAGCCACGCCAGGGTGTCGCAGTGGGGGTACGGAGACGGACTATTCTGCGGGAGGCAGGGTGCCGGTGCGTTCTCGCCCGCAGGCTGAGCGGGCGTGAGGGCGCAGCAGGCACGCGGAGTGGCGGCGTCGGCGGCCGACACCGCGGTGGCGGCGCCCGCGTGCTCGCAGGGGCACCACACACGCCCCCCGAGGGCGACCACGGCCGCCAAGAACAGGTAGGCCGCGAATTGGAGGGCCGAAGACGCCATGAGCTAACAACAGCTTCTTCGCGAAGGCGTTGCGATTTAATTTTGGTGTACCCCACACCGAAAAACAGGGTTTTAGTTGCGGGTAATGAGGTGATTGCGCGGTCACGGTCTGTGGGCGTGCACTTTTGCTATGGGCTGGGCAAAGGGATCACCTCGCCCAACTCGACTTTCCGCGCCCCGGTCAGCACGTTGCGGATCACCCCGGCGACCACCAGCGGGTCCAGCGTCTTGCTGGCGGGGATCATCTTCTCGGGGAAGTTCTGCCGCAGCATGGCCGTCTCGATCGCGCCCGGGGCCACGGCGGCGGCGATGAGGTTGAAGCGTTTGCCCTCGTCGGCCGCGGCCCGCGTGAACAGGTTCACCCCGGCCTTGGCTGCGGCGTACACGTTGAAGCCCACGAACGGGTCGATTGACGCCATCGAGCTGACGTTGCACACCGCCCCGGATTTTTGCTTCTGGAACGCCGGCCACACCGCACGGGTGAGGTACAGCACGCTCTTAAGGTTTACGTCGATCGCCGCGTCGATGATGTCGTCGGTCATCTCGCTGATGGATTGCAGCGGCGCCGAACCGGCGCAGTTGGCCAGCGCGTCGATCCGGCCGTGGCGGGCTAGGGTGGCGTCCACCAGCGCCTGCACGGCCTTGGAGTCCGTCACGTCGCACCGGTGGGCGTGCAATGCCGCGTCGGGCAGTTCTTCACGGATGTAATCGACCGCTTCGTGTAGTGTCGCCGGGGTGCGGCCGGTCAGCACGACCGCGTAGCCTCCGTCGGCCATCAACAGAGCGACCTCGCGGCCCACGCCGCCGCCGGCGCCCGTGACCAGGGCAACTTTTCCCGCGGGTTTAGAAGGTTGATCGTCGATCATGATCGAAGTCTAGGCCGGACAAGGGGCGCGGGTGTACTTAGCCCCGCGAGCGCAGCGAGCCCCTGCAGGTTGGGTTGTGAGACGGTTCTGAGGCTCGTCGAAGAACGAGGGGCGAAAAACGAAGAGTCAGGAACAACGTTGCCCCCGTCGCTGGGCTTCGTGGAGCGGGCGCCGTGTCTTTGGCGTTCGGAATCGGGGCGTTGCTCGCACAGGAATGCGGGGCGGGTCGGAAGCAAGCATCCGCATCGCAAGTAGGCACCAGCGCCAAGTCCAAACCCCCGCCCCACGGCCCGAGCTGAATGCGATCGAGCGGTTGTGGGCGTATCTTAAGAGTCACTACTTGAGTAATCGTGTCTATGCCGACGAGGCAGAGATCGACGCGGCGTTACGCAAGGCGTGGAACGCCCTGACCGTAGAGCGGATCATGAGCGTGACAAAAACCGGGTGGGGTCAGCTTCTGGATTAAGTGGAATACGTATGAACCCTGTCGTACGGGCGCCTCCGCCTCGCGGCGCGGATGTGAGATGCTCTGCGTGGCGGGGTGGCCCAGTGCTGGTGGTCCGCATTGGGTGAACCCTTAGGAACCGCAAAAGCCCCGCCTGTGGCCGGGTGACGCGGTGAGAAAGGCTTTGCGAGCGGCGGGCGAGCGTCATGGAGGGACGGGTTAGGCCGGCGTAAGCGAGAGCATTTCCAGGGCCCGGCCCACAATGTGCTCGGCGCTGAGCTTGCAATACTGCAGCAGCTCGTCGGGGTTCTGCCCGCTCTTGGGCAGGTACTGCACGTGCATCTGCTGCACGTCGAAGCCGTCGCCGGTGGCGGCGAGGGCTTCGGCCACGGCGCTGCCCATGCCGCCGCCGTAGTTGTCTTCGACGGTAAGCACCTTGCCGTTGTTGTTGTTGGCCAGGTCGGCGATGGCGTCGCCGTCAAACGGCAGCGAGTACAGGTCGACGACGGTGGCGTCCACGCCCGCTTCGTCGAGCTGATCGATGGCTTTGTTGACCTCGTGCACCATGTAGCCGCTGGCGCAGATGAGCAGGTCGCGGCCTTCAACTAGAACCTCGTGGCCGCCGAGCACGAAGGTGTCGTCGGCGCCGTAGATGAACTCGGTGTCGGGGCGCAGGGTGCGGAGGTAGACGGTGCCGTCGTAGTCGGCCATCTGCTGCACCAGGGCGTAGCACGCATAGGCGTCCGACGGGGTGAGGACCACGGCGCCGCGGTGGCCGCTGTGGCTGCGCATGGTGGTGAAGCCGCGGAAGAACGGCACGTCGATCAGGGCCATCTGGCTGGGGCCGTCGGGGCCGAGGGTGGCTCCGGCGTGGCTGCCTACTAGCTTGAGCGGCTGGTTGCTGAGCAGGGCCATCTCGATCTGGTCGTAGGCCCGCACCATGAACTTGCCGAAGGTGCTGATGAACGGCACCTTGCCCGCGGCGGCCAGGCCCAGGCCGGCGCTGACCATGTTCTGCTCGGCGATGCGGCACTCGACGAAGCGGTCGGCCAGGGCGTCGTCTTTCTTGAAGGTGTCGGCGCCGGTGGAGTTGCTGACTTCTGCGTCGAGCGCCACCACGTTGCTGTGGGCGTGGCCCGCGGCCTGCAGGGCGACGCCGTAGGCCTTGCGGGTGGCCATCTTGCCTTTTTCAAGCACGCTTTCCATGCCCGCGGCCTTGAGGGCGTCTTCGAAACTTGGCGCGGCCTTTTTAATTGGGGCGCCGGGCTTGTCGGCGCTCATCATGGGGATTTTGAGCGGGGTGTCGGCGGCGGCGCCGACCGACCGGGCGGCGGTGTCGAGTTCTTCCAGCACCGCGGCCAGCGCGTCGCCGGTGGGGGCCTGGCCGTGGTGGCCGTTGCCCTGCTGGCTGGGGCTGCCCCAGCCCTTGACGGTGCGGGCCACCAGGGCGACCGGGGCGGCGCCCGGCTCGTGGTGGTGCTGGGCGTGGGTGGCCAGGGCCTCGACGATGGCCGAGGGCTGGTGGCCGTCGATGTTGAGCACGGTGTAGCCGGCGGCTTCGAGCTTCTTAACCAGCACGTCGGCGGTTTGCTGCGGGGAGACTTCGGAGGTCTGGCCGAAGGCGTTGGCGTTGAAGATCGGGCACACGGCCTTGAGGTCGTGGTCGCGGATGAAGTCGATGGCTTCCCAGATCTGGCCTTCGCGGGATTCACCGTCGCCGATGAGGCAGAACACGCGTTTGTCTAGGCCGTCGATCCGGGCGGCGAGGGCCAGGCCCGCGGCGACCGAGAGGCCCTGGCCCAGGCTGCCGGTGGCCGCGTCGAAGAAGGGCATGCCCAGGCCCGGGTTGGGGTGACCGTCAATTGGCGAGTCGATATCGCGCAGGGTCAGCAGCAGCTCGCGGGTGACCGGGCGCAGGTCGTCACCGGCCTTGTAGTGGATGCCCAGGTCGGCCATGGCGGCGTAGATGACCGGCACGGCGTGGCCTTCGCTGAGCACGAGGCGATCCGACGACGGGTGCCCGGGGTTGGCCGGTTCGTGGCGCATGTGCCCGTAGAGCAGCGCGGTGACCAGGTGGGCCAGCGAGGCGCCGGTGGACGGGTGGCCCGAGCCGGCGGCGCCGGTGGCTTCGTAGGTGAGTTTGGCGAGGTCTACGGCCTTTTGGTGGTGGGTCGAGTCGAGTGACATCGCGGGGGTCCTTTGTCGGGGCGGGAGGCGGCTGAGGGCGCGGGCGCACGACGCTGTACGGCCGATCCGGGCGTGCAGCATCGACAGGTGGTCGGCCCGCGGGGTTGCAGATTGTAGGGAATTCAGCGGACCACGCCGGGCTCGGGCATGGGGTTACGCGGGGTCGGGCGCCGCGTTGTCCGGTGGGTCGGCCGGCACGCCCAGCGGTTTGGAGGTCAGGTGATCCGCGGCGGCTCGTACGCCCCGGGCCAGCGCCGCTAGGGGAGAGGCGGAGTCCCGGGTTAGTTGGTCTGCAACCAGACGGCAGAGAGTAGCCAAGGCCGGATCGGTGAACCGCGGGTCGTCGCCGGCCTGCGCCAAGACGACCACGCGCCGCTCGGTCAGCGCGGCGTACACCAGGACCCGCGGGGTGACGGGCGGCCCGGCGTGCAGCGCGCGTTGCGCCGCCGCGGTGGCGGCTCGGGCCCGGAACCGCGGCGGTGTGACTTTTTGCCGCAGCGCCGGCCAGCGGCCCGCGATGGCGGCTCCTAGCAAACCACCCAACAGCCCCAGGGCCAGCACCAGCACGCGGTGTACGTTTGCGCTCGGGCCGTCCCACGACTCGCCCGAGGGCTCGGCGACGGGCAGCAGGGCGGCGGCGGCCAGGGCGGTGGCGGCGCCCGCAGCCAGCCCCAGTACGTCGGTCGCCCGGTGGCCCGCGTCGGCGCGGGCCACACATACCGCCTGCCAGTGAAGGCCGGTTTGGTCCCGGGCGTGGGCCAGGGCCGCGTCCAGTTCGGCGGTGTCGCGGGTTGAATCGGGGCGCGAGGTCATGGGGGCAAGGGGGGCGAATGAGCCGCGGACTTAGCGGGAAGCTGCCGGGGGGCCGGGATTACCAAGGCGCGCTGGCGCCGATGATGCCCGGGGCGGGTGGGGGGTAGAGCCGGCCGCGGTCGGGTGGGGGAGCGCCGGCAGCGCGGTCCAGCGCGCGGTGGGGCAGGGTTAGCACCCATCTAGCCAGGGGGCGCAGCCGGCGGCCGGTGGGCGCGTGCCAGGCCCCGACCACCGCGAGCACGCCGGCCGCCGCGGCCAAGAGCCACACCACCTGCCAGCCACGAAGGCCCGGACGCGAGGGCAACGCTTCGCCGCGGACCAGGGCGCCGGTGGCTTCCAACACACGCTCGATGCCGGCCGGATACCGGCCACGACGGAAGTCCGTGGCCCCGTAGGTCGCGGCGAGACGGGCGGCGGACCGGCGGATCTGGTCGTTCCAGCCGGGCCCGAAGCCCACGCGGGCCCGCCGCTGGGCCGGAGCCAGGGCCAGCACGATGCCGTGGTTCCAGTCCGGGCTTTCCAGCAGCGGGTGGCGATCGCTCAGGCGGACAAAAAACCGCTGCAGAAAGGCGGCCAGCGGGGCTTGGCCGGCGGCGGCAGGGGGCACGGTGTCCAGGACCAGGACGAAGACCGACACGTCTAGGTCGTTTTGCAGGGCCTGGACACGTTGACGCAGGCCCCGCTGCTGGGCGGGAGTCAGCACCCCGGCAAGGTCGCGCAGGGATTCTTCGGGGCCCGGCCGGTCCAGGGGCTGGGCTTGGTCAGCCGGGGCGGGGATGGCCACGGACGCAGCGGTGTTAGCGCCGCCGGTGGCGGTGGGCAGCAGCACCAGCAGCGCCCAGGCCAGCCGCGTTTTTTTGGGGGGGCGGCGGCGTGTCACGGCGCGCCTTCGGGCCCCGCCGTGCCCGAGCAGGTGCCGCGCGGCATCGCGTTGACGCACCCGGGCGGGCACTAGCGCGCCGCTCCGCGGGCGGATGGCGTGATACACCGGGGGCTCGGAGCGGAGGCGGGCACTAGCCAGCATCGCCCGCGAAGCGCGCTGCGGTCCACGCGGCAATGGCCGCGTCGTAGGCCGCGGTGCGGGTAAACGCGGCCGCCGCCAGCCGCCGCCGCAGGTCCAGCGTGGTGCCGCCGCCGTTGGTGTCCAGCTCGGCGGTGACCTCGGCGTACTGGGCCGGGTCGGTCACGATCACCACGTGGCGGTGGTTCTTGGCCGCCGAGCGCACCATCGAGGGCCCGCCGATGTCGATCTGTTCGATCGCGTCTTCGATGGAAACCGCGGGGTCGGCAACGGTGCGCTCAAAGGGGTAGAGGTTGACGCACACCAGGTCGATCGGGGCGATGCCGTGGTCGGTCAGGGCCGCGGCGTGCTCTGGGTGGTCGCGCAGGGCCAGCAGCCCGCCGTGGATCTTGGGGTGCAGGGTTTTCACCCGCCCGTCCATCATCTCGGGGAAGCCGGTCACTTCATCCACCGCGACGGTGGGCAGGCCAGCCTGCTCCAAATGGCGGCGTGTGCCGCCGGTGGAGATCAGCCGCACCCCGCGTTCGTGTAGGGCGGTGGCCAGCGGGGTCAGGCCGGTTTTGTCCGAGACCGAAAGTAAGGCGGAGCGGACCAGGGTAGGGGTGGGGTCGGGCATGGGGCGGTGGCGTAGGAGGAAGGGCCGGCGGCGGTAAAACTCAGGGCTGCGCGGGGGCCTGGACCACCACCGCGCCGGTGGGTGCGGCGCCCGCCGGGCTGATGCGGATCAGCCCGCCGGTGGCGCTGGCCAGCAGCAGGTGCCCACGGTCGTCCGAACGTGCGGCGAGCAGGGGCTTGGTGGGCACCGAGCGGCGAATGGTGCCGTTGGCTGGATCGATCGCCAGCAGCGAGTCTTCGCCGTGGGCGATCAGCGAGCTGCCGTCGTCGGCGAAGGGCACAACGTCGCCGCTGAACAGCCAGTTACGCTCGCCGGTCCGGGCGGTGATGGAGCTGAGGCCCACCCCGGGTTCGTTCAGGAAAATCAGGCTGCCACGGGCCAGCGGGGGCGTGGTCAGGCGGGCCTCAGAGCGAAAAGCCGGCCAGCGGTCTTTGCCGTTGACTTCGCCCAGGCTGTACAGCGACTGATCTTCGCTGGCGACCAGGACAAAGCCCTCGTGGACCGCGGGGGCGGCCGACACGCCGCCGTAAAGCCGGCCGCGCCACAGCAGTTTGCCGCTGGCGACATCCAGCATGGCGTATTGACCGGCGCTATCGACCACGAAGGCGTCCTGGCTGGACAGGGTGGGCGTGGTTTGGATGGCCGAGCCCAGGCTGTAGGCCCATTTGCTGTAGCCGTCGTCCAGGTGGTGCGCAAACACGTGGCCCACGTCCGCCCCGAAGATGGCTAACCGGCCGACTTTCAGGGGGCTGCCGTTCACCGGATACTGCAGGTCCATGATGCGTTTGACGGCGCCTCCGCGCCGTGCCAACTGAAACATCCGGGTGGTGGTGTTGATGTACACCGACCGCTCGTCGGAGGTCATCCCGACTACGGTTTCCAGCCGGCTGCCTACCACGGTTTTCCAAAGCGTGGTACCCGACGCAGGGTCGAGCGCGGTGACCACGTTGACCGGCTGTTCGATGGCCAGCAGTGTGCCGGCGTCTTCGAACACATGCGTTACCGACTGTCCGCGTTCCAGCGGCAGGCTGTGGGCCCAGCGCACGTCGTAGCCCAGTTCGCGGGCGTGCTCGGGTTCGATGGGGTAGCTGATCTGCGTCTGGACGGTGGGGGCCGTCTGCACCTGCGGTGCGGAGCCGCAGCCGGCCGGGAAGCCGAGGGCCAGGGGGACCGCCAGCAGGGCGGCGGCGGTTAGGCGGATGGACGAGGGGGTGCACCGGCGTGGGAGCATGCGACGGAATCTCCGTGAGAGAGCAGGGGGGGACCGCGAGTATC
>CALLPP010000199.1 GCA_938015655.1 uncultured Algisphaera sp.
GGTCCGTGAGGTGGAGCTTCCCCATGCGGGCGCCGGCCCCGAACGCCGCGAGGTGGTCGAGGCCGCGGACGCGGTGGTGGTGCTGCCGCTGCTGGACGGCGACCGCGTGGTGCTGATCAAAAACCGGCGCTACGCGGTGAACGAAACCCTTTGGGAGCTGCCCGCAGGCACCTTAGAGCCGGAAGAAGACCCCGCCACCGCGGCCCCCCGCGAGCTGGAAGAAGAAACCGGCTACGCCGCAACGCGGATCGAAGCGCTGACCCGGTTTTTCCCGGCGCCGGGATTTTGTACCGAGTGCCTGCACGCCTACCGGGCCACCGGCCTGCGGCACGTGGGTCAGAACCTCGACGCGACCGAGCAAATCGAGGTGGTGCCCACCGCCTGGGTCGATGCCCTGACCATGGTCCGGGAAGGGGCCATCCGCGACGCCAAGACCGTCGCCACGCTGCTGTATCACCACGCCTTTGCACGGAACGAGACACCATGAACTGGGAAAACCGCGGATACAACTCAGGCGGGGGCGGGAGCGGGTTTGGCGGCGGAGGGTTCCCGCGGATCGCCCCGTATTCGGTGGTCATGTGGTTGATGGTGGCGAACTTCGCGTTCTTCGTGCTGCAAACCGTGCTGGGCGGGGCGCAGCGCGGCTCGGTGCTAGCGCCCGGTGTCTGGGGTTATTTCAACACCGACAAAGCGGTGTTCGGCGGCCAAATCTGGCGGTTTCTGACCTACCAGTTCCTGCACGCCAATTTCATGCACTTGTTCTTCAACATGCTGGGGATTTATTTCTTTGGCCCGCTGCTGGAGCAGTGGTGGGGGCCGCGGCGTTTTATGGCGTTTTATCTGTTGTGCGGATCGGCGGGTGCGGCGGTAGCCGCGTTGCTGGGCGCCGCGCTGCCGGGTCTGGGGGTGTTCCCGTCCGGATCCATCTTGGTGGGGGCCTCCGGGGCGGTTTTCGGAATCCTCGCCGCGTGCGCGGTGCTGTTTCCGTACCAGAGGGTGCAACTGCTTTTCCCACCCGTGCCCATGACCGTGCGCACGATGGCGCTGGTGTTTTTGGGTATCGCGGTGCTGAGCGTGCTGGCCGGGGCCCAGAACGCGGGGGGCGAAGCTGCGCACCTGGGCGGGGCCGCGTTGGGCTTTGTATTTGCGTCCAAACCCGTTTTGCTGGCCTGGGCGGACCGGGTCTCACCCGACACCTTTAAGGTGAAGGTGGTGACCGCGAAGAAGGACAAAGCGGAAAAGCGTATCGAGAGCAGCGAAGCGGAGATTGACCGAATTTTGGCCAAGGTCTCGGAGCAGGGCCTGCAGAGCCTGACCTCGAAAGAAAAGAAGACCCTCAACCGCGAGACGGAGCGGAAGCGCGGTTAGCGCCGCGGGGAGGGCAACCGGAGTCGACAGGCCGGCGGTGGTCCATGGCCGCACTTTGTCCTTCGCTTCCGCTAGGCTTGCCGCGCGATGTCCGAGCCCACCGACCCCACTCCCCGATCCCCAGTCCCCAACCCCGACGCGCTGCGCCGCCGCGGCGGCGCAGCGGTCGGGTATGACCTGATCCAGTTGGACGCAGACCCTCAATCCAAAGCCCGCCTGGGCCGCGTCCACACCCCCCACGGCAGCTTCGATACGCCCGCGTTTATGCCCGTGGGGACCCAGGCCACGGTCAAAGGGCTACTGCCCCACGACGTGGCGGCGACCGGGGCGCAGACGATCTTGGCTAACACCTACCACCTGATGCTGCGCCCCGGCAGCGAACTGGTCCAGCGCATGGGCGGGCTGCACGGCTGGATGGGCTGGGACGGGCCGATCCTCACCGACTCGGGCGGTTACCAGGTGTTCAGCCTGGGCGGCATCAACCAGATCGACGACGACGGGGTGAGCTTTAAAAACCACCTCAACGGCGCAACGGTGCGCATGACCCCCGAAGACTCGATGCGGGTGCAAGAGCAGCTGGGCGCCGACATCATCATGGCTTTTGACGATTGCCCACCCGCGGCCCAGATGAAAGCCAACCCGCGGGCGGGGGGGGTGGCGGCGGCCCAGGCCGCGCCGGTGATGAGCGACGCCGACTACGCCAAGCGGGTCAAGGTTGCCAACGACCGCACCCTGCGCTGGCTGGACCGCTGCGTGACGGCCCACCGCGCCAGCGGGCGCTGGGATCAGCAGGCGCTCTTCGGCATCGTGCAGGGCGGCACCGACCTGGACCAACGCACCGCCTGCGCGGCGGCGGTGGCGGCGCACGATCTGCCGGGCTTCGCGGTGGGGGGCGTGGCAGTGGGTGAGGGGCCCGAGCAGATTGCCCGGGTGGTGGAGCACACGGCGCCGCTGCTGCCCCGCGACAAACCGCGCTACCTTATGGGCGTAGGTTACGAGCGGGACATCGTGACCGCGGTGCGGTCGGGCATCGATATGTTCGACTGCGTGCTGCCCACGCGCAACGGACGTAACGCCACCGCCTTCACCCGCACCGGGCGTATTCGGCTGAAAAACGCCCAGTACGCCGAAGACCCTAGACCCATCGAGCCCGACTGCGACTGCCCGGCGTGCGGGGGGGCGGGTTTTGCGCGCTCGCCCGGAGGCCACGCCTCGCGCAGCTACTTGCGGCACCTGTTTCAAACCGGCGAGTCGCTGGGCGGCGTGCTGGTGAGCCTGCACAACCTGCGGCACTTCCAACGCCTTCTATTGGACATCCGAACGGCGATCCGGGACAATGGGTGGTCTGCGCTCGCTCAACGCTGGCCGGTGGCTGTGGCCGCCGATTCCGGTACGAAAAAAGCGCCGTAAGTCACACGAAAAGGCCATCTTAAGGTCTTTTTGGACTCTAATTCCTGCCGCCCGGTGTGGTCGTCACCTCGCCGTTGGCGGCCGAACCCCCGAGACGCTCCTTCCGATGCGCCAGCCCGTCGCCCCCATCGTTGCCCCTTCCGCCACCCCGATGTTCCCGCTCACGATCGCTCAGGGCGGTGCGTCGCTGGACACCTCGCCCCCGCCCGCGGGCGCGGTGGCCTCGCCTTCAACCACCGGCGAGGGGCAGCCGCTGCCGCCGGGCGCTGCGGCCGGGGAGGGCGCCCCGCCCGCACCGGGGCTAGGCGGGCTGTTGCTGCCCATGGCCCTGATGATCGGGGTCATCATGTTGTTTAGTCTGGGCAGTGGACGCAAAGAAAAGAAAAGACGGATGGAGATGCTCTCACAGCTGGCCAAGGGCGCCGCGGTGCAGACCCTGGGTGGGGTCAAGGGCACGGTCATGGAAGTCCGCGAAAGCGCGGACGAGGTGGTGGTCAAAGTCGACGAAAAGTCCAACACAAGCATGCGTTTTGCCCGCTCGGCCATCGTGAACGTTACCCCGACCGACGGCTGACCCCGCCCGCCGCGTTCCGGGCGGTTGCCCGGTCCGCCATCGTTCCTTCTTTTTGTCTCTTCCGACCCCTTTCGCCCGCGGGCCTTCTGCCGTCCGGGCACCGGGACACCTCCAAGCCACGTCATGAAATACCCCCTTTGGAAGCCGGTTCTCATCATCTTGGTGCTGCTGGGCTGCGGCTCGCTCATCCTGACCAAAGGGCTGAAGCCGGGCATCGATCTGGCGGGCGGCACCGTGCTGACCTACGACGTACTGGTACCCGCGGGCCGCGACGCGACGGAAGTCATCAACGACACCATCGCGATCCAGCGCGACCGCATCGACCCCACCGGCACCAAAAACTTGATCTGGCGGCAAGAATCGGGCAACCGCTTGTCGGTGACCATGGCCCTGCCCAGCCCGCTGGTGGGGGAGCGGCGTGAGGCCTTTGAAAGCGCGCGGGCGGCACTGCTGGCCGGCACGCTGGACCGCGGCCGGCTGAACCGGGCCGTAGAAATCACCAACGCCAACGACCGCGCGGCCGAGCTCGAAAAGCTAGCGGCCGGGGATGCGGAGCTTTTGGCGCAGCTGCAGGCTCTGGCCGACGCGGCGGGTCGCCAGCAGTCGTTGTTTGGGATCTACACCGAGGCTGAAGAAGCGTTCGTCGCGGCGGAAGACGGTCTGTCCGCTGAGCCGTCCGAGGAAGAGCAGGTCGCGTTGGAAGCCCTGCAAAACCGGCTGGATGCCGCCACCGACGACCTGCTCGCAGCCCGTGAGGCCCTGGACACCCAGCGCAACGCCGTGCTGGCGGGCACCCTGGGGGCCGGCGCCATCGACCGCATCCTGGAGCTCGAAACCCTGCCGGCCCGCGGCAAAAAAGAGTCCGCCCAGGCCGTCGCGTGGGCGGAGCTGAGGGCCCAGCACTCGGCTCAGGCCCCGGCGATCGACGCGCTGGCCGCCGCAGCCAAAGCCTACGGCGAAGTAAAAGGCCCGCTGGACGACCCCGAAGACCTCAAAGCCGCGCTGCGCGGGGCCGGCGTGCTGGAATTCCGCATCGCCGCCACCCCGGCCGGGTCGCCCAACCCCCGCCCTTCGGATGTGGGTTCTTATGTCGCCCGCCTGGCGGAGAAAGGCCCCCGCAGCGGCCTAGCGCTGGACTTTCGCTGGTTTGAGATCGACAAGTTTGAAGAGTTCGTCGACACCCAGGCCGACCGTGATGCGGTGGTCGAAAACCCTGAGCTGTTCACCCAGATGATGGCGAGTCGCCGCAACCTGGTGGGGCAGGAGTACAACGACAAATACTATATTTTAGTGGGTAACACGCCTGAATTAGCGATGACCCGCGATGATGAGTGGAAGCTGACCGGCGCCACCCGTCAGAGCGACAGCCTGGGCCGCCCGGCGGTGGGCTTCAGCCTCGACGGTCTGGGCGCCAAGCTCCTGGGCGATCTAACAGGCCCCAACATCGGCCGTCAGATGGCCGTGCTGCTGGACGGCAAGCTTAAGACCGCGCCCACCCTGCAAGGCCGGCTGAGCAACGGCGGGCAGATCACCGGCGAGTTCAACCAGAAGGAGCTGCAGTACCTCATCCGCACACTGGGCGCCGGGTCGCTGGAAGGCCAGCTTTCGGCCGACCCCATCAGCCAGAAGACCACCGGCCCGGCTTTGGGCGCCGACAACCTGCGCAAGGGCCTGCGGGCCTGCATCATGTCGCTGATCGCCGTGTCGATCTTGATGGCGTTCTACTACTTCTTCGCGGGTCTGGTGGCGGATTTCGCCCTTCTGGCGAACATGATCATCATCCTGGGCATCATGTCCATGATCGAGGCCACCTTCACCCTGCCGGGCATTGCCGGGCTGGTGTTGACCATCGGCATGGCGGTGGACGCGAACGTGCTGATTTTTGAGCGTATCCGCGAAGAACAAGACGCGGGCGCAAACCTGGGGGCGTCGGTGCGGCAGGGCTTCGGCAAGGCCTTGTCCACGATTCTGGACGCGAACATCACCACCCTGATCACCTGCTTTGTGCTGGGCTACACCGCCACGGCGGAGGTCAAGGGCTTCGCCGTGGTGTTGGGCATCGGCATCATCGCCACGCTCTTTACCGCGCTGTTCTCCACCCGCGTGATCATTGAGATCTACCAGCGGGTGGCCCGACCCAAGCAGATCACCCAGCTGCCCACGGTGTGGACGGGGCTCAAGAACCTGCTGGAACCCAAGGTCAACTGGATCGCCCTGCGTAACGTGTTTTTGCCCGCCAGTTTGGTGCTGATCGTCGCGGGCCTGTCGATGGTGATGATCCGCGGCGAAGACCTGTTTGACATCGAATTTCGCTCGGGCACCGAGGTCACGTTTAACCTTGCCGACGGTAAGACCGTGCCGCTGCCCGAGGCCCGGGAGCGGCTGGCGGCGTTTGCGGCCAGCGACGAAGCTCGGCGGCTGAAAGAGATGGTGGACGCCGAGGCGGCCGAAGGCGCTACGCTGCGCGGCGACGCGGCGCCCAAGCCGGTGGATTTCAGCCTGCTCGAAGGCGCGCAGGTGACCACCGTGGGCGGGACCGCGGACAACGGCGAGGCCACGGGCTTCAGCGTGGCCACGCTGATTGAGAACAGCGACGCGGTCAGCGGCGCGGTGAAAGCGGCCTTCCGCAACGAGCTAGACGTGACCGAGCCGATTGCTTTTGCGGGCATGGATCAGTCCGCCAACGCGGCCAAAGGCCGCCTGGAGCCGATCACCAGCAACTCGCTGGCCCAGAGCATGGGCGTGGGCGCGTTGCCCGGCGGCGACCCGGACGTGCAGGCGTTCCTGGGCGGCGTGGGCATCTTGTTGGAAGGGGTCACCCCGCCCGCGGCGCTGGACGACGTGCGCGAGCGGATCACCCGCATGCGTCAGCAGCCGGGTTACGCCGAGCTGGGCTCACGCCCCTTCGAAGTGTTCGGCTTGAAGCGGTCGGGTGCAGACGACCAGGGCCGCGAAACCTGGGAGACCCTGGCCATCGCCGTGCGTGACAGCGTGACCAACTACGCCGAAGACCGCGCCGGTTTCGACGCGGCGGGGGGGCTGGCCGCGACCGAGTGGTCGCTCGTCCGCGACGCGCTGCAACGCGACACCAGCCTGGCGAGCGTCAGCAACTTCTCCAGCCAGGTGTCGGGCACCATGAAGCAGCAGGCCATCGTGGCCATGGTGCTTTCGCTCTTCGCGGTGGTGGCCTACATCTGGATGCGGTTCGGCAGCCTGCGTTACGGGCTGGCGGCCATCGCCGCGCTGGTGCACGACGTGAGCATCACCCTGGGCCTGTTGGCCATCTGCGGCTGGCTGACCACGGTGCCGGGGGTCCATTCGCTGCTGCTGCTGGACGACTTCAAGATCAACCTGGCCCTGGTGGCGGCGCTCTTGACGATCGTGGGCTACTCGCTGAACGACACGATCATCGTGTTTGACCGCATCCGTGAAAACCGCGGCCGCTTGAGCCGGGCCACGCCGGAGATCATCAACAACTCCATCAACCAGACCATCAGCCGCACCGTGCTGACCAGCGGCACCACGCTGCTGGCGGTGGGCATCCTGTACGTGTTCGGCGGGCCGGGCGTGCACGGCTTCGCGTTTGCGATGCTGATCGGGGTGATGGTGGGTACCTACTCGTCGGTGGCCATTGCGGCGCCGATTCTGCTGATCGGCGACAAGAGCGAGCTGCGCGAGCTTCCGGAAGAGACGCCCCCGCCGCCGGCGGCGCACGAGAGCGAGCCCGTGGCCACGGTGTGAGACGGGTTCGCCGCGCAAGCGAGCAGCGGGGCCGGCGGTGCTGGGCCAACTGCCGGCGGTATACTCATGGGATGATTAAAACAGCGAATAGATGTAGATTTTTTGCGGTTGTTCTGGTCGCCCTGGTGGGTGCGCCCGGCGCATTGGGCGGACCCGATGTCGGGGAGTGGGTGGACCTATTTGACGGCCAGACGCTTACCGGTTGGCAGCTGATGGCGGCTTCGGAGAAGGGGCACTATCAGCCCGTTGGAGAGAGCTTCCAGGTGGAAGACGAAGCGATCTTTTGCCGGCAGGCGGCGTCCAAAAAAGGTGCCATGCTGCTGACCGAGCAGGTGTTCCAAGACTTCGAATTGGAGCTTGAAGTCTGGAGCGACTGGGGCTGTGACTCGGGGATCATGCTGCGGAGCACCGCCGACGGTCGGGGTTTTCAGGTGCTCAACGACTACCTCGAGAAAGGCAGTGTGGGCTTCGCGTTTGGTCAGGGCAGCGGGGGTTATATTTCGCGGCCGCTGCTGCTGAGCCAAGCCGGCGGCAAGGTGGTGGCGCGTAATTCTTACGATGCGGTGATGATTGACAAGCTCGAGCACGTGATCGACGCCGAGACGTTCAACCGGATCTGGGTGCAGAACGGGTGGAACACCTGGAAAATCCGCTGTGAGGGCGAAGCGCCCCGCATCACTACATGGATCAACGGCACCAAGGTGATGGGGTTTAACGGCGCGACCTATCAGGGGCGCGGGCTTAAACACGAGACGGCGCAGAACTGGGAAGCCAAGTCGGCCTGGAGCCAGGCGCGGTTCGCCAAGTTGACCGGGGGCCGAGGGCGGATCGGCTTCCAGGTGCACCCGGGCCGACGCTGGGCCCAAGACGGAGTGGTGCGTTACCGCGGCATCCGGATCCGTGAAATCCGCCACGAAGCCCACTAACTGGGTTCGGGATTTGCGGGACCTCTGTTTTTCCTTGAATGAGAGATTAAATGAAGAAGCTTCAATTCGGTGTGATGTTGGTGCTGGCGTTGTTGGCGGTGTTACCGGCCGCGGCCTTGGACCGGCCGAACGTGATTATCGTGTTCGCGGATGACATCAGCGCCCGCGAATTGCCGTTGTATGGCGCGTCGATGTGGAGCCCCCCTGAACGGGGCAGCACCGACGACCCGTCGGTGCGTGCCTACACGCCGGCGATCGACCAAATGGCCGAAGAAGGCTGCTGGGTGACCACCTGCTGGGCGGCGACGGTGTGTTCGCCCAGCCGCGCGATGATGATGACCGGGCGCTACGCCCACCGGCACAAGTGGTGGACCAACCGGGAGATCGGTCAGGTGCAGCGGGCCAACGGGAAGCGCGAGACCTGGCCGCTGTACGAGAGCTCGCCGCTGCAGATCGGCCACCTGGCCCAGCAGGCGGGCTACGGCACGTTCTGGACCGGCAAGACTCAGATGCCCGGGGACCTGCGCCGCTACGGTTTTGATGAAGGGTGCTTTACCCCCGGGAACTTGAGTGACCGCGACAACCCGTACACCGACTTCAAGCTTGAGTTTGTGGGCAAGGGGCCGGACAAAAAAATGATTAACAAGGACACGGGGGAGCTGGTCGACACCTACTTGCAGCACGGCTGGTACTGGTACCCCCATGTGCTGCTGATGAACCACCCGACCAACCAGGGCGAGCCGTTTATGTGGTGGCCCAACACCCCCGAGTCCAAGGCTTCTTACGGCCTCACGACCTACGGCCCGGATGTGGAGCTGGATTTTGCCTTCGAGTTCATGGACCGCAAACACGCCGAAGGCAAGCCGTTCTTTATCTATCACACCTCGCACTTGGGGCACGACGGGTTTGACTGGCTGGACCCCGACTCCGAGGGCGATTGGCCCGGGACGCCGAAGATCCAATGGAACGGCGAGGGCTACACGCGTACCGAACCCCGGGTGACCGGCGACCGCGGGGTGTACGACACCCATGGCACGGTGACCAGCACGGGCATGCACCACCACGTGAATTATCTGGATTACCAGATGTGGCGCTACCGCCAGAAGCTGGAGGAGATGGGCATCGCCGACAACACGGTGGTGATCTTCCTAGCCGACAACGGCTCGGCCCTGTACGGCAAGCACAGCCCGGACCGCCAGAAGGGCACGCACGTGCCGCTGGTGATTTATGCCCCGGGCATGAGCAAGCAAGGTGAGCAGGACATTTTGGTGAATCTGTCGGACTTCCTGCCCACGCTGGCGGACGCGATGGGCCAGCAAATCCCTGAAGATTATCCGGTGGACGGTGAGAGCTTCTGGCCGTACCTGATGACCGACAAGGCCGAGCACCGCCCTTGGGTGTATGCGCACAAGGGCAGGATGCAGCTGGTCCGTGGTGAGCAGGTGATGCTCGATGGCTTTGGCCGCTGGTGGGACGTGACCGCCGAGCCGGACGACCTGATCAGCTTCCCGCAGATCAAGGACTGGTCGTCGGTGTCCGAAGGGCTGCGTGCAGAGCGTGACGCGTTGGAAACCGCGATCGAGCCGTTTGACCTTTACGACGAGGCGTACGACGCGCCGGGCACACCGCCGAAGCCCAAGAAAAGCAAAACGAAAAAGAAGGGCGGCAAAAAGAAGAAGGCCAGTTGAAATATCGGCCTGCTCAGGGCGGGTGATCGTGTCTGGGGCATCTACCACCGACCCTTCGTCCGGGCTTTGCGGCCCAGGGCGGGGGGGGGTAGAGCTCCACACCAAATGAGTTGACCGTGTGTTGCCCGCGGGGCCGCACCGGGCCAGGCACGACGGCTAGATTGTTTAATGCGGTGCCTAATAAAGTGACATGGTGCCTGAAGCCATCAGGAACTCGCCCCAGCTCTGTATGCTCCAGTCTAGGCCGGGCATGGGGCTGACCGGAAGCTGGTGTGGGGTAGCGGGGGCCGGCGGGCAGTCCAAAGCGGGGGGCAGCGGCGGGCTGTCGCAGACGGGCTTCACCGGGCCGTTTTCGTCCGCGTCGGTGGTGAAACTAACCGCGTCCCCTTTCTGGTCGCGGAACCAGCCGCCTTCATAGAAGCCCAGCAGCTTGCCTTTGAAATTGTAGACGGCTTGGTCGTCGAGAAAAGCGACCCAGCGGCCGCACATGTCAAACACCACCTCATCGTCAATCCATGCTTCAACGGTACCTCCGCGGCCGTAGACGGGCTGAATGTCGTCGTTCTGGAGCATGGCAAAATCGGTGTGTCGCAGCAGGGGCGGGGGCTGGGAGCCGGGTCCCCAAAAAGGTCACATACGTTTGGGAATCGACAAAATGTATTTTGCAGTTCAGTGAAAGCGTCGCCGGGGGCAAAAACCCCGATTTTATACGCATCCCAAAAAAAACCACGCGCGTTAGGCGCCTGATCGGTTGCGCGGTCGACGCTCCTTCGGCACAGTGTGTACTCCCACACTTTCTGGAGCCGCATTTTGAACATCCTCCTCCGCGACCCCGCCGACGACGCGATGCTCGACCTCGCGATCGCCGAGTGTCAAGACAAGGAGCAGGCCGATCGCCTCCGCGCCATCCGCTACGCCTTGGATGGCTACGAGACCCAAGAGATCGTCGAGGCACTGGGCCGCAGCCGCAGCTTCGTCCAAGTCTGGTGCTACGCCTACCGCGACGGCGGTCTCGAAGCCATCAAGGCCAAAAAGCCGACCGGCCGACCGCCCAAGCTCAAGCCCGAGCAGCAGGATGCGTTCAAGCAACGCATCCTCGACGGACCGACCGACGCGGACGGGGGGATCTGCACCC
>CALLPP010000200.1 GCA_938015655.1 uncultured Algisphaera sp.
ATCGCCCTGGGCAAAGCCGAGCCCACCGAAGCCATCGACCTCAACACCGCCACCCGCGGCGAACTCATGTCCATCCGCGGCATCGGCGAGGTCACCGCCAACCGCATCATCGCGTCGCGGCCGTATGCCCATGTCGATGACTTGTTGAGAGTCAACGGGATCGGGCCCGCGACGCTCGCGAAGCTGAAGCCGTATGTGCGGGTGGAGTGACGAACCGTGGGGTGCGTCGTCGCACCGACGCGCTGCTAGTGCCTTGTCACGCTTGCGGATTCAGCCCGCCGCGGGCCGTGTCCGCGCCGTCGGCCCCGCCGTATCGACGCGGGCGTCGGTCGCCGCCGCGTCGGGCCCGCCGAAGTAGCTGCCCGGCCCCAGGTTGGTGCCGCCCACGCTCAGGCCACCGGCGATGACCACGGCCTGCCGCGACGCACCGCCGCCGCGGAGCTCGCCGCGGGCCCCGCGCCGTCGGTCGGGCCCCACAGGGCCGCGCGCTGCACGCCGCGGTCGTGGCGCTCCCAAGGAAGGTCGGCCGCCGGCACGTTCTGCGCCGCGTCGTCGCTGCGAAACGCCTGGTCCGACGGCCGCACCAGGTACGGCCTGCTGCCGATCTCGATGTACGCCAGGCCGTCGGCTCCCCGCGCCGCGGTGATGTGATCGCCCCCCGCGGGCTGCACCCAGAACCAGCCGGGCCCCATCCACTGGTACGCGGCGTCGGGCGCGGCGTTGTGGGTGTGCGGCGGCGAGGCGAAGCCGTTCACGAACCTCACCAGGAAACCCGTCGCCCTCTGATCGCCCCACAGGTCTGCCGCACGCGGGCTCTGATCGCTGCGGGCCGGGTTCATCGCCCCCCCCCTCAGGCCACCTCGTCGATCGCCCGCGTCTCCACCGCGGCCCGCTGCGCCGAGCCGCGGCGAGGAGTCGTTCCTATGCCGGCAGGTTTACCGCGGCGGATCGTCGAGCGGGGCGTTGGCGGCCTGGTCCGCCTGCTGGCGGCGAAACGCGTGCAGCTGCTCGCGCAGGGGCGGCCGCGTATTGGCCAGGATCGCCAGGGCCAGCAGGGCGGCGTTTTTCGCCCCGCTTTCGCCGATGGCCAGGGTGCCCACCGGCACGCCGCCGGGCATCTGCACGATGCTCAGCAGCGAGTCCAACCCGTTGAGGGCCCGGCTTTGGATTGGCACGCCCAGCACGGGCACCACGGTGGAGCTGGCGATCATGCCCGGCAGGTGGGCGGCGCCGCCGGCGCCGGCGATGACCACTTCCAGCCCCCGGGCTTCGGCCGTGCGGGCGTAGTCGATCATCAGCTCGGGTGTGCGGTGGGCGCTGGTGATCTTTTTTTCGTAGGGCACGCCGAACTGGTCGAGGATCTGGGCGCCCAGACGCAGGGTGGGCCAGTCGGACGACGAGCCCATGACGATGCCGACGCGGGGGGATTCAGCCATGGGAGAAGGGTACCGCACGGGGGGCGGGTGAGGCCGCCGGAGAGACGCTTCCTTAATTAGATACCGCCACCCAAAATGACGCCGGGCCCCGCCGCGACCCGAAACCAGAGTCAGTTTCGGCGGGGTCATTCCGCGGGAGTAAGACCCGCCGTATGCGACGTGGCGTCTCTGGGTCCTTCAATCCCCGCTCTTCGCTGGCGGCGCACTCAACCTGAGGCGGGGCTTTGGAACTGTCGGCTGGCCGTGCCCACGACGCCCGTTTTTTGCATCAGTCCAAGCCGTGTTCCGGGCCGCGACTTTAAGTGGCCCGTACACGAGAATCGAAAGTTGTTTCCGCGAATTCGGGTGACAGAACCCACGTCCGGGGTTGTTCGACGCCCGCGGCCCACGTCGCAAAACGAAGAATGACCGCCCGCAGAATCAACCGGGCCGCGCGGAGCGGGCGCCGTCTCTTGGACACCAGTGCAGGCGAGTCGTGACGTGGAACACGCGTCGAGATGACAGTGGATGCTCCAACGCCGGCCCGGCGCCGGCCTAACAAGTCCAAAGGCTCGCGCCGTGGGGTCCGAGGCCCCACCTCCAATAGCGGTGGATGACTCACGCCGCGGCGGAGGCCACGGCCGTGGGGCGGCCAGGCCTGGGCCCGCGGGTGGCGTCCGCTATTGGAGGAACGGCCCCGCCGAAACTGGCCCGGGTTTCTAAGTCGCGGGGTTGGGTTGTGTCGGCCAGAACTTGGCCCGCGTCTCCGCCGAGCCGCGACCCCCGCCTCACTTCGGGTGCCAGGTCAGGCGGCAGACGTCGCCGACGTAGTGGATGCGGATCTGGTTGGTGACCCCGGGGATGCCCAACGGGTCTCCCTTGACGATCACCACCCCGTCGCCGGGCCCGGCCCAGTGGTTGTCGATTAGCAGGCCGTCGACCGATTCGACAAAGGCGATGCCGTCCGCGGGCCGGTCCATGAACACCGGGTGGACCCCGAAGTGCAGGCTCATCCGCCGCAGGGCCACGTGGTTGCCGCTGACCGCGAGGATCGGCACTCGCAGTCGGTTCTGCGAGAGGTAGCGGGCGCCCCCGCCCAGCTCGCTCCACATGACCACACACTTGGGGTCTAGGTCGTTGACGATGGTCGAGACGCCGTGGGCCAGCGCGGCGGTGCGGTAGCGGGTCTCGCGCAGGTTGCTCGGCGGCCGGGTGGTACCGGCGCGCTGGTCCGCGTCGTAGGTCTCGGTCAGTGTCGCGGTGCGGGCCATGACGCGGATGACTTCCAGCGGGTGCTTGCCTACCGCGGTCTCGCCGCTGCACATCACCGCGTCGGCCCCGTCGATGATCGCGTTGGCCACGTCGCTGACCTCGGCCCGCGTGGGGTAGGGGTTCTCGATCATGCTCTCGAGCATCTGGGTGGCCACGATCACCGGCTTGCCGTGGGCGTGGGCGCGGCGGATGATCTTTTTTTGCATCACCGGCACGCAGGCCAGGTCCATTTCCACCCCGAGGTCTCCGCGGGCCACCATGACGCCGTCGGCGGCCGCCAGGATGCCGTCCAGCTCGTCGATGGCCTGGGGTTTTTCGATCTTCGCGATGATGGGCAGCGCGGTATGGCTGCGCATGTCCGTGTTGTCGCGCCCCAGGGTCTTGAGCAGCTCGTTGAGCTGGTGCACGTCCGCGGCCTTGCGCACAAACGAGAGGGCCAAAAAATCGCAACCCGCCTCCACCGCCCAGGCGGCGCACTCCTCGTCCCACTCGGTCAGGGCCGGGGCGCTCACGTCGGTGTCGGGCAGGTTGACGCCTTTTTTGTTGCTGAGCGTGCCGCCCACGGTCACCGTGGCCACCAGGCACCGCCCCGCGGGATCGTCAGCCGAGGGGTCTTGGTCGTGCCCGGTCACGAGCATGCGGACGGCGCCGTCGTTGACCAGCAGCCGCTGGCCGTCGAGCACGTCGTTGATCATCGCGGGGTAGGTGGTGCCCACGGTGACCACCCCTGAGTCGGCGTCGCGTTGGGCCACCACGTCACGGGTGGTGAACCGCACCGTATCGCCCGCGGCGAGCTCCAGGGCGCCGTTTTCGACGGTGGTCACGCGGATTTTCGGGCCCGACAGATCCGCCAGGATGCCCACCGGCTGGCCGGTGTTGAGGGAGGCCTGGCGGATTAGATCGACGCTGGCTTGGAACTGAGGCAGGTCGCCGTGCGAGCAGTTGACACGGAACACGCGGACGCCCTCGGCGATCATTTTGGCCAGTGTCGTCGGGGCAGCACAGGCGGGCCCGACGGTGGCGAGGATCCGCGTAAGGAGAAAAGGGTTGCCGGATGCGGACATGCGGCGAGTGTAGTGGGGGCGGGTGGTGCGCGGGTCGTGACAAATTTTTGCGTGATCTAGGTCGCGTATTAGGCCCGCGAAATGAGCCTACGAGAAAGGCCGCGTGGCGGCCGCGACTGCGGAGCTGCACGTGGGGGCGCACAAGCAACTCAACGCAATCACGACCGCCGCACGGCCTTCGTCAAGACTTTAGGCGCTCTGAAGGCTGAGGGAAAGCGGCCACCCAATTTTTTTTCAATCCCACGAAAAAGTCGGAGGATCGCCCGGTGGCGGGCCGTGATCTGGCGGCCCGCCACGGCCCTCTAGATCGGCGATAGAGATCCGGTGGTTTGGCGGCCGGTATTACGAATATTAAAACATTGGTTGACCGTTTTTTAAGTTATCGACGACGGCGGTGTCCGGGCTTCCTGTCACGCTTGCACTACCTGCGGGGCGCCGGTGTCTTCACCAGCGACTTGTCGAGCGCCGCGAGCATGTCGTTTTGGGCCTGCTTGATGGTGCTGTTGCTCAGCGGCGGGCGAAAACCGTTGAAGAGGAAGCTGAAGGCCCAGGCCCGGCCGTCGGGTGCCACGAGGTAGCCGCTGAGTGACGAGGCGTAGTCCGCGGACTTACCCAGGTAGCCGGACTTGGCGTAGACGTTGCTGGTGAGGGTACGCAGCTTTGCTCGGCGGCGGCGCAGGCTGCCCGAGTAGCCACCGTGCGCGAGTGAGGCCGCGAACACGGGCCCCAGCGCGGGGTCCGCGTGCAGCTCGGTCAGCAGCGACACGAAGACCCGCGCGGTGACCCGGTTGTGGGGCGACATCCCCGAGCCGTCCGAAACCACCACGCCGGTGAGCCCGGTGCGGGTGCTCAGCCGGTCGCGCAGGAACGTCCGGATGGCCGCAGCGCCGTGGGCAAACGATCCGGGTTCACCGGTGAGTTCGTGCCCCAGACGCTTGAAAATGGCCTCGGCGAACATGTTTTGTGAGTCTTGATTGGTGCGGTCCAGCACCCCCGCCAGGGTCGTACGCACGGTGTGCAGCGTCACGGCCGGGGTGTTGGCCGGGGCGTCGTGAGCCACCCGCACCGCGGGGCCCACGGCCACCCCGGCCCGCCGCAGTTCGTCGCGGAAGTACGAGGCAAAGAACAGGGGCGGGTCGTGGACGGTGATGCGGTAGGGCGCGCTGGGCTTGCGCCGCACCGTGCCGTTGAACGAGAAGCGGTTGCCCCCCGGACGCCGGCGGATGTCGAACACGTCCGAGTCGCCGGTTTTGGCTCGGTTGGTCGTGTCCAGCCCGCGGAAGCGGGGGAACACGGCGATCGCGGGCGTGGCGCCTTTTTCCTTGGCCGGTGTGGGCACCACCGACATCAGGTTTTCGTGGAAGTTCAGCCCCGCGACCTGCGCACAATAGTAGTAATTTAGCTGATCTTGCGGCCAGGCGGGGTGGGTCCACTCCTGGTCCATCACCCGGTCGTCGATTAGAAGCCGGTCGTAGCCCGTGTGGCCCTGGGCGGCCAGCCGCGTGGCGGCCGCGGCGGTCCAGAGCTCCACCAGTTCGCGCACGTCCCGCCCGGCGGTCGCCAGCAGGGTCGGGTCGCCAAAGCCCGGGTCGCCGTCGCCCAGCACCCGCAGCGACACACCCGAGCCGCCGTCGTCGCGCAGATCCGTGGGCGTGGGCACCTCTTGCAGCCGGGTGCGGAACCGGAAATCCGGGCCCAGCCGGTCCAGCGCTGCGGCGGTGGTGATCAGCTTCATGTTGGACGCGGGCACCCGCGGGGCGTCCGGGTTGATCTCCACCACCGCCGCGCCGGTGCTCAGGTCGCGGACCACAACCGAGACCCGGGTGGGCCCCAGCCGGGCAGCGGCCAGCACCGACTCGCAGTCGGATTGAGGCCCGGCGTACAGCGGGGGCGCCAGCAGGGCGGCGGCGAAGGTCAAGCCCTGGACGAATCTGGGGCGGTTGCGTGCGGTCTGGAGGAAGGTGGGCAGGGCCATGGTGACGGGGGGGCGGCGAGGGCGGGTTGGGGAAGTGCGGGGCCCGGGGGGGGGCGTGGGACCGCGCGGGGCCGCAACATATAGAAGCGGCCCCGCGGCAGGGTCTAAGATCGTCGGCCGGCCGTCGCGGACGTGAATGCCGCGCGGCGTGAACCGCGGCCCGCGCGCGAGGGACAAAAATATGAATAATGTTCAAACGGCGGGCCTCCGTCCCGCACCGATCCGGCCGGCCCGGGGAGCGACGCTGGAAATCCGCCTGCTCATAAGATACACTGATTGATACCGGACAGGTATTAAATAATCTAATTTCAATGGAGCGACGGCCCACCGCCCTCGTTCCGGCCCAGGTGCCCCATGCAGACCCTCCGCCTTTTTTCCGACGTTGCGCGTTGCCAGAGTTTTTCGCAAGCCGCGGGCATGCACGGCATCACCCAGTCGGCGGCCAGCCAGCGCATCGGCCACCTCGAAAAGCGCCTGGGCATCACGCTTCTGGACCGTTCGGTGCGCCCGCTTGAGCTAACTGAAGCCGGTGCGGTCTATCTGGATGGCGTTCAGGACGTGCTGCGGCGCTACGATCGGCTGGAGGGCGAGGTCATCCTGGCCTATGCACCCACCGGCGACAACCACCCCACCGGCGACGTGCGGGTGGCGGCCATCTACTCCTCGGGTATCGACCTGCTCAGCCGCGTGCGGCGCCGGTTTGAAGAGCAAGAGCCCAAGGTGTCCGTGCGGATCGAGTACGAGTACCCCGACACGGTGTACGACGCGGTGGTCAACGGCCGGGCGGACGTGGGCATCCTCAGCTACCCCGAGCGCTTCCGCAAAGTCGGCGTGATTCCGCTTCGCGACGAGCCCATGGCGGTGGTGTGCCCGCCGGATCACCCCTTGGCGGAGCTGAGTTCGGTGACCCCCGAGCAGCTCACCGGCCACGAGCGGGTGGCCTTTAGCAATGACCTGCCGATCGGCCGCCGGATCACCGCCTACCTCAAAGAAAACGGCGGGGCGCCGACCACCAAGTACGTGTTTGACAACTTGGACACCATCAAGGGCGCGGTGGCGGCCATGGGGCGCTTCGCGATCCTGCCCGCCCGCACCGTGCAGCGGGACGTGGGTGCGGGCACCCTCACCGCCGTGCGGCTTACCCCGGAGCTCACCCGGCCCATGGGCCTCATTTACCGGCGCGGGGCCCGGCAGAGCGCCCCGCTCTCGCCGGCCGCCGCGCTGTTTGTCGACTTCTTGATCGAGCACGCCGGCCCGTCGGCGGCCATCGCGCAGCTCAACCACGTGAACCCCAACGACGTGCCGGCCGACGGACCGGCGCCCCGCGGCGCGGCCGCGAAAAAAAGCAAAAAGGCCTCCCCGAAGACCTCCCGCAAGCGAGACCCCTCATGAAGGATACCGCCCGCTCCACGCCGGCTCCGGCCGCGTTACGCCACCTTCCTGCTCCCCGTGGCCTGTACGACCCGGCGAACGAGAAGGACAACTGCGGCATCGGCTTCATTGCGCAGCTCAAAGGCGTTGCCTCGCACGCGGTGGTCACCGATGCGTTGGAGATGCTTCACCGCATGGACCACCGCGGCGCGTGCGGCTGCGAGAAGAACACCGGTGATGGCGCGGGCATCCTTACCGCGCTGCCCCACACGCTCTTGGTCAAGGTTGCGGCCCGGGACGCGGGCCTGACCCTGCCCGGGGTCGGCGGCTACGCGGTGGGCAACCTGTTTTTGCCCGCCGACGGCGGGCAGCGTGCGTTCTGCGAGGCCGCCTTTACGCGCGAGCTGGAACGCGAGTCGCTGCCGTTGATCGGCTGGCGCGACATGCCGGTCGATCCCGACGGCGCGGACGTGGGCCCCTCAGCCCGCGGGGCGATGCCGGTGATCCGTCAGCTGTTTGTGCAGCGGCCCGACGCCCTGGACGTCGAGTCCTTCGAGCGCCGGCTGTACCTGGTGCGCAACCGCGTGATCAACCAAGCCCTGGAAAACGCGGCTATCCCCACCGGCGCGTTCTACGTCTGCTCGCTATCGGCCCGGGTCATTGTCTACAAAGGCCAGCTCACCAGCGGCCAGGTGCCGCTGTTCTACCCGGACTTGCGCGACCCGGACTACGTCAGCCACCTGGCGATGGTCCACAGCCGCTTTAGCACCAACACCTTCCCCAGCTGGGACCGCAGCCAGCCCTGCCGGATGATGAGCCACAACGGCGAAATCAACACCGTGAAGGGCAACAAGAACTGGTTCGCCGCCCGCGAGGGGCTGATGGCGACCCCGCGCTACACCGATCAAGAGATCCAGGACCTGCGCCCGGTGGTCAACCGCGAGGCGTCGGATTCGGGCAGCTTCGACAACGTACTGGAGATGCTCTACATGAGCGGGCGCTCGCTGCCCGAGGCGGTCATGATGATGATCCCCGAGGCCTGGGAGAACCACGCGGCGATGAGCGACGCGAAACGCGACTTCTACGCCTACCACGCGAACCTGATGGAGCCCTGGGACGGCCCGGCCTGCGTGGGCTTTACCGACGGCAAGGTCATCGGCGCGACCCTGGACCGCAACGGCCTGCGCCCCAGCCGCTACTACGTGACCCAAGACGACCGGGTCATCATGGCCAGCGAGGTGGGCGTGGTGGACGTGGACCCCGCGCAGGTGGTGCAGAAAGGCCGGCTGCAGCCCGGGCGCATGTTCTTGGTGGATTTTGAGCAGGGTCGCATCGTCGGCGATCAAGAACTGAAAGATCGCTTTGCCGCCGAGCGGCCCTACGGCCAGTGGCTGCGCGACAACGTGGTGCGGCTGGGTGATTTCCCCACGCCCGCCGCTGACGTCGCATCGTCCGCCGACCCCGCGGCGGACGATGCGGCGCGCCTGGCCCGGCTCAAGGCGTTTGGTTACACCTCCGAGCACCTGCACATGCTGCTCTTGCCGATGGTCAACGCCGGCAGCAAAAGCAAAGAAGCGCTGGGGTCGATGGGCAACGACCAGGCCCCCGCGGTGCTCAGCGACAAGCCGCGGCTTTTGTACGACTACTTCAAGCAGCTGTTTGCCCAGGTGACCAACCCGCCGATCGACCCGCTGCGCGAGACGGTCATCATGTCGCTGGAGACCACCATCGGTCCCGAAGGCAACGTGCTGGACACCACCGAGGCCCAGTGCGCTCGGCTGCACCTGCACCAGCCGGTGCTGACCGACGCTGAGCTCGCGGGCCTGAAAGCCGGCGGTTCGGGGCCTTCTGCGGGCTGGGCCAGCCGCACGCTGGACCTGACTTACGACAAGCCCGACCTGGTCGGGCTCAACGGCGCGGCCGACGGCGTCGCCGCCGCCGCGCTTACCGCCGCGCTTGAATCGTTGTGCGAGCAGGCCACCGCGGCGATTGCTGCGGGCGAGAAGCTGATTATCCTTAGCGACCGTGGGGTGGGCCCGGGCCGCATCGCCGTGCCGGCGCTGCTGGCCACGGGCGCGGTGCACCACCACCTGGTGCGCACCAGCGCCCGCACGCGGGTGGGGCTGATCGTCGAGACCGGCGAGGCCCGCGAGGTCCACCACTTCTGCACCTCGGGGTGGTTTGCGCGTTGCTCGACCGAACGTTCGACAGCGACATAGCGAAGCGCTTCACGGCAGCGAGGTTCAGCTGCCAGGATCGATCGTGCC
>CALLPP010000201.1 GCA_938015655.1 uncultured Algisphaera sp.
CCTAACGCCTGCGTGGCGCTGTGTCCGACAGCACGAACGCCCTCCGCGCCCCGACCCCCAAAAAAGGTCAGTCGATCGTGTCCAGCCGCGGACCGGGGATGGTGGGGCGGACCTGGTTCTTCCACTGGTCGCGGTCGAAGCGCTGGGTCACAAAGTCCACGGCTTCTTCTTCCGAGTCGGTGACGTGAAACAGGTCCAGGTCTTCGGGGCTGATGGTCTTGTACTTCTCGGCCAGGGTGGATTTGACCCAGTCCAGCAGGCCGCCCCAGAAATCTTTGCCCACCAGCACCACGGGGAAGGCCTGCACCTTCTGGGTCTGGATCAGGGTCAGGCTTTCGAACAGCTCGTCGAGGGTGCCAAACCCGCCGGGGAAAACGATGAAGCCCGCGGCGTACTTCACAAACATCACCTTGCGGATGAAGAAGTAGCGGAACATCAGCGGGTGGGTCTGATACGGGTTGGGGGCCTGTTCAAAAGGCAGCTCAATGTTAAGCCCCACGGACTTGGACCCGTCCACCCCGCTCTCGAAAGCGCCCTTGTTGGCGGCCTCCATGATGCCCGGGCCCCCGCCGGTGATGCAGGCCAGGTCGCGCTTGACGATCAGCTCGCCGCAGCGGACCGCCTGCTGGTAGTAGTCTTCTTCGGGTTTGGTGCGGGCCGAACCAAACACGCTGACCGCGGGGCCCACCGCGGCCATCTCTTCGAAGCCGTCGACAAACTCGGACAGGATGCGGAACAGCCGCCAGGATTCGCGGGAGAGGGCGGCGTCTTGGGTGGCGCGGTTGGTCATCGTTTGAAGCTCGGATTTGTAGGAGGTTGAGGAGGATGAGAGGATACCGGGGCAGGCGTTAGGTGTTAGGCGTTAGGTCCTAGGAAGACGCAAGCGAGGTTCATCGAACGCTTCGGATGTGGCCTGCGAGACGGGGCTCCCGCAAGGAGGTTGAAGGGGGCAACCCCACGGGGTTGCGAATACAAACCGGCGCCCCGGGGGCCACGTCCCGCAAGGCACGACGGACAAATAATATGATGCGGCGCTATACGACAACGGCCCACGCGCAAGGCGTGGGCCGTCAGGGTCAATCCAGCCGGAACCGGGATCACGCCGCGGCGGGCTTGGCGGCGTTGGCGGCCTTGGCCTGCTCGACCAGCTGGTCAAAGGCCTTGGGATCGTGGATGGCGACCTCACTGAGCATCTTGCGGTTCAGGTCGATGTTGGCGGCTTTGAGCCCGGCGATGAAGCGGCTGTAGTTGATGTCACGCATCTTGCAGGCGGCGCTGATGCGGGTGATCCACAGCGCGCGGTATTCGCGCTTGAGCAGGCGGCGGTCGGTGTACTGGTTAACACCGGCGCGGATGACGGCTTCTTGCACGCGACGCCACTGCGTGCGGCGGGCGCCGCGGTTGCCCTTGGCTTTTTTGAACCAGCGGTTCTTGGCTTGGCGCCGGGCGGCGCCTTTCTGTGCACGTGGCATGGCACGGCTCCTGGTCGCGTTGGCGGGGGAGTTGGGCTCCAGAAACGTTCTGAAGGCAGCTCACTTGGGCCCGGCACGCAGACGGGTGGTAAACAAAAAAGTGGCGGGCACCAGGCCTGCCGGGGCCTCACGCGGCGTCGGCGGCCGGCGTCTGGCGGGGGCCTTTGGTCTTGGGCTCAACCCGGCGGTGCAGCAGGCCTTCGAGGTACTTGCGGTCGCCGACTTTGCACACCAGCTTGCGGCGCTTGTTACGCAGCGTATTGCCATCCATATGGCTGTTGATGTGGTTCTTGCCGCTCTTGGCGAACTTGACCTTGCCCTTGGCGGTCAGCTTGGCCCGCTTGGCGAGGCCCTTGTGGGTCTTGAGAACGTTGGTCTTGGCGCCCATGGCGGCCTCCGGCGGTCGAGCCGCGGTGGGAGTGACGAAACAGCGGCCGCGCCGGCGATCCGGCGTGGCGAGCCACGTAGGCTAGCGGACCTGGGTCCGTGCGTCCAGCCCCCCGCGGGGGCTGCGGGGCCCCAAGGGCCTTCAAGGCGGGCCGGGGCTTGCTCCACGGGCCTCTGGCGCGTAGCTTGCCCGGGCAAAAGGAACCGTTCAAATGAAGGCTATCTGCGATCGTGGCGCTCTGGTGAGTTCGTTGGGCCTCGTGGGGGGGGTGATCGCCTCCCGCACCCCCAAACCCGTGCTGACCTGCGTGAAGCTGACCGCCAGCGCCGACGAGGGGCTGGTGCTAGAAGGCACGGACACCGAGGTGTCGGTGCGTCTGGCCACCCCGCGGGTGGAAGTGACCGAGCCTGGGGAAGCCCTGATCCCCGCGGACAAGCTGCAGCAGATCGTCCGCGAGTCGGTCGATGCGACCCTGACCGTGTCGACCCAGCAGGACGTGGCTCACATCGTGGGCCAAGACTCTAAATTCAAAGTCTTCGGGCACCCCCCCACCGATTTCCCGGCCGTCACGGCGTTTAACGGCGATGCGGATTTCACCATCACCGCCGGCGAGCTGCACCGCATGGTGGCCCAAACGCTGTTCGCCACCGCCCGCGAGAACAGCCGCTACGCCATCAACGGAGTGCTAGTGGAACGCACCGGCAAGAAGCTGGTGGTGGTAGCCACCGACGGCCACCGCCTGGCCCTGGCCCGGGGCACCTGCAAGACCGACAACACCGAGACCCGGTCGGCGATCGTGCCCACCAAGGCCCTCACCCTACTGCTCAAGCTCTTCGATGACGCCGAAGAAACCGTGCAGGTGCGGGTGGAAGACAACCAGATCCTGTTTAAGACCGACCAGGCGGTGCTGGGGGCCAACCTGGTGGAGGGCAACTTCCCGCCCTACGGCGATGTGATTCCCAAAGACGGCGACAAAAAAGCGACCGTGGCCACCGACGTGCTGGTGTCGGCCACCCGCCGCGCGGCCCTGCTGACCAACGAAGAGTCCAAGGGCGTGCGCATGGCGTTCACCCCCGACGGCCTGACGCTTAGCAGTCGGGCCCCGGAGATGGGCGAGGCCGAAATCAGTGTGGCGCTCAACGGCTACGAGGGCGAGCCGGTCGATATCGGGTTCAACCCGGCCTACGTTTTGGATGCACTTAAAGTTGTGGACGAAAGTGAAGTGCAACTGGACCTGAAGGGCCCGAACAAGCCCGGCGTGATCCGCTCGGGGCCGAATTTTTTATACGTGGTGATGCCGGTCAATCTGCAGTAGCGGCTTTGCCGCTCCTGCGGGACTGGGAGTTGGGGTACCCCTTGTCAGATGTCCCCGGCTTTGGCCGACGGCCGACGCGGCTGCTTTCTCAAACTCTGAACCCTAAAAAATTTCGAACCCCGTGCGATACCCATGACTTTCGGCTGGACCGACATCGACGACATCGTGCTGGCCCTGGACGAGGCTCACCCCGATACCGACCCCCTGGCGGTGAGGTTCACCGTCCTGCGGGAGATGATCGAAGCACTGCCCGGCTTCGCTCCCGAACCGGGGCAAAACGTCAACGAGCAGATTTTGGAGGCCGTGCAGGCCGGGTGGATCGAAGAACGTGAGGACGCGCCCGGCCCGGCGGACGACGACACGCCCGGCTACCGGCCCAACAACCCCTTCCGCTGACCGTGTGGCCCGCGGCGCCGCGCGTAGACTGTCGTTTTACCCCGCTCTCCCCACCGCCCCGGGCCGCCGGAAAGAATGCGTCGAGCATGAGCAGTGCCCCCGCCCCCATCCCTGACGCCCCGGACACGACCCGGGAGGAAACACCCCCCGCCCGGCCAGTCACCGAGGCGATCCGCCCGGCCCTCAACGACCCAGAAGTTGGCTGGATCGGTAAGCTGATCCAGCGCATCGAGCGCAAGGTCTCGCGGCTGAGCACCAAGAACAATTTCTGGCACCGCAGCATCGCGTGGATCTTCTTGCCCCTGGCCTACCGCTCGGGCATCAAGTTCCGCGGGCAAGACCTGAGCAAAGACGGTGAGTTCGAGTGCGTCGTGCCCTTCAGCCGGTTCAACAAAAACTGGTACAACGCCATGGCCGGCGCCGCCCTCTTGGCCAACAGCGAGGTGGCCGGGGGCATGTACATCTTCAAGCGCTGCGGCAGCGACTACACCGTGGTGTGCAAGCACCTGCAGTACAAGTTCCGCCGCCCGTGCGTGGGGCCGGCGATCTACCGCGTGATCCCCGAAGAGGACATCGAGCCGCTGGTGGCCACCGGCGACGAGTTCAACATCACCGTAAAAATGACGATTTTGCAGGCGGTGGTGAAGAAAGACGAACGGGAGCGCAAGGTCGGTGAGAGCGTGGCCACCTTCCACGTCACCCCCAAGTCGATGTTCCGCGCCCGCAAGGCCAAGCAGGCCGAGAAGGAAGCCGCGAAGGCGGCGCGGCGGGGGTGAGTGTGTCTGGGGGGCGGGGGCTTAGAGGGCTTTGGGCGAGGCGTTAGGCGTTAGGGCCTAGGGCTTAGAAGGACATAAGCGGACTTCATCAACCCCACCTTGGCGCCTGGTTTTCGCAGTGGCCGAGCCTTCCCAGAAGACGCCGCGCCCGCGTCAGCGCTCTTCCTAGGCTCTAGGCCCTAACGCCTAACGCCTCCGCCGCAAGTGACCGAAGCCGCGCCCCCGCGCAACGACGTAAAATCGGCCGCGATGCCCGCCACCCGAAACCCCCACATCCCCCTGCCCGCCCTGGGCGAGCTCGAACGCGGCGGGCCGTGGCAGGCGATCCGCTGGGCGTGCTTCCTGGGCTGCTCGTGGACGTGGGTGATCGGCATGGTCTTGCCGGTGCTGCTGCTACGCGACCTGGGGGTGTGGGGCTGGGTCATTTTTGCCGTGCCCAACGTGGTGGGGGCGGCGGCCATGGGCACGGTGCTCAAGAGCGCCGCGGTCAGCCGCTTTCTGACCGACCGCCACGCCACGGCGCTTTACGCCTTCAGCGCGGTCACCGTGGGGTTTCAGTTCTACGTGGTGTGCTGGCTGGCGCCCGGCCCGTGGATCGCGTTGCTGCTGCTGCCGATGGTGGGCATGGCCGTCCCCGAGGCGCGGCGCCGCATCGCTCCGTGGCTACCGGCGATCGGCGTGGCCGCGGCGGTGCTGTCGTGGGGGGCGTTCTCGGCGGCGGGCCGGCTTGAGGGCGCCTGGCTGGATGTCACCTGCGACACCTTGCCACAACGGCTGCCGGCCACCGATCTGTGGTTCTTGGCGCCGGGCTTTCTCACCGGCTTTGCCCTGTGCCCCTACCTGGACCCCACCTTTCACCGCGCCCGCCAAGCCACCGCGCCGCGCACCGGGCGGCTGGCGTTTATGCTTGGCTTCGGCGTGGTGTTTTGCAGCATGATCGTCTTCACCCTGATGTACGCCGGGGTGTTGCGGCCGCTGGTGAACGGCGAGGGCGCCCAAACGATCGCCCCCCCGTGGCGGGCGCTGCTGGGCATCCACATCGGCCTGCAGGTGTTTTTCACCGTGACCGTCCACCTGCGCGAGCTGTTCCGCGACGCCGAGCGCCGGCCGGTGGCCAAGGCCGGCCAGCCGGTGACCTCCCACGCCGCCGGCCCGCGGCGGCACCTGCTGGCGCTGCTGCTGCTCGCCCCCGTGGCGTTCGCGCTGCTGGGCCAGCCCCACGCCATCACCGACGCGGGCCTGTCCGCCGGCGAGTGGGGTTACCGCCTGTTCATCACCGTCTACGGCGTGTTCTTTCCCGGCTACGTGCTGCTGTGCATGGCCCCCACGCTGCGGCCGCGCACCGACGCCTTTCGTCTGCAGGTGTTCTGGATCGCCGCGGTGCTGGGCACGCCCCTGTGCGTGATGGGCCTGATCACCGGGCCGATGGCCTGGCTGCTGGGGCTGTACGCGGTGCTCGGGGTGGCGCGGGGGGTGCTGGACCTGGGGCCGTGGGGAGGCCTTAGAACGCAAAGCGCAAAGTGACTTTTTTCGTGCTTCCCCCAGGAAGCATGCCGCAAATCAGCATCGCGGTACTACGCCGTCGAGCCGGCCACCGCTTGCGTCTAAATCTTCACTTTTTACTTTTGCGGCCCGGCCACGCCACCTTCTCCCCAATCTTCCCACACCTCTTGCAACACCTCGGTCAGCCTCAGGCCCGCCCCTAAACTGGCCGCCATGGCATTCGATACCGGCAGAGTTACCTTCACCCGCTTCCGCGTCCAGGGCGACGCGCCCGCGTCGGTCGACGACACGATGCTGGGCATCCTGAAAGAGTCGCGCTTCCGCGAGAGCGAGATCGGCACCCCCGAAGAGGTCGAGGCGGGCTTCACCACCGGGGTGCACCTGTTCGACGTGCAGTTTGATTACAGCAAGAACGGCTTTGGCCACCTGGCCCACTTCGCCCTGCGCCTGGACACCCACAAGGTGCCCGGCGACGTGAAGAAGGCCTACAAGGTGATGAACGAGCTGGCCGCCGCCGAGGGCAACCCCACCGGGTTTGCCAGCAAAAGCGAGAAGCGCGAGGCCGCCGAAACCACCAAAGAACAGCTGCGGGAAGAGCTGGCCAGCGGCAAGTACCGCAAAAGCAAGATCGTACCGCTGCTGTGGGATCTGAAAACCGGCACCCTGTACTGCGGCGCAAACGGCACCACGGTCATCGAGCACCTGTCGCGGCTCATGCGTCAGGCCTTCGCGGTGGACCTGCTGAACCTCTCCGCCGGCGTGTTGGCGGGCGAGCTGATCAAGGCCGAGGGCCGCAGCCGCGACTACGAAGACCTGCAGCCCAGCGCCTTCACCAAGCCCCCCGCCGCGCCGGCGCCCGCCGACGACGACGAGGCCCCCGCGGCGTACGGCGACCAGCCCACGCTGCCGTGGATCGCCAAGAGCGTGGACCTGAAGGACTACCTGGGCAACGAGTTCTTAATGTGGCTGTGGTGGAACGGCGAGCGCGCCGGCGCCACCGGCGGGGTCGAGACGGCCAACGCCGGCGAGGTGTTCGTGGCCATCGATCAGGCGCTGGACATGGACTGCGCCTGGGAGCTGACCGGCAAGCAGACCCTGCGCGGCGAGGGCCCCACCCGCCTGCCCGAAGCCGGCGACGCGCTGCGCACCGGCAAGTGGCCGCGCAAGGCTGGGCTGATCGTGGCCGACACCGAGTACCAGTGGCAGCTGAACCTGCAGGGCGACCAGATGACCGTGGGCGCTGCCCAGCTGCCCGAGTTCGACGACGCCAGCACCCCGCGCGAGGTGGCCGAGCGGCGCTTTAGCCTGGTGACCCAGATGGCCGCGACCCTGGACGCGCTGTACGACACCTTCCTGGACAAGCGCGCCGGCGGGCAGTGGAAGGGCACCCGCGAAAAAATCGCCGCGTGGATCACCGCCCGGCAGAAGAAGCCCGCCGCCGTTGCGGCGTCGGCGCTGCCGCCCGCACCCGCGGAATCGGTCGCCGACGCGCCCGCGGCGGAACCCGAGCCCACCGGGGTCTGAGCCCGGCCCGATCCCGCTCTGGGGTAGGTCTGGGGCGGGACCGTGGCGCGGGTTTCCGAACCCCCCGATCCGTTTCATACCCCCTGCCCTGAAGCGAGCTGTCCCCCATGGATACTCCCGACGGCCTGATCAGCGCGCTGGTGCTCGACGGCAACGGCGGCGCCCGCGTCACCGATGCTGCCGGGGTCGACACCTGGTCGGCCGACGACGGCCCCCTATGGCTGCACCTGGAACGCAAGCACCCGCGCAGCGAGTGCTGGCTGCGCGAAGACAGCGGCCTGAGCGGACTGGTGGTGGATGCGCTGCTGGCCGACGACGCGCGGCCGCGCTGCACGCCCCACTCCGGCGGGCTGGTGGTGGTGCTGCGGGGGGTCAACCTCAACCCCGGGGCCGAGCCGGACGACATGATCTCCCTGCGCTTGTGGATCGACACCCACCGCGTGATCAGCCTGCGCAGCCCGCGACTGCTGGCTGCCCAAGACCTGCGCGAGCAGCTGGACACCGGCGACGGGCCGCGCACCACCGGCGACCTGCTCGCGGCCCTGACCGCCGCGCTGACCGAGCGCATCGCCCCGGTGGTGTCGGCCCTGGACGACCGGATCGACGACATGGAAGAGGCGTTGCTGGATCTGCAGACCGACACGCCACGCCTGGGCCTGACCGCCGCGCGCCGGCAGGCCATCGCCCTGTCGCGCTACCTCGGGCCTCAGCGCGAGGCGCTGCTGCGGCTGGCCGAAACCCCCGGCGGCCCGCTCGCGCCCGACGACCGCGCGCAGCTGCGCGAGTCCGCCAACCGCACCATCCGCTACGTCGAAGACCTGAGCGCCCACCGGGAGCGCGCCGTGCTCATTCAAGAAGAACTGCACACCCGCCAGTCGGACCGCATCAACCGCACCATGTACGTTTTGTCCATGGTCACCGCCATCTTCCTGCCCCTGGGGCTGATCACCGGCCTGCTGGGCATCAACGTCGGCGGTGTGCCGGGGGTGGATTCGCCCGCCGCGTTTGCCTGGGTGTGCGGCGCCCTGGTGGTCCTGGGCGCGCTGCAGTTCTTGGTTTTAAAGTGGTGGAAGCTGTTGTAGCTCAGCGTCAGGCGGACCCGGCAATCAAAGCCTGCGCCCCGGCCAGGGTCTCATGCACGGCCAAAAAGCCCGAGCGGTGCACGAACACCGTGCCCGGCACGCCGGTGGCGGCGGAGGCGGTGTCGTTTTCCAGCCCGCGCCAGGACTCGGGGAACAAGCTTTCGGCGCCGTGAGCAGTGCGGACGTTGCGCACGATCCAGCCGTTGCCGCGGTCGAAGGTGACCCAGCGCAGGGTGCCCGCGGGGTCCAAGCGGTGGACCACCGGGCTCCACAGCCCGGCCCCGCCGCTGTCAAAGTCGAACACCAGGTGGTCGGCGCCCACCGCCAGCGCGGCCCGCACCGCGGCCTCGACCTTGGGCACGGTCTCGATGCGCACTTGTAGCTTGTAAAGCGTCCGCTGGATCATCTGACGGCCGAAAGCCACGGCTTTCAGATACGCGTCGTCGAAGGCCTGGGCGGGGGTGTCCTCGCCCGGTGGGGCGGTGGGCCCGTGCAGCCGGATGGCCTTGATCACGTCCGCAGCGCCCGGGTGCTCGGACTGGCCGGTGTTGTCATGGTCGTCCACGCTGCGGACAAACTCGGCTTCGAAGGCGTCGCGGGTGGCGTGGCGCACCGTCGGTGGGGCCGCAGGCAGCAGCGCGGCGGTCACCTGGTCGGCCAGCTCACGCCACAGCAGGCCGAAGCTTGCGAAGGGCTTGCCGTCGGCCCGGGTGGGGCCGTTGCGCTGGTGGTGGTCGTAGATGTGCGGCGCGGTGTCGCCGTCTTTCCAGCCCCGGCCGTACCGCCCGCCCACGTCGAACACCACGTCGGCCTGGGCCCAGCGCTCGGGGTCGCGGGTGCGGACAAAGGTCACCTTGGGGTGGATCAGCTGCAACAGGGCGCCCGCCAACACGTCGTCGGCGTGGAACATGTGGTCGTGGGTGGCCGCGTGCCGCACCACGGGGGGCAGGCCGATGGTTGGGGTGGCCGCTTGGGGTGTGGCGGGCGCGCGGTCCGTCGACGCCGCCGGCTCCGCGGTCACCGGGCGCAGGTGCGCTGCGTCCTGGTCCAGCACGAACCATAGGTCTTGCGGGCGGGCGTGCTCGACCAGCGCCAGCCGCAGCGCGGGCGGGCCGTCGGTCAGATCGATCACCCGGGGCGCCGCCCCGTCGGGGATTCGGCACAGCGGCGAGTCGGCCCCTGCGAGCCGGGCCGGCCAGGTTCCGCGCGGCAGCCCTTCCAGGCCGATACCCCGGGTGTCAACGTGCGGCACGGGCGCCGGGTGGGTAACCCCCAGTACCCAGAGGGCCCCGGGCTCAAGCCGCCGCGCGATCTTCGCGTGGTGGTCCGGGTCGGTCGAGGCGGTGATCAGCAGGCTTCCGCGAACCCCGGGTTGGTGATCCGGGCCCGTCGGCGGCGAAAAAAGAGAGTCTGGCATAGACCCAAGAGTGTAAGGCCCGGGCCCCGTGCCGCGGGGCGGGGCGGGGCGTCACTTCAGGTCACGTCGCACAAAGTGAGCAAAGCCCACGGTCACGAAGCTCCCGCTGAGGCCCAGCAGCACCAAGGCCGATTCGGCGATGGCTGGCCAGGGGGGGGCAGCGTGGAACGTGCGCACCCACAGCCCCATGTGGTAGCTGGCAAACCAGGGGCGCAGGCTGCGGAAGTAGGGCAGGTTCATCAGCACCACGTCGATGAACAGCAGCGACAAGGTGAGAATGGTGCATGCCGCGGGTTTCATTTTGAAGCAGCTGAACATGAACGCCAGGGCGGTGATGGCGACCGTCGCGCCCGCCAGGCAGCACACGGCCCGGGCGTACCGCCAGAGCCCTTCGGCGGTGTCGTAAAACGCAAAGAGGTCTTCTTCGGGGATGAAGATAAACAGCTTGCCCAGCCCCCCGCGGTAGGCCCCGGCAAACAGCAGCGCGGTGACCCCTAAAAAAAGCACCAGTGACACGCTGTAGATCACGCAGGCCGCCAGCTTGACCCCCAGCAGCCGGACGCGGGAGACCGGCCGGGCAAACACCAGGCGCAGCGTGCCCTCTTCGTACTCTTTGGCCACGATGTCGCCGGCCACCAGCGCCACGTACAGCCCGCCGAGGAAGGTGAAGCTGAAAGCGATTACGACGATCGCCAGGGTCAGGCCCTGGTAGTGCTCGGCGAAGCCTAGCCCGTTGGCCGCCAGCAGGCCTCCGACTTCTTGCTTGGCCCGGGGGTGCTGAAGCATGGCCAAAATCGCGGCCTGCAACAACAAAAACGCGCCAAAGCCGATGTAGGTGCGGCGGCGAGCGTACAGCTTGTAAAGCTCCCACATCAGCACGCGGCGTCTCCGCTTGCGGGCGGGGGCGTGTCGCCCGCAAGTGCCCGCTGGTCCAGGTAAAAGTGCTCCAGGGTGCGGGGTCGCGGCGCAATGGTGCGCACCCCAAAGCCGGCATGCACGAGTTTGGCGTTGACGTCGGCCAGGCCCCAGCCCGTGGCCAGGGTCAGGGGGCCGTCGGCCCGGCGCGGCGGCGTGATTAGGCCCGCGCGGGCCAGCAGCTCCAGGGCCTCGGGGCGGCGGTCCACCACGAGGGTGAATCGGTTTTCACCCGCCGCGTCCGCCCGCCAATCGCCGTCGAACACCTTGCGGCCCCGCCGCATCACCGCCACCCGGGTGCAGATTTTCTCCACCTCGCCCAGCAGGTGGCTGCTGAACAAAATCGTCAGCCCTAGCTCATTGTGCAAGGCTAGTAGCGTGGACCGAAAATCAGCGATGCCCTCGGGGTCCAGCCCGTCGGTGGGTTCGTCCAGTAGCAGCACCTCGGGCCGGGGCAGCAGGGCCTGGGCCAGGGCCAGCCGCTGCCGCATGCCGTGGGAGTAGGTGCCGACCTTGTGGTCGATGCGCTGGGTCAGGCCCACCCGGTCGATGACCGCGTTCAACTGCGTCCGGCTCACCCGCCCGCTGTAGCGGCTGAACACTTGTAGGTTGCGCCGCCCGCTGAGGTAGTTGTAAAAACACGGCGCCTCGAAAATCGCCCCGACCCGCGCCAACGCCCGGCCCCGGGCGGTGAAGACGTCGTGCCCGCCGATCGACACGGTCCCGCGGTCGGGGAAAACTTGGCCCAGCAGCACGCCCAGGGTGGTGCTTTTGCCCGCGCCGTTGTGCCCCAGCAGCCCGTAAATCGCCCCCCGCGGCACCCGCAGCGACAGGCCCCGCACCGCGGGGCGCCGGCCGAACGACTTGTCGATGCCGTCGACACAGATCACGGCCCGGGCACCGGGGCCGGGGGCGACGACGGGGGCGACGGCGTGCCGGGCGTCAGCCGCAGCTCGTTCGCCGCGTGCCCGTCGGCAAAAAGGATGTTGATACGGTCCGCGTTTAGCGGGTGCCAGCCCTCTTTGTCGCTGATCAGCGGCACCCGCGATGCGAACTGGCCGCCCACCAACGAGTCGAGCCGATCGATTTGCCGGCCGTTGAGGGTGAAGTTCCAAAAATAGCTGGTCCCGCTAACACGGTGAACCCGCGCGGTGTCTGCCGGGCAGGCGTGCAGGCGTGCAGGCCTGGGGCTTGGGCAAACAGCGTGTCGAGCGCCGGTCCCGGATCCGCCGCTCGGGCGCGGTTGTTGAGCGTCGGCAGCCGGCCGTCGCGGTTCACCAGGTAGGCGTTGAGCGACACCCCCAACTGCCGCAGCTGCGACAAGCACACCACCGCGCGGGCCGCGTCGCGGCTGCGGGTCAGCGCCGGCAGCAGCAGCCCCACCAGCAGCCCGGTCAGCGCCACGACCACCATCACCTCCACAAGGGTAAAGCCCACCCCGCCCCGTGGCACGGGGGTTTGCGGTCTCGGCAAAGCCCGTGCCATCATCGCCTCCTCTGCAAAGCGGCCTGCATCTGCTGCACCAGGGGCTGCAGGTCCAGCTTGGTCTGGGCGTTGGCGACCGAGAGGTAGCTCTTCATGCCCTGGTCCACGATCTGCTGCACCTGGGCGTCGTCCAGCTCCGGCGGCGGCCCGCCCTGCTCGCCCAGGCGACGGGTCGCCTGGGCCACCATCCGCCGCCGCTCTTCGGGCGGCATGGCGTTGAGCGCGAGCATCAACGCGTCGAAGCCCCGGGGCAGCGTGGCGTCGAGGTAGGCCTGCTGCTGGGCGCTGGACAACCGGCCAAAGACCCCGCGCAGGTCACGCTCCAGGCCGCGGTCCAGCCGGTCGGCACCCGACAGCCGGTTGATCTGCCCCGCCAGCTGATCCAGGTAGGCCCCGCGGTCCGCAGGGGGCAGCGGGTGCTGGGCCAGCCACGCCCGCACAGAAGCCGCGGTGGTCGCCTGCCCCCGGGCCAGGGACTTCAGGCCCAACACCCCGCCCCACAGGCCCGCCAGCACCAGGGCGGCGATAACAAGCGGACGGGTGCGGGGGGCAGGCATGGCGGATGCTAGGGTCCCGCCGGCGGGCCGTCCGCAATCGGGTCATTCCACGCGCACGGCGTCGAGCACGGTGGTCTGCGGCCGGTCGGCGCCCACCCGCAGGGTGTAGGTGCCCGGGCCAAACACGGGCGCCGCAAACCGGCGTCCGGCGACCCGGCGTCCGGCGACCCGGCGGCAGTACACCAGGCGCCCGGTGGCGGTCTCGGTCAGCTCCACCACCGCGTGGGGCCCGGGCAGCGTCACCGCTTCCAGGTGCGCCGTGGCGGTGCGGCCGTCGTTCACCTTGTGGTTGAAACCAACTGGCCAACCGGGGTACTGCCCCGCGTCGCCTCGATCCAGATCCGCAAAACGCGGCCAGGCTTCAAAGACCACATCGCCCGTGGCGGCGGTCAGCCGCACCAGGCCGTAGCCGTCGCCGCGGTTCTCCCGGGCCGGGTCGGCCCGCAGCTCTTGCGGCGAGGTCTGCTCGGGGTTGGCGTAGGCGAACATGGTGATCTTGTTGCCCAGCCCGTCTTCGAAGTCGCCGGTCCAGGGCAGCACCGAGTCGATCGCGTCGCCGCCGCCGGGCCGCTCGTCCTCGGGCCACCACCAGCGGCCGTATACGGTGTTCACCAGCGCCGGACTGGTGAAGGCCATCGGCCCGTCGCGGTGGCCGTCGATGCCGTGCTTGACCACGGCGCCCAGGTGCTGGTCGCCGCAGAGGTGCGTGGCCCGGGCGGCTCGGAGCTTGACCAGCGCGCGGTTGCGGCCCGCCTGCGGCCAGCCGTTGCAGTCCAGGTCGGCCAGAAGCCGGTTGCCGTGGTCGCGGTGCAGGTGCACCGCGCCGCAGAAAGCGGTCTGCGACAGGGCCACCTTCATGCGCGTGCCGCGCCAGTCGCGGGCCCAGTGATCCAGAAACGCCAGCTGCCGGTCGCCCAGCAGGGTGAGCCCGGGCAGATCAATCGCCCCGCGGTCGTAGGCCGGGTCGTTGATGTGGTCGTGCCGCGGGCCCATCTTGGGGATGGAGCCTTTGGGCCCGCTCTTGAACTTGCGGTCTTCGAGGATCGCGAAGCTCACGCCGCCCACGGTCAGGTCGGTGTAGTAGACGCCGATGCCCTGCTGCACCGGCGTGGGGTCGAAGGGCGCGGGCAGGTTCGAGGTCTGCTGCCGCTGGATCATGTTGACGAAGCTGGCGGGGAAGGCGTAGCCGCCGTCGGTCATGCCGTCTTCGCCGTCGCTCTGGCGGCCGCCGGCGCCCCACAGGTTGCCGTGGCCCACGTCGTGGTCGTCGGGGATGCAGACCGTGGGGCGGTCTTTCATCAGGTCGGCGTACTGCAGGCCGAACTGCAGCCAGCCGAAGGTCCCCTCGGCGTGGGTGTAGTTCTGATCGCCGGCGAAGAAGAGCAGGTCCGGGTCGTGCCGCTTGAGGTTTTCGACGATCTTCAGGCGGGTGAAGCGTTCTTTGTCGCGCGGCGAGTTGCACGAGAGGTTGGCCACCACCAGCGTGTCCTGGTCGATCGGGTCGCGGCGGACCGTGCCCTCGAAGCGGGACAGGTCGCCCAATCGCACGCGGTACGGCACGTCTTGCGTGTTGTCCCAGTGCTCGACGCGGAAGCGGATGGTCCACCCCGGGTACTCGACCGGGGCCCGGCCCACGGCCACCCACCGGCCCTCACGCTGGATCTCCAGCGTCGCCACCTTGGGCTCGTCGGGCAGCAGGGGAAAGGACTGGGCGGTGAGGTTCAGCACGCCGTGGTCGTGGGTGTAGAGCGCGAAGGCCAGCACCTGGTCGCGCGGGCGCTCGCGGATGAAGGCGCTCATCTCGGCAATCTCCCGCCCCTGCTTGCCCCGGGCGGGCGCTGTGGATGAGGCTTCCCACCACCGGCCGATGGCCACCGTGTCGGACTTGCGCGCGAACGACGTGTCGGCACCGAAGGGCATGGGGTCGTAGTAGTCCGCCGGCACCCGGTCCGCGCGGTACGCCACGGCCGGGCCGGGCGCCGGCGCGCCCCCGTCCATCGGATCCAGCTCCGGCTGCGGTGCAGAACATCCGAAGCCCAAGGCCAGCAAACATGTGGTGGTCAGGCAGCGCACAAGACACCTCACAAAGGGGACGCTCCGAACCCCCGGCCCCGCACGGACGACCCGCAGCACGACAACCCTCCGCGTTAGCGCACCACCAGGTGCGCGCCGGCTTACACCGCCGCGGGCAGCGCTCCGGCCAGCAGCGTTTGCAGCTGCGAACGCCCCGCGTCGTCCAGGTCGGTCAAGGGCAGGCGCACCTCGCCGGTGTCGAAGCCGGCGATCTGCATGGCCGCCTTGATCGGAACCGGGTTGGTGGCCAGGGTCAGGCAGCCCTTGCACAACGAAAACAGTTCGAGGTGCAGCTGCTTGGCCCGGGCGGCGTCGCCCGACGCCCCGGCCGACACCAAGGCCTTGATGCGTTCGGGAAACAGGTTGCTGAGCACGCTGATGACCCCGACCCCGCCGATGCTCATCAGCGGCAGGGTGAGCGAATCGTCGCCGCTGATCACCGCGATGTCGCACCGGCTGGCGATCTCGCTGGCCAGGTCGAGGCTGCCGGTCGCCTCCTTGATCGCCACGATGTTGGGGTGGTCGTAGAGCCGCACCACGGTGTCGGCGCTCATGGTCACGTTGGTGCGCCCCGGGATGTTGTAGAGGCAGATCGGCAGCTCCACCGCGTCGGCCACGGTCATGAAGTGGCGGTACAGCCCCTCCTGGCTTGGTTTGTTGTAGTAGGGGTTGACCATCAGCGCCACGTCTACCCCGGCGTCCTTGGCGTGCCGGGTCAGCGAAAGCGCTTCACGGGTGCTGTTGCTGCCGGTGCCAGCGATCACCTGCACGCGGCGGTTCACCGCCGCCACGGTGCGTTCGATCACCGCGCGGTGCTCGTCGTGGCTGAGGGTGGGCGACTCGCCGGTGGTGCCCACCGGCACCACGCCGTCGATCCCCCCGGCCACCTGCCGCTCGATGTTGGCCGCCAGCCGGGCGTAATCGACCTCGCCGTCGGCGAAAGGGGTCACAAGTGCGGTGTAAGCGCCGGCGAGCATGAGGAAAATCCGGGAACGGGTGTACAGAAAGGCCGACGATAAAAAGTCGGCCGGGTCACCGCACCGACGCGCGGCCTTGAACAGCAAGGAGTTTATCGCGCCCGTGGCAACCCACCGGTCCCGCCCCACCGCCTCGGGGCCAGTCGGGGTCAGCCCGGGTGGCCCGACCGCCGGAGGGCCAGGATGAGCTCGACCTTGCCGATCGGCTCGTTCAAGTCCCCCGCGATCTCGGTGGGTGTGCGGCCCGTGTCACTTAAAACGTGCACCCGGGCGACCAGCGGGTCGGGCTGGGGCTGCTGCGGGTCCGAGAGGGACGCCGCCGCGCCCTGGGCTCCGGGGCCACGACCGGGGGCCTCCGGGGCCGGGACCGGGGCCGGGGGCGGGGGCGGCGTCGAGGCGGGCGTGGGCTCCGCGGCCTCGGGCTCGTAGCGGTCGACCGGCCCGGAAGCCGGGGGCACCGCCCCGCCCAGGGCGGCGATCCGCTGGTCCGCCTCGGCCAGCAGGGTTTCCAGCTGCTGCGACTTGGCGTCCAGCTGGGCCCCCAGCCGGCGGGCCAGCTGTTCGATGTCCACCATCAGCCCTTCCAGATCGCCGCGCACCGCGTCGCGGGTGCGGTAGCGCTCCAGCTGGTCGCGGGCCGTGGGCTGGGTACCCCTGCGGGCGCTGCGCTTGCGGATGCGCATGATCAGCCAGGCGGTGATGAACATCACCCCGAGGATGAAAAACCCGTGGGGCGCAAATTCGCGCACCGCCGCCGCGGTGTCGGCCAGCAGCAGCGGGACGGGGGCCACGCCGCTCACGCCGTGGCTCCCGAATCAGACGCCGCCGCGGCCGCCACCGCGTCGATCACCGCGCGGGCCGGCACCCCCGCGCGGGCCGCCGCGGCGCGGGCCGGCTCGAATTCGGGCCGGGCCACTACCAATTCGCCGTCCAGCCGGCCCACCTTGACCGGAAGCTTCCCGTAGGGCGTGGCCACGGCCCGGTGCTCGCGCTCCAGCACCAGGCGGTCCCAGGCGCGGTAGCGCACGCCAAAGCTGCCGGTCAGCTCCAACACGCGGCGGGCCGTCGCTGCCGCGGCCACCTCGGAGCTCAGCACCGACAGCTGCACCCCGGGCCGCTGCTTTTTCATCTGAATCGCGGCGGTCCAGACGTCCAGTGCGCCCTCGTCCAGCAGTGCTTGCGTGGCCTGGCCCACGACCTCGCCCGTGACGTCGTCGAGGTTGACCACCAGCTCGACCACGCGCGTGGGCGTGGCGTGGCCCCTAGGACCCGGGGACGACGGCGAAGTAGAAGACGAGGCAGCCATGACCCGAGTTTATAGTCGGGCGGTGCCACTCTCCGACCCCACCGCCACCCCCGGCCCCGCGCCCGGCCCCGCCCCCCCGGCCAAAACCGGCGGCGCGGCCCCGCACTATGGCCCCTTCGTGCGGGCGTTGGCCACGGGCCTGCGCCACCGCGGCGGGGTCCACGAGGGCGACCACCTGCTGGTGGCCTGTTCGGGCGGGGCGGATTCGGTCGCGCTGCTGCGGGCCCTGCACCTGCTGGCCCCGCGGCGGCGGTGGCGGCTGCGGCTCACCGTGGCCCATGTGCAGCACCACCTGCGCGGCGACGCGGCCGAGACCGACGCGGCCTTCGTGGCAGGCCTCAGCACCCAGCTGGGCCTGGGCCTGGTCCGCGCCGACATCCGCCCCGGCGAAGCGGCGGGCAACCTCGAAGCCAACGCCCGCGACCAGCGTTACGCCGCCCTAACCCGCCTGGCCACTCAAGTGGGCGCTCGGGTGGTGGCCACCGCCCACCATGCGGACGACCAGCTCGAAACCCTGCTCATGGCGCTGATCCGCGGCGCCGGGCCTGCGGGCCTGCGCGGCATCGCGTGGTCGCGGCCGTTAGAAGGCGAAATCACCCTGCTCCGTCCGGTGCTGGGGGCCACCGCGCGGCAGGCCCGCGACCTGCTGGAAACACTGAACCAACCGTGGCGCGAAGACGCTACGAACCAAGACCCCGACCGCACCCGCGCCCGCCTGCGGCAGGCGGTGCTCCCGGTGTTGCGCGACCTCAACCCCGGCGCAGCGCTCAACGCCCTGCGGACCAGCGACCGGCTGCGAAAATTGATGATCAAGCCCACGGGCCACGAACCCGGCGGCTGACGGCCCGATCAAGCGACCACCGCCCCACCGCCCACGGCAATCAGGATCGCGCCGGGATCGCGATCTTCGGCGCGTCGCCCCAGAGCATCTCCAGGTCGTAGTGGGCCCGGGTCGACGGCTCAAACAGGTGCACCATGATGTCCACCAGGTCCAGCACCACCCAGGTGGTGGCGCCGTCGTGGTCCCCGCCGTAGCTGGAAAACCCCGCGGCGGCGGCTTCTTCCGCCACCTCAGCGGCGAGGGCCTTGATCTGTCGGTCGCTGGTGCCCGAGGCCACGATGACCACCTGCGTCAGCGGGCTGATGCCGCGCACATCCAGCGCGACGATGTTCTCGCAGTGCCGGTCTTTCAGCAGCAGGCCGATCTCTTTGGCGTAGGCCACCGGGTCGGTCGTGCCGGGCTCGGGGCGCTGCTCAGAGCGGGTCAAAAAGTCTTCGGCGGAGGTGGACATAGGAGGCAGTGTAGGTCGTTGACAGTTGAACGCCGCGGGGTGACCGGCGGTTCAGACGAGGGGCGGGTAGGCGTTAGGCCCGAGCGCAAGCGGAGCTTGCGCGAAAGATGGAGGGCGAGGCTCCGAACCAGCCGGGGTCGCATGGCACGCGCGGCTCACCAGAAGGTTCGCCCTCCCGTGGGGCCCGGGCATCCGCGTCAGCGCTCTTCCTAGGCCCCAACGCCTAACCCCTAACGCCTGCTCACCGCCCTCTCGCTCGCTCACGACTCAGTTGAGCCCCAACGCGTGCATCACCACCGGCGAATACTTCACGATCACCGCCGCGAACACCACCGACACGATCGACACCAGCTTGATGAGGATGTTCAGCGCCGGGCCGCTGGTGTCTTTAAACGGGTCGCCCACGGTGTCGCCCACGACGGTGGCCTTGTGGTTGTCGCTGCCCTTGCCGCCGTGCTGGCCGCTCTCGATGTACTTCTTGGCGTTGTCCCAGGCACCGCCGGCGTTGGCCATGAAGATGGCCACGGCAAAGCCGCATGTCAGGGTTCCGGCGAGCAGGCCCATCATGCCCGGCACGCCGAGCACGAGCCCGACGATCAGCGGCACGGCGACGGCCAGCAGCGAGGGCACCACCATCTCGCGCAGCGACCGCCCGGTGCTGATGTCCACGCAGTTGGCGTAGTCGGGGTACGCCTGCCCGTCGACGGTGGTCTGCATCGGCCACTTCATCGGGTCCGCCAGGTCCTCTTCAGACACCCCCTGGTCGCGGAAGCCCTGTTTCATTTTCACAAACTGGCGGCGGCACTCCACCATCATCGCGTGGGCGGCCCGGCCCACGGCGTTCATGGTCATGGCGCAGAACACAAACACCAGCATGACGCCCAGGAACATCCCGCACAACACCTGCGGGTTCATCAGCGTTACGTCGAAGTGGTGCATCAACTCCGGTAGCGTGAGCGCCGAGGCCCGGCGCACCGCGAAGTTCAACGACTCGGTCGCCGATCCCTCACCGCCCTGGTACGTCGTCGAGCCGGTGAACACCGCCCCCGCCTCGTCCCAGTCGCCCTTGATCAAAAACAGCGGCGCCCCGCTGCCCCGCAGGGCCACGAAGATCCGGTCCAGCTTCTCCACCGTCGCCCGCGGCGCGTCGCTGACCCCGGCCGCGTATGCGTCCGCCGACGTGCTCACCACAAAACGGCCCTGGCCCTGGTAGCTCACCGCCGCCCGCGCGTACGGCCCGTCGGTGACGGGCAGGCCCGGGTCGGTCACCGCCCGCTCCATCGCGGTTTGCACGGTGATCACAAAGGCCGCCAGCAGGGCCAGCGCCGTCAGCGCCGCTGAACCGATCGCGAACCCTTTGCCCGTGGCCGCGGTGGTGTTGCCCAGGCTATCGAGCATGTCGGTGCGCTCGCGCACCTGTGCGGGCTGGCCGGTCATCTCGGCGTTGCCGCCGGCGTTGTCGGCGATCGGCCCGTAGGCGTCGGTGGCCAGGGTGATGCCCAGCGTGGACAGCATGCCCACCGCGGCGACGGCAACCCCCAAGACGCCCAGCAGGAACGTCTCGCGCCCGCCCGCCAGGCCGAAGGCCGCGGTGATGGCCACCACCACCGTCACCAGCGGCACCCAGGTCGAGACCATGCCCTCGGCAATCCCGCTGATGATGACCGTCGCGCTGCCGGTTTCCGACTGCGCGGCGATGCGCCGGGTCGGCTTATGCTCGTACGAGGTGTAGACCTCGGTGCCGTAAGCGATCACCAGCCCGGCCACCAGGCCCGTGGCGATCGCGCCCCACAGCCCCAGCCACGACACACCGGCGATCCCCCCGACCATCGCGTACAGCAGCCCCGCCGAACCGGCCAAAATCAGGGCCGAGCTGAGGTACACCCCCGCGTGCAAGCCCTTGAGCAGCTGAGCAAAGGTCGCGTCTTCTTTGGCCCGCACCGCGTAGATCGACACCACCGAGCAAAAAATCCCCAGCCCCGCCAGCGCGGGCGCCACGCACACCAGGGTCAGCGCGTCGGCCCCGCCCAGGCCCAGGCGCACCGCCGCGGCGGCCGAAAGGGCCATCGCCGCCAGGATCGAGCCGTAATAGCTCTCGTAGAGGTCCGCCCCCATGCCCGCCACGTCACCCACGTTGTCACCCACGTTGTCGGCAATCGCCGCGGGGTTGCGGGGGTCGTCTTCGGGAATGCCCGCCTCGACCTTGCCCACCAAGTCGGCGCCCACGTCCGCGGCCTTGGTGTAGATGCCCCCGCCCACGCGGGCAAAGAGCGCCTGCAGGCTGGCGCCCATCGCAAAACTCAGCATCAGCGTGGTGACGGGCACCAGGCCCGCAGCCCCGGCGCCCACCGTGGCCTGGGGGCCCAGCACCAGCAGCCACATCGAAATGTCCAACAGCGCGAAGCCCGTGACGCACAGCCCCATCACCGCCCCGGCCCGGAAGGCCACCTTCAACCCGTGGTTCAGCGACCCGCGCGCCGCCTGGGCCGTGCGGGCCGAGGCGTTGGTGGCGGTTTTCATGCCCAAAAAGCCACACAACCCCGATAGCAAACCCGCGACGGCCACGCCCAGGGGCGTCAACGGCTCCTGCAGACCCGGGCCCCAGGCCAGGGCAGACAGCACCACCAGCAGCCCCACAAACACCGCCACCACCACCCGGCGCTGGCGGCGCAGATAGGCGTAAGCCCCTTCGCGCACCGCCTGGGCCACGCGGACCATCTCCGGGTCGCCCTCGCTCTGGCGCATCACCCCGCGGTAGAACAGGCCGGCAAACAGCAGCGCCGTCAAGGCCCCGGCGGGGGCCAAAAAATAGGCCGGCGGCAGCGCCACCGCGAGCACAGCGAAAGACGTCGCGAACACCATGAGACACTCCCGGGGGGGGCGGTCCACCCAAACAAACACGACGCGGCCGGCTGGGTGTGGGCCCCCGCGTCGAACCAAAACCATGCTAACCCACAACGCAAAAAAGCCGTCGCGAACCGGTCGCGACGGCTGACTGCGTCTGGTTTGAGGGAGCCCACGCCGTGGGCTTAGCGCTTGCTGCTGCGCCGGGCCGCGGCCCCGGGGGGCAGCACCCGCTTCACCGACTTGCGGGCTGCACGCTGGCGACGCTCTGAAGGCTTTTCGTAGTAAGCCCGCTTCTTGATGTCCTTGGTCAGGCCCTCTTTTTCACAGAGCTTCTTAAAACGGCGCATCATCTGTTCAGCGGATTCGCCGGTGCGGGCTTTCAATCGGATTGCCATCGGTTCGGGGCCTTTCGGGGCATCGGGAAAAGTCAACGGGAGACCCGGTGGCGGACCAGGCCGCACCGCATCGAGCCACATAGGATAACCGGCGTGGCGAGCTGCAGCAATTATCAACTTATTCTTATACTTGGCGGTACTTTACAGAGACAATTCTTGCTGTTTTGCGACAGGCCTCGGGTCCGGGGTATCCCCCAGACGGATTTGGATTAGACATCCGTCGGTATCAAAGCGTGCAAATCCACAACCGTGATCGTCGATTTTGAACGGCTCCCCTCGCGTCGCACACGGCTGGACAAAAAGAGAAACAGTGCATCTGAAGGTGCAACGTCAATCTATGAGCTCAACACTGGGATTGGGATACAGTACGGGCATGCCAAACTCCCTTTCGCGACGAACCAGCGCACGTTGGATCCTCCTGTTTCTGATTACAGCAACGGCCACCGCCTGCCACCAGCCCCTGCCCCGCCCCGACCTGGGCGACCGCTACAACCAGGCCGCGAAATACCACGGCCCGGACCGCCAGCCGGTGATCGTGATCCCCGGCATCTTGGGATCGAAGCTCGTCGACGAGGAAGGCACGCTGATTTGGGGCGCGTTCTCGGGCCGGTCGGCCAACCCCGCACGGGGCGAAGTCTCCCGCAAGATCGCGCTACCCATGGTTCCGGGCCTGGCCCTGAGCGAAATGAAGGACACCGTGCGCGACGACGGCGCGTTGGACCGACTCAAACTGTCGATCTTCGGGCTGCCGGTCGAATCCGAGGCATACGCCCAGATCCTTGCGACCCTGGGCGTGGGCGGCTATCGCGATGAGCAGCTGGCCGAAGCCGGAGCGATTGACTACGGCACCGATCACTACACCTGCTTTCAATTCGCCTACGACTGGCGGCGCGACAACGTCGAGAATGCGCGGCTGCTGCATCGCTTTATTTTGGAACGCAAGCGGCACGTACAAGAACGGCGGGCCCAAGACTTCGGCGGAAATCCCGAAGACTACGACGTGACTTTCGACGTGGTCGCCCACTCGATGGGCGGACTGCTGCTGCGCTACATGCTGCGCTACGGCGACCAAGACCTTCCTGCCGACGGCAGCACCCCAAAAGTCACTTGGGCTGGCACCGAGCTGGTCCGCAAAGCCGTGCTGGTGGGCACTCCCAACGCCGGGTCTCCCAAGGCGTTGGTGGACCTGACCCACGGGGTCAAGTTCTCGCCTTTCCACGGTGCTTACTCCGCCGCCGTGCTCAGCAGCATGCCTTCCATTTATCAGCTGCTGCCCCGCGACCGTCACAGCCGCGTAAAGCTGCCCGACCCCAACGCCTCGATTTTCGACCCAGCGGTCTGGGAACGCTACGGCTGGGGCCTGGACGACCCGGGGCGCGACCGTGAGCGCCAAACCCTGCTGCCCGACGTGCCCGACGAAGCTACCCGGACCCGGATCGCCCGCGAGCACCTGGCCAAGTGCTTGGGCCGGGCCAAAGCCTTCCACGACGCGCTAGACGCCCCGGCCACGCCGCCGGAAGAGCTACAACTCTCGCTGTTTTTGGGTGACGGGCGCGAGACGGTCACGCGGCTCGTGGTCGACGAAAACGGAAAGATCACCGAAGAACGCGACACCCAGGGCGACGGCACCGTGCCACGCTACAGCGCGATCTTCGACAACCGCGCGGGCGAAAAGTGGACGCCGTTCCTCAAGACCCCGATCGGGTGGAGCGACATCAACATCCTGTTTGCCGAACACTTGGGCCTCACCTCCGATCCCACGTTCGCCAATAATTTGCTGCTGCATCTGCTAGACGAGAAGTAGCCCACGCCGCGCGTTAAGCGGTCCGCCGCGGCGAAGTGGTGTTCAGGTTCCGTCCGCGCCCCACACCACCACCTCGCGCTGCAGCCGCACACCGAAGACCCGGTCCACGGTGTCCGCGACGTGGTCCATCACCGCCAGCACGTTCGCAGTGGTGCTGCCGGGCGCGGCGGTCACGAAGTTGGCGTGTAGCGGGCTGACTTCGGCCCCGCCCACGCGAAACCCTTTGAGCCCGGCCCGGTCGATCAGCATGCCCGCCGTGGCCCCGTCGGTCGCGCCCGGCGGCGGGTTGCGGAAGCAGCAGCCGGCGCTCTTGTCGCCCATGGGCTGACTGTCGCGTTTGCGGGCGTACAAGGTTTTGTAGAGGGCCGTGAGCCCGCGCGGGTCTCCCGCGTCCAGCCGCCACTCGGCTTCTAAAATCAGCGGCGCCGCGATGTCGGTGTGGCGGTAGCCAAAGCAGATGGCGTCACGCGGTAGGTCGTTTACGTCTCCCCGACCGTCCATGACGCGCACGCGGGTGAGGCCGCGCGAGATGTCGCCCGGGGCCCCGCCTGCGTTCATCCGCACCGCCCCGCCCACGCTCGCGGGGATGCCCGCCACCTGCACCAGCCCGTCCAACCCCGCCTTGGCCGTGGCGGGCACCAGCTTGAAAAGATCCGCCCCAGCGCCCGCCACCACTCGGCGGGCTTCGGCATCGACCGCCATCTTCCGGAAACCCGGCGCGTCCAAGCGGATGACCACCCCGTCCACCCCCGCGTCGGCCACCAGCAGGTTGGCGCCGCTGCCCAAAACATAAAACGGAACCCCATGTTCGTGGGCCCGCGCCAACACCGCGGCGAGCTGATCCGGGTTTTCCGGCTGGGTGTACACCGCCGCCGACCCGCCGGTGCGGTACCAGGTGCGCGGAGCCAAAGGCACGTTCGCTTTGGCGGGCGCCGCCAGCCCACGCAGCAGGTCCGGAGGGGTGTGGAAAGCCTTGAGCATGAGCGGTGAGGTTACGCCGGGACGGAGGCACGCGCAAAAAAACCGCCGCACGAACGCGGCGGTTTCGAGCGCGGCCTTGATGAAGGGTGCGGTGCCAAAGGGCACCACCCACCCGTCAACCGACCGGAAAAGCGGTGGGCGTTACTTCGCGCAGCACGCCCCGTCGGTGCCGCAGCAGCTCGCACCGTCTTTTTTGGAGCAGCTTGCGTCGGCCTTCGAGCACGACTTGTCGTCCTTCGAGCAGCTTTCCTTGCCCGCAGCGCAGCAAGAACCATCGGTGCCGCAGCACACAGCGCCGTGGTCGTGGCCGTGATCTTTGTGGCCGGTACTTTCGCAAGCGGCAAGACCAAGCATCGAACAGACAGCAACGATAGTAAGGAGCGTACGCATGGAGGACCTTTCGAGGGGAAGCGGATAGGGACTAATTTCGCTAGGGAGTATACCCGTCCAGAAATCCATTTTCTAGAATAGGTAACGGATTCTGAGACTAAGACCCACGCCGAGCCCCGACCGGTGATCCAGGGTCTGGATAACGGGCACGCGGAGTGTCGCTTCGAAGGCCCCACGGGTGCGGACTCTATCGGAAAAATCCTGCGTGTTCATGGCGTTCCGTGGGGTTTTTGCGCCGCGTCGATCCACCCGCCACCCATCACCCGGTCGCCGTCGTAAACCACGACGGCCTGACCGGGGGTCACCGCCAGCACGGGATCGACAAACGCGACTTCCAGCGCGTCGTCGCCGGTGGCCCGCACCCGGGCGGGCACGGGGTCGCTGTTGTAGCGCACCTTCGCTTGGCAGTCGCGCCAGTCGGCGGGCACGTCACCGATGAGCCAGTTGGTCTGGTTCGCCGTGCAGCCGCGGGACATCAGGTCGGCCTTGCCGCCGACGGTGACCGTGTTGGCCACGGGGTCTTTGTCCACGACGTAGATGGGGTAGCCCAGCGCCACGCCCACGCCCCGGCGCTGCCCCAGGGTGAAGTGCTGCTGCCCGGTGTGTTCGCCGATGGGGTTGCCATCGGTGTCGAGGATATCGCCGGTTTCGAAACCTCCGGGCGTGCGGCGCTCGACCAGCTTGGCGTAGTCGTTGTCGGGCACGAAACAGATTTCTTGGCTGTCGGGCTTGTTGAACACCGGCAGATCGAAGTCGTCGGCCAGCTGGCGCACGGCCGACTTCTGCATGCCGCCGATGGGCAGCAGCATGTGGTCCAGGCGGTCGCGGGGGCTGCCGAACAAGACGTAAGACTGGTCTTTGCCACGGTCGATCCCGCGGCGCAGCTCGCCGTCGACGACCTGCGCGTAATGACCGCTGGCCACGTAATCGCAGTCGATGCTCTGGGCGTAGTCGTGCAGCTTGCCGAACTTCAGCCAGTCGTTGCAGCGCACGCAGGGGTTGGGGGTGCGGCCGTCGTTGTATTCGTCGACGAAGTAGTCGATGATCCGCCCGAAATCCTTCTTGAAGTTCATCACGTAAAACGGGATGCCCAAGATGGCCGCGACGATGCGGGCGTCGTCCGCATCGTTCACCGAACAGCAGCCTTGTTTGTGCTTTTTCTGCGGCCGGGCCGGGTCGCAAGCCACCTGCCGCGCGGCCTGCGGCGAAAGGTTGTCGTAGCCGTCGGCGGCCTCCAGGCTGTCGTCGCTGCCCAAACGCATGAAGCAGCCCACCACCTCGTAACCCTCGCGCTGTAAAAGCGCTGCGGCCACGGAAGAGTCCACCCCGCCGGACATGGCGAGCAGGACTTTCCCTTTAGTTTGGGACGGGTTGACGTTTGCCTGGGACATCTCAACACGATTCTAGCGGTCGTGAGACCCGGCCCGCCGCTAGCATGATTTTAGCCCAACGACGGCCCCGGCCGACGCTTTCACACCCGTCCACCTTCGATTGAGAGGACCCTTGATGATCCGCATGCCCCGCCCCGCCGCCCTCGCCGCACCGTCCACCGCTTTGCTGCTGTCCGCGGCCTGCGCGCTGGCCCCCGCTGGACCGGCCTGGGCTCAGGCCCGGGCGGCCGACGTCCCGCCGCTGGCGGCGCTCTTCGACGCCGCGCCGGTGCACGCCGAGGTGCTGTGGGCCGTGCCCACCCTCCGCGGCTTCAGTGACCGGATCGCCACCTTTGCCGCCGAGACCGGCCTCGAACGTCACGCCCCGGATCTTACTGACGCGCTAGGCGCTCTCAAGCGGGGGGTGGGACTAACCCAGGGCCTGGACGACAACGGCCCGCTGCTGGTGGCGGTCACCGGCCTGGCCTCCGCGCTGGACGCGCAGCTGGACGACGACCCAGACAACGACGGCACCGAACCCTCGGTGGCGTTGCTGGTGCCGGTAACCGACTACGGCGCATTTATCACTGAACTGGGCGGCGACCCCGCCGCAAACACCACCGCCGTGACGCTGGGCGGCAACCAAGGCGTTGCCCGCAAGGCGCCCGGCTACGCCGTGATCGCCGGCTCGGCCCAGGCCGCCGCGGCTTATGCGCC
>CALLPP010000202.1 GCA_938015655.1 uncultured Algisphaera sp.
AGATTTCTTGTAGGCGTTCGCGCCGCTGTGGCTCGCGGGCCACAACGTCGAGCGCGGCGGTGAGGGCCGCGGCTTGGGCGGGGGGTGGGGCGGTGGTGTAGATCAGTGTGCGGGCGTGGTTGACGAGGGTGTCGATGACCACTTGTGGCCCGGCAACCAGGCCGCCCAGGCCGCCCAGGGCTTTGCTGCCGGTGCTGACGGTGGCCAGTAGCCGCGGGTGGCTGTGAACGCCCGCGGCTTCGCACAGCCCAGCGCCGGTGGAGCCCAGCACGCCGGTGGCGTGCGCTTCGTCGAGGATCAGCCATGCGTCGTTTTCGTCGCAGAGCGTCAGCAGCCCGTGCGCGTCGGCGGTGTCGCCGTCCATGGAAAACACCGCGTCGCTGACCAAGAGTCGGCGGGCGTCCGGAAAATCGGCGCGGTGTTGGGCGAGCAGCCGGCGGGCTTTGGCGTGCCCTTGACCGCCGTGGGCAACCGTGCGCACGCTGGCGCCGCTGGCGCTGGCGGCGTCGATCAGGCTGGCGTGATTCAACCGGTCTTGCACGACCAGGTCGCCCGGGCGGGCCAGGGCGCCCAGCAGGCCGAGGTTGGCGGCGTAGCCGGTGGGAAACAGCAGGGCGGCTTCGGCGTGTTTGAGCGCGGCGAAGCGCCGCTCACAGGCGGTGTGCGCGGGGCCCGTGCCGCAGATCAACCGGCTGGCGCCGGACCCGGTGCCGTGGGCTTGGGTTGCGGCGATCGCGGAGGCGATCAGCGACGGGTGGTGCGCGAGCGCTAGGTAGTCGTTGCCCGCGAGGTTGAGCAGCGAGGGCCCGCTGGCGACCCGGGCGTACCGTCCCTCGGTGGTTACCGGCCGCAGCGCGCGGGCGAGGCCGTCGCGGCGGCGATGGTGCAGGGACGCACGCAGCGAATCCAGGAGGCTGGCGGGTTGGGGTGAGGGGGCGGGGTCCGAAGGGGCGCGGCGTTTCAGATGTCGATCTCGACTTCTTGTTCGCCGTCGTCTTGGGCCAGGGTCAGCTTCATCAACCGGCCGACCTTGAATTTGACGGTGCGCTTGGGCGGCACGGACACTTGTTCAAGGGTTTTGGGGTTTTGGGCGATGCGGGCCCGCCGCTGCTTGACTTCGAACACGCCGAAGTCGCGAAATTCAAGGCGGTTGCCCTTGCCCAGTTCGACGATGATCGAGTTGAGGAAGGTTTGTACGACGTCTTTCACTACCACCCGTTTCTCTCCGGTGGCGTCGGCGATTTGATCGACCAGTTCTTTTTTAGTGACGGTGGCCATAGGGCGGGTTCCACGGTGACGGTCCGGGCACGACCCCGGGTTAATGTTCGCGGTACCCCCGGCACCGGCGTGGGGCCCGCGGTTGGGCGGGCCGGAGTCTCAGCGTCCTCGGGCGGCAGAAGCGTGGTCCGGGGGCACAATCGAGATGGTGGATGTCCCCGTGACGCCCGTGCGTAATGAGGGGGACTCGATCCAAAAAGCCGCTTCTCAACCTGCGGTTTATTAATGGACAGCCAGCTTTAGTATTGCAACCGCCCGGGGAGGGGTCAACCGGTAAATGCTTTCGATATCCGTGTTAATCTTTTTTTGGATCGGTTTGGTTCCGGCTAGGCAGGGTGGGACTGCTAAGCTGCCGCAATGAGCGACCTGGATCCGGAAACGTTGAAGGTAGTGAATTATCCGCATCCGGTGCTGCGACGAGTGGCGGACACGGTACCGGCGGTGGACGACACCGTGCGGGCGGTGGCGGCCCGTATGATCGCGTTGATGCACGAGCGCCGCGGGGTGGGCCTAGCCGCGCCCCAGGTGGGGCTGGGCTGGCGGATGTTTGTGGCCAACCCCACCCAGGAGCCCCAGGGCGACCGGGTTTACATCAACCCCCGGCTGGTCGATCCCAGTCCCGAGACCAGTGCGCGGGACGAGGGCTGTTTGAGCCTACCTCAGGTGACCGCCGAGATTACTCGGCCCGTGGCCATCACCATCGAGGCCACGGGGCCGGACGGCCAGCCGGTCCGCGAAACGTCTGACCAGTTCGCCGCCCGGGTGTGGCAGCATGAGTTTGATCACCTGGAAGGCGTGCTGCTGCTGGACCGCATGACCCGCGTGGACAAGATGGCCAATAAGCGGGCGATCCGTGATCTGGAGGGGTGAGCTGCTGCGCGGCGGGGGTGAGGTTTGGGGATTAAGGCAGAAGCAAACGTAAGCGTTGCCCTCGCCTCGTTCCCGAAATGGTCGCGACGGATCAAACCCGAATCCCTAACCCCCATCCCCCAACCCCGTGGCCGGAGGCTACCCCATGAACTTGCTCTTCTTCGGTTCCGGTGCGTTCGGTTTGCCCACGCTGGAGCGGCTGTGTACGGAGCACACGGTCGTGGCCGTGTTCACCCAGCCCGCGCGGCCCGCGGGGCGCAAGCGCGTGCTGACACCCACGCCGGTGGGGGCCTGGGCGGCCGAACGCGGGCTGCCGGTACACGAGGTGGAAGACGCGAATGCGCCCGACGTGGTGGCCCGCGTGGCGGGCTACGCCCCGGATGCGTCGGTGGTGATCGCCTTCGGGCAGAAGCTTTCGCCCGCGCTGCTGGCGGCCACGGGCGAGCTGGCGATCAACCTGCATTCGTCGCTGCTGCCCAAGTACCGCGGGGCGGCGCCGATCCATTGGGCGGTGATCAATGGTGAGACTCAGACGGGGGTGAGCGTCATCGGGCTGGCGCAGCAGATGGACGCGGGGGCGCTCTACGCCCAGCGGGCCACGCCCATCGACCCGATGGAGACCGCCGGAGAACTGCACGACCGGCTGGCCGCGGAGTTGGGCCCCGACGCGGTGGCCGGGGTGTTGGATGATTTTGTGGGCGACCGGCTGACGCCCCTGGAGCAAGACCATGCGGCGGCGACCCGGGCGCCCAAGTTCACCAAGGCCGACGGCACCGTTGCCTTCGACCAGCCGTCCCGGGCGGTGCGGGCACGGGTCCACGGACTGAACCCTTGGCCGGGGTGCCGGGTTCAGTGGTGGTTTGCTCAAGACGCCCCCCCAAGAACGTTGCTGCTGCGCCGGGTGCGTGACCACGCCACCTGCTCGGCCACGGTCCCAGGACGTGTGGGGGCTGATCTGCGCGTGGCCTGCGATTGGGGTGGTCTGGAAATCTGTTCGGTTCAGCTGCCCGGGGGCAAAGAGCTGTATTTCGAGCAGTTCATGCGTGGATACGGTTTTGCGCCCGGGCAGGCGTTGATGCCGCTCTGAGCGGACCGCACGGTGGCTGAGCGGCTGCGCGAGCCGCCGGGAAGGACCGCTAAAAAACGCTGGGGCGGGGCCTGCGTCTTTTTTTTGCGAAAGTGCTGGGGATCGGCCTCGTGTCGGCCGATACTAAGGTTGTCCCGCGTCCTGTTAACGCATATCCGCCGGGCGGCCCTCGCGCCGCCCACTTTGGATCAAATAGAACAGTGTCGGCGGGACTTTTTTGTGCGCGTTGCGGGGCGGGTCAGGTTCGCGAGGTGGCCAAGACCGGCAGGTGCAGGTCGTCGGTGTCGCCTGCGTTGAGCCGCGCCGCGGCGTAGCCGGCGATCATCGCTGCGTTATCGACGCAGTAGGCCAGCGCGGGCAGGTGCAGCGCGAGCCCGCGAGTGCGGGCGAAGTCCGCGAGCCGCCGGCGCAGCTCGGAGTTGGCGCTGACCCCGCCGCCGACGATGAGCGATTGCGTGGCGGGGTGCCGGTCCAAGGCTCGGCCGAGTTTTCGCACCACGGCTTGGGCGGCGGCGTGTTGGAACGCGGCGGCGAGGTCGGCGCGGCGCTGTGGGGTGAGGTCTGCGACGGTGCGCGGGAAGGTGGCGTTTTTGCCGCGGCCTTCGGGGTGGCCGCGCACCGCGTAGAGCAGCGCGGTTTTCAGCCCGCTGAAAGAAAAGTCGAGGCTGTCGGGGCCGAGCATGGAGATGGGCAGGGCCGGGATGTCGGGACCACGGGGGTTGCCGGTCTGGGCGAGCTTGTCGACGTTGGGGCCTCCGGGATAGCCGGCGTCGAGCAGCGCGCCGGCCTTGTCGTAAGCCTCGCCCACGGCGTCGTCGATGGTGCGGCCCAGGCGCTCGGCGTGCTGGTCGTTGGCCAACTGGTACAGGCTGGTGTGCCCGCCACTGACCACCAGGCCCAGGGCGGGCCACGCGGGTAGACAGGAAACTCAAAGTAATTCAATCTTGGCTAACCGCAGC
>CALLPP010000203.1 GCA_938015655.1 uncultured Algisphaera sp.
CGGTCGATTCCGAATCACACGACGGTTGAATAACAGAAATCAGACCTTAACCCCTTTACAACTGGAAACCCGTTTTTGGGAACAAAGGTACTTGGATTTAGTATAGGGAGGGGTTCGGGGGCTCTAAAGGGGTTAACTACCACAACAACTCACTGCTGGATGTACCTGCGTCGCTCTCCCCGGAAAGATGAAAGGCATTTGTGTTCATAGTGATACTCAAGCGGCCCCTTACATTCGCGGACAGAGGGGCTTTCCGCCGATTCTGTTGTGTTTCTGTGTGTAGACTAATACGTGGTGTGTTGTTTTGCTGTGCATTTTTGTTCAACACTGAACAGATACGTGGTGTGTTGTTTTGCTGTGCGTTTTTGTTCAACATTGAACATACACTACTACTGTGCGGCTGTGAGGTCGAGGATTTCGTGGAAACTCCCCTCTGCACGCTGTGTGTGATGCTGCGATCGCATATGTCACGGGGTGCGCATGTCCTCATGAAGGATGTCGTATAGGTCGAACACTCTCCTTGTAGTACCAGCTATTATAGTATTACTAGGGTCCGCAGGGTGATGCGAAGACGTTTATCAATAAAAATTTGCGCGGAAAACGTTTTTTTATTCATGCGGCTGGGCATGGACGAGCGGTGTATACCATATACGATAGAGGTACTGCTGTATCGCTTTTTTGGCCACGTTTTTTTTTTCTGCGTTTTAACGGCGCGCTCCTTAACCCACCTTAGCCCAAGATCGGTCAGCTTCGACGCCCGGCACCCCGAGCGCTGCTTCCTCTACGAGAAGTACGACGACCGCGCCGCCTTCGACCGGCACCTGGCCAGCGCGCACTTCAAGTCCTTCGATGCCACGGTCGCGCCCTGGGTCGTGAGCAAAGACGTCCAGACCTGGATCCAGCCCCACAGCTAACGCCGCACTTTGGGGTTTCCTCCGGGACGTTGGTGGTCGAAAAGGGTCCGCGTTCGTCGCGGAGTAAGGACCCTCGCAAGGAGTCGCGGCACCTTCCGTACCGTCACGCGGTGGTTTTTGACGTGATGATCACGTGGGTAGGCTGCGATAGGATTTTTACGCCAAGACGCCAAGCAAGGCAATCAGGTATTTTGCGCAGAGTTAGCAGAGAGCACCGAGCGCAAAGAGGGTGGGCGCAAGCGGGGTTGTGGTTTGCTGCCTTGCTCCGTGTCCTCGGGGTCTTGCACGCGGCTGTGGGCCTTGGCCGCAAAGTAGGCGGCACGCCGGCGAACCCCTGCCGCTCAACTCGGTGCCCGGCCCATGGCCACGTCGCGCATGACCGGCAGTTGCGAGTGCCCGCGAAACCCCACTCAACTCGCGAGCGCAGCGAGCCCACGGACTTGGGGTTGAGAGACGCGGGCTGCGTGTGCGTTTAACAACGAAGAGCGACGTGGCCGACGTCGCGCGGCTTCGCGGAAATAACTTTCGATTCTCGTGCATGGTGGGTGAAAGTCGCGGCTCGAAACACGACTTGGGTTTGCGCTTGCGACGGGCGATCTTGGCGCGGCCAATGAGCAAGTCCAAAGCCCCGCCCCAGGGGCCAGGGGTCAAACCGCATGATTAGCTCCGGATGGTTCTCGACCGGGCGCGGGCCGGGGTCGAGGGTGGGGTGAGTCGTGGAAGTCCGCTCAGCTCCCGCTAATCATTTGCGGAATGACCCCGTCGCGCGGGATTGCGCTGAGGGCCGGTGGATTCTGCCACTAAGATTGCGGAAGAACCCGTTCGTTACCCGTCCGCCCCGCCAGCCCCCCACACCCCAATGAGCAACTACCGCATCGCCCTCCTGCCCGGCGACGGCATCGGCCCCGAGTGCATGGACGCCACGCGCACCGTGCTGGAAGCGCTCGTTCACAACACCGACGGCCTGAGCCTGGGCTACACCGCGCACCACGCCGGGGCCCAGCTCTACCGCGAGACCGGCGAGACCCTGCCCGCCGCCGTGCTCGCGGACTGCGTCGCCGCCGACGCCGTGCTGCTCTCGGCCATCGGCCTGCCCGACGTCCGCCAGCCCGACGGCACCGAGGTCCAGCCCACCATGATGGTGGGCCTGCGCCGCGCGCTCGACGTCCACTCCGCCGTGCGGCCCGTCAAGCTCTACCCCGGCGCGCCCTGCGCCCTCAAAGACACCGGCCCGGGCATCGACTTTGTCGTCATCCGCGAGAACCTCGAAGGCCTCTTCGCCTCGTTCGGCGGCGGCAGCCGCGTGGGCGACGAGGTCGCCACCGACACCCTGGTCATCACCCGCCGCGGCACCACCCGCGTGGCCGACTTCGCCTTCCGCCTGGCCCAGCGCCGCAGCGGCCGCCCCCGCGACGGCAAAAAGATGGTCACCAGCGTCGACAAAGCCAACGTCTTCCAGAGCATGGCCTTCTTCCGCCAGGTCGTCATGGACGTCGCCCAGCAGCACCCGGGCATCGACGCCGACGCCGTGTACGTCGATGCCATGAGCCTCTACATGGTGCAGAACCCCTGGGACTTCGACGTGCTAGTCATGGAGAACCAGTTCGGCGACATCCTCTCGGACCTGGGCGCCGGCCTGGTCGGCGGCCTGGGGCTGGGCCCCTCGGCCGAGATCGGCGACGAGCACGGCCTCTTCCAGCCCTCCCACGGCACCGCGCCGCAGCTCGCGGGCCAGAACGTCGCCAACCCCCTGGCCACCATCCTCTCCGCCGCCATGATGCTCGACTGGCTAGGCGACAAGCACCGCGACGCGGCCTGCCTGCAAGCCGCGGTCACCCTCGAAGCCGCCGTCGCCCGCCTGCTCAAAGAAGGCCAGACCCTCACCCCCGACCTGGGCGGCACCGCCGGCACCACCGAGGTCGCCGCCGCGGTGGCCGATCTGCTCTAAAAACAACCCCGGGCCGCGTAACGGCGCTCCGTATGCGTCCGGGTCAGTGCTTGTGGCCCGCGTGCTTGCCCAGGTAGGTCGCGCGGAACGTTTTGAGTACCTGGCCCAGCGCGTCGGCGTGGGCCGGATCCGCGTTCTGCTTTACCTTCATAGCATGCACGATTACCGCGTGGATCTGGTGGAGCTTTTGCAGGTAGGCGTCTTTGTCCGCCTGGCTCGCGTCGTCGGCCGGCAGCTTCACCCGCTGGGCCAAGAAGTACGACTGCATCTCGGCCATGATCCGCTCGGCGTGCGACTCTTTGTTTTGCGTCCAACGCACCGCTTGCTGCAGGCTCTGAGCGTCGGACTTTCCAGCCAAGGCCTGGAGCTGGGCGCCGGCCTTGCGGACGGTTTCAACGTGCTGGGCCAGCTCGTCAAACTTCAGTTGGTCACCGTAGATGCCGCAGGGCACCTGGCAGTGCGCGTGCGCCGTACTCGGAGCGGCCACCCCGGTGAGCAGGGCTACGGCGACGGCGGCGGGGGCAAAAAAGCGGGTCATGGTCAAGATTCCGAAGGGTCTGGAGGCGGTTTCAAGCGGGCACGTTGCCGAGTCAGCATAGCCACGCACGCGGCGTCACGGGGCTTGCGCCGCGGCCCGCAGCGTCGCGGGGCCCCCGCACTCGGAACACGCAGGCGCGTCGGATCCGCGCAGGTCGTAGCGGCAGTAAAGACACCGCTTAAACCGCCCGTTCACCACGCGCTCACGCATGAACACGCCCACCGCAAAGCGTGTTCCCCACACCCAACAGGCCAACGCCGGAACGGCCGCCGCCGCCGCCGCGTCCCAGAAAAAAAACACTTGCGCCCCCGCCGCCAGCGCCCCGAGGTAGATCCCCAGCGGCATCACCGCGGTCCACAGCGTCGCGCTAGGCCGCACGTCCACGCTGGCGGCAATCACCCTCCGGGCGTGGCGCCGAGCCAGGGGTCGCAAGGCTGGGTGAATCTCAGACGGCCAAACGAACAACCGACCCTCCTTTCCGCACGGCCGTACGCCAACAAGTCAAAGCATACGCCTACACAGACCTGACAGGTTTGAAAGCTCGCTTTGTAGGTCTCTCGGTCCCACTCAAAACAGGATCGCCAGCCGCAGCTGCACCGACTGCGAGTCCAGATCGCCCCGCACCTCGTAGTCGTAGCTCAGCGTCCACTCGGTCCGGCCCGCGGTCGTGTAGCCCAACGCCGCACCAAGGTTCAGCGTCCCCTGATCCGGATCGGCG
>CALLPP010000204.1 GCA_938015655.1 uncultured Algisphaera sp.
TGATGATAGCCGTTGCCGCTCGCGGGGTCAACGGTTCGTGGCGGCGTGGCGGGCGACGGTGCTCGTTTTTTCCTCTTTTGACAAGCGTTTGGTTTTGCCTTCGACCACCATTGAGAACTACCTGAAGCAGATCCGCCTGGACGCGACGCGCTCGGGGGCCGAGCCGGGGGCGCTGTGCCCGATGGGGCGGCTGGCCGCGGCGGTGGGCGTGACGCCGGGGACGGCGACGACGATGGCCAAGTCGATGGCGGCGTCGGGGCTGGTGGAGTATCGGCCGCGCGGGGGGGTGCGGCTGACGGCGCGCGGCGGGCGCGTGGCGGACCAGATGCTGCGGCGGCATCGGCTGGTGGAGCAGTTTTTGGTGGAGGTGCTGGAGATGGACTGGGCCGACGTGCATGACGAGGCGGAGGAACTGGAGCACGCGGTGTCGGAGAAGGTGCTGGCGCGGATCGATGCGAAGCTGGGGCACCCGGACACCGACCCGCATGGCTCGCCGATTCCGCGGGCGGGGCAGGAGGGGTGGGCCCAGTCCGACGCGGCGTTCTCGGACCTGACGGCGTGCCCGCGCGGGGTGGGTCTCGTGGTGGCGCGGGTGGTGGACCACGACCCGGCGTTCTTGCGCGATCTACAGCGGCGGGGGCTGGTGCCCGGCGCGCGGGTGGCGGTGGTGTCCGGCCCGGCGCGGGGCGGTGTGGAGGTGGAGGTAAACGGGGGCCGGACCCGGTTGAAAGGCCCCGCGGCCCGGCGGGTGTGGGTGCGACCGGCGGAGGGTTAAGCCGCTAAGACAACCCCCCGATAAGCCGGGGTCGGGGCTGTCGGATCGTTCGGACGCGGCGCTGGGCGCCGGGCCGGGTTGGAGGGTTGTTTCCGCTTATGTCGCTGCGCCTAAAAATGACGGTGTTGACCTGCGTTTTTGCCGGCGCCCTTTTGGGGGTAGCCATGGCGGTGGATGCGTGGCTGGTGGGCCCGTGGATTGCCGCGCTGGTGCCCCAGCCCGACGCGGGGCAGCGCGAGACGCTAGCCCTGGGGGCAGCGGCCCGCCGGGTGTCCCTGGTTTGGATGGTGCTGGCGGTCTTTTTGGTAGGGCACCGGGTGCTGGAATATCTGCTGGCGCGGCCGGTCCGCCGGCTGGCGGCGGAGGTGTCGCGGCGTCGGGTGAGCGGCACGGCCTGGGCGGGGGCAACGCCGGAACGCGTCGATGAGATCGGGGTGATCGCGCGGGAGTTTGGGGAGACCTACGACGAGCTTATGGCGCTCCGCGGATCGCAGGCGCGGGCAGACGCGTTAGAGGATCAACTAGTGGGTTTGTGCGGGGTTGATTCGGCGGTGCGTCAGCTGGCCGTGTCCACCCGTCAGTTGGCCGTTGCGATCGATGCGGGAGAGGATCAGCTGGAGGCCCGGCTGTCGGAGCTGACCGACCAGGTGGCGGCGCTCAGCAAACTGACCCACGACGTCCAGGCTCGGCGGTCCGAGGACTCGGCGGCGTTCAGCCTGGGGTCCGCACCCGCTCCAGAATTCCCCGTAAAACCCGCCGGGTTGCCTCTTGGTCCGCTTCCTGAAGCTGAGCCTTGCTGATGCAGCGGTGGGCGAACACCGGCACGACGTGTGCGGTGATGTCGTCGGGGATCGCGTAGTCACGGCCTTGCAGCAGGGCGGCGGCGCGGGCCGCCCGCACCAGGGCTAGGCTGCCGCGCGGGCTGACGCCTAGTTGCAGCTGATCGCTGCGCCGCGTGGCATTGGCGATGTCCACCACATAGGCGGTGAGTTCGGGGGCGAAGCGCACGGCGTCGCACTGGTCTTGCAAGGCGCGGAGCTCGTCGGCGGTCATCACCGCGTCCAGGTTGATCAGGGCCCGGCGGCGCGGGTCTTGGGGTCAGCACCCGGGCCTCGTCTTCGGGGCTGGGGTAGCCCAGGTTGATTCGCATGGGGAAGCGGTCGAGCTGCGACTCGGGCAGGAAGTAAGTGCCTTCGAACTCGAAGGGGTTCTAGGTGGCGATGACCAGGAAGGGGTCGGGCAGCGGGCGGGTTTCGCCGTCCAGCGACACCTGGCCCTCGCTCATGGCTTCGAGCAGGGTGGGCTGGGTGCGGGGGGTGGTGCGGTTGATCCCGTTCGGCCAGGACCAGGTTGGCGAAGACCGGGCCGGGGCGGAAATCGAAAACGGCGTGGTTGGCGTCCCACACGGTGACGCCCAGGATGTCGGCCGGCAGCAGGTCCGGGGTCATCTGGATGCGGGCGAGCTGGAGGTCCAGCGAGCGGGCCATGGCCAGGGCGAGGGTGGTTTTGCCGACTTCGGGTACGCCTTCGATGAGCACGTGGCTGCGGGCGAGTAGGCAGGTCACCACGCGATCGACCGCGGGCTGGTTGCCCAGGAAGCAGGATTGGATGTTGGCTCGCAAACGGTCGAGCGGACGCATCGGCAAGGGGCGCACCTCGGCGGGCAAGAAGGAGCGTGTGCCGGCGGATAAGTGTAGCGGAGTCCGGTGGGTTGCTTGCCGGTGGCCACACGCCCGGCGGGCGCTGGCTGCGATGCGGGGGTGCGTATTATCGGAAAGGTGCCGCGCGCCGTGATCCGCGGGTCGGGGTTCAGCCGATATTGATCGGGGGGGCGGCGGGCCTCGGATCAGGACCCCACTTCCGGGGGGGCGGTGCGGTGTGCTCTCCGACTCCCCGGGCGCTCCTGTTGTTTTTAGACACTTTTTCTCACCGGCCTGCCGCGATTGCCATCTTCTCTGCAACAACTTGCCCTGCGCATCCGTACCTACCTCGAAGACGAGTGGTGGACGGTGTTGTTCGAGCTGGCGGTTATCTGGGTGGTGGTTTACCTGATCCTGCGTTTTCTTCGCGGCACGCGCGGGGCACGGGTGATCAAGGGCGTGGCGATCATCCTGATCGTCGGCACGCTGGTGATTCAAATTTTTGGCGGGGCCGATCGGTTGGAGCGGCTGGATTACCTCTACGCGAACTTTTTGGCTTTTGTTGCCATCATGCTGGTGATCGTGTTCCAGCCCGAGCTGCGCCGCGCGCTGGTGCGGCTGGGCGAGGCCCGTTTTTTCCGCCAGACCGGGCTGCGGAAGGCTCGGGTGGTGGAAGAGGTGCTGGCGTCGATGCAGTACCTGGCCCGCAACAAGGTCGGGGCGCTGATCGCCATCGAGCGCGAGGTTGGCCTCGGCGGCATCGTCGAGGCCGGGGTGCGGCTGGACGCGGAGATCACCAAAGAGCTTTTAAACACCGTTTTCTGGCCCGGCTCGGCCCTGCACGATATGGGTGTGGTGATTCGCGGCGACCGGCTGGTGTCGGCCGGGGTGCAGTTTCCGTTGGTGGATGCAGACGCGCTGCCCCAAGAACTGGGCTCGCGCCACCGCGCGGCGGTGGGGCTTAGTAACGAGGCGGATGCGTTGATTCTGGTGGTGTCTGAAGAGACGGGCGCCATCAGCGTGGCTGAACGCGGACGGCTAACCCGCAACCTGAGCGCGGACGACCTGCGCACCCAGCTGAGCCGCGGGATGTCGCAGGTGACGCTGGATCCGGGCGGTGATGCCGCCGCGGCGACGCCGCCGGCGCCCGCGGCCGACTGACCCGTTGGATTTCCCTGTTTTTCGAACGACTTCGTTTTCCCCTTGTACGCCCCATGCACCAGCGCACCTTTATTCAGAAGCTGGAAACCCTCGTGGTCGTCACGGTGGTGGCGGTCTTGGTGTGGCTGTACGCCGAGGGGGCGAGCACCAAAGAGCGCAGCCGTGAGCCGGTGTCGATCCGCTTTGTGGCGCCCGACGGGCGTGAGCGCGATTTTGCGGTGAGCCCGAACCAGGCGGTGTCGGCCAGCGTGAGCTTCAAGGGGTCTAGCGGCCAGGTGCAGAAGTTTTTGGACCTGGTACGCGACCCCATCGAGCTGACGGTGGAGCCGCCGGATTCGGAGCAGAACACCCGCACGCTGGTGCTGGCCGACGCTATGGTCCGCAACGCGGACTTCGCGAAGTTGGGGCTGGGCAGCATTGCGGTGGAACCTGCGACGTGGGAGGTGACGATGCGGCCGATGGTCACCGCCACGCTGCGGGTGGAGGTGGAGGAGGGCGACGTGGCGCTGGACCCCGCCACCACGCCGGTGGCGACGCCCGACACGGTGGAGATCACAGCCCCGGTGGATGTGGTGGATGCCCTGGGCGAGGCGGTGGTGGTGGCCCGGTTGGACCGCGGGGCGCTGCCCGAACCGGCGCTGGACCCCACCGCGGGCGGGCGGGAAAAGGTGGCCCGCAATATCGTCCTGGAGTTCCCCCGCGGCGTCGACCGCCGCAGTCCCTGGACGCGCATCAGCAACCAGGTGGTTCGGGTTAACTACACGCTGGCGGACCCAGACGCGACGGTGATGGTCAAGCGTGTGCCGCTGTACGTCAACCTGCCGGTGGGCACGCAGCAGGCCTACCGGGTGATTCCCAACGACGGGCAGCAGTTTCTTTTCGACGTCGAGCTGCGCGGCCCCAAGGGGCTGATCGATCGCATCGACGAGGGGGACCCGGACTACCCGGTGACCGCGGAGATCCGTATCCGCGACGTGGCGGGGATTGAGCGCGTCACCGATGAGCAGCCGGTGGTGGTGGCCCCGCCGGGGGTGACGGTGGTGGGCTCGCCGGCGCGGGTGGGGCTGCGGGTGGAACGCCGGGTGACCGAGCCCTGACCCGCACGGGTTTTGGGCTGCACGAAGGGTCGCCAACGGCCAAAGCGGGTTGGGTATGCTCTGCGCCATGACCTCCGCCCCCGCCGTGACCGAACCGATCCGCGATGTGCCTGCCTATTGCCGGCAGCTGGGCGAGGCCGCGCGGCGGGCGGGGCTGGCGATGGCCGGGGTGTCGGGGGCCACGCGTGACGCGGCCCTGCGGGCCGTGGCCGACGCGCTGGAGGCCGCGGCGGACCAGGTGGTGGCGGCCAACGCGAAGGATCTGGCGGCGGCGCCGGGGTTTGGTCTGAGTGAGGCGATGATCGACCGTCTGCGGATCGACGTCGCGGGCGTGGCGAACATGGCCCACGCGGTGCAGCAGATCGCAGCCCAGCCCGACCCGGTGGGCAAGATCATCGAGGGCCGCGTGCTGCCCAACGGCATCCGCTTACAGAAGGTTCGGGTGCCGCTGGGCACGGTGCTGATTATTTTTGAATCGCGCCCCAACGTGACCTGCGACGCCGCGGCGTTGTGTTTGAAAAGCGGCAACGCCGCGGTGCTGCGCGGCGGCAAAGAGGCCCTGCATTCCAATGCGGCCATCGCCGCGTGTGTGGCGCAGGGTTTGGCGGCGGCGGGGCTAGACCCGGCCGCGGTGCAGCTGGTCAATACCACTGACCGCGCCGCAGTGTCTGAGCTTCTGCAGCTCGACACCCTGCTGGACGTGTGCATCCCGCGGGGCGGCGAGTCGCTGATCCGGGCGGTGGTCGAGCAGTCGCGCATCCCGGTCATCAAGCACTACACCGGCAACTGCCACGTGTACGTGGACGCCGCGGCGAACCCGGACCTCGCGGTCGAGGTCGTGGTCAACGCCAAGACTCACCGCACCGGTGTGTGCAACGCGGCCGAGACGGTGCTGCTGCACCAGGACACCGTTGAAAACGGCTTGGCGGAGCGCATCGGCGTGGCGCTGTCGAAAAAAGGTGTGCTGCTTCGGGCCGACACCCGCTCGATGGCCGTGATGCCCGGCGCGACCCCGGCCACCGACGACGACTGGAAAACCGAGTACCTCGACCTGATCTGCGCCGTGCGGGTGGTGGACACCCTGGACGACGCGGCGGCGCACATCAACCGCTACGGCAGCCGCCACACCGACGCGATTTTAACCCAGGACACCGCGGCGGCGGATCGTTTTGTGCAGCGGGTGGACACCGCCAATGTCATGGTTAATTGCAGCACCCGCTTTAGCGACGGACAGCAGTACGGGCTGGGGGCGGAGATTGGCATCAGCACCGACAAACTACACGCGCGCGGGCCCATGGGGGCCGAAGACCTCACCACCTACAAGTGGGTGGCGTGGGGCAGCGGGCAGGTGCGGGGTTGAGCCGGGGCGGCGGCGCGGACCGGTGGCGGCTTTAGCGGATGACAAGCCAATGATTGAACTTGTGGTGCTGGACCTGGGCCGGGTGTTGGTGCAGATCGCCGACGACCTGGACGACGCGGCCGCTCGGGCCGGGCGCGCGGGTGTGCCGGGGTTTACCGGCGACCTGTCGGCCCACACGCGGCGCGGGGGCAACGCGCAGGTGGCCGGGCTACTGAGTGACTACGAGCGTGGCCACGTTTCGAGCGAGGACTACGCGCGCGGCATCGCCGCGCAGGTGGGCGCCCAGCCAGACGACGTGGCGGCGATCCACGACGCGGTGCTGATCCGGGCCTTCGACGGGCTGGCGGGGTTTTATGACCGGCTAGCGGCGGCCCCGGTGCATACTGCGTGCCTGAGTAACACCAATGCCTTGCACTGGGCCCGCATCACGAACCCCAGCGACTCCGCGTTTTTGAACCTGAATCGGCTGAATTTTTGTTTTGCCAGCCACCAGATCCGCCAGGCCAAGCCCGACCACGCGGCGTACGCCTATGTTGAGGCGGCGACGCGGGTGGCCCCGGAGCGGATCCTTTTCTTTGACGACCTGGACGAGAATGTGGCGGCGGCTGCCGCCCGCGGGTGGCAGACCGAGCGGGTGCCGCGCTTGGACAACCCGTTGCCGTGGGTGACGCAGCGGCTGGTGGACCGCAGGGTGCTGTGAGCCGTGCGGGGTGGTGGCGGGGTCAGGGGGTTTGGCGGTCGTCTTCCACAACGCAGGCGGGGGCGACGGGGCGCAGACGCACGCGATCGCCCAAGCGGGCCAGGGCACCCGCGTCGGTCTGCACGGTGAGGGTCTGGCCGTGTAGCCGCACTCGGTAGGTCAGGTCGTGGCCCTTGAACTCGCGGGCGATCACCCGCACGGTGCTACGCAGGTCTGCGGACACGTCGAAGTCGAAGGCCACGTGCTCGGGGCGTAGCGAGAGCAGCACTGGGCCGTGGGCGTCGCGGTCCAATTCGACCATGCCCAGGGGGGTGTTGGCGACGTCGCCTGCGGCGTCGCCTTCGAGCAGGTTGGTTTCGCCCAGGAAGGTGGCGACGAAGGCCGAGCGCGGGCGGCGGTAGACGGCCTCGGGGCGGCCGGTCTGAAGCAGGTTTCCGCTCCGCAGCAGGGCCACGCGGTGGGCGATCGACATGGCTTCTTCCCGGTCGTGGGTGACGAGGATGACGCCGATGCCCGTGGCGTCGACCAGTTCGCGCAGGTTTTGCCGTAGACCGCCGCGCAGGCCTGCGTCGAGGCTGGAAAACGGCTCATCCAGCAGCAGCACGTCGGTGCCGGGTGCCAGGGCCCGGGCCAGGGCGACCCGCTGCTGCTGGCCGCCCGAAAGCTCTTGCACCCGCCGGGTGTCGAGCCCGCCCAGGCCCACGCGGTCCAGGGCGGCGCGGGCGAGGTCGGTGCGGCCGCGGCGGGTGGGGGCGTGGTGGCGGGTGAGGCCGAAACGCACGTTGTCCAGCACGCCCAGGTGCGGGAACAGGGCGTAGTCTTGGAAGACCACGCCCAGGCCCCGGCGTTCGGGGGGTAGAAACGTGCTGGCGTTTTGGCAGACCTGTTCGCCGTGGCGGATAAAGCCCAGGTGGGCACGTTCGAGCCCGGCGATGCAGCGCAGGGTGGTGGTTTTTCCGCAGCCCGAGGGGCCCAGCAGCGCCAAAATTTCACCGGCGGCAACGCATAACGACAGGTCGTTCACCGCCGGGGCGGTCTGCCCGGGATACGCGCACGACAGGTGCTCGATGCACAGGCGGTGGTCGGGTTCGACCTCGGGATCGGGTTGGAGGATAGAGAGGGGCACGGGGGGTGCTCGGGGGAGAGGTGAAAAGCGAAAGGCAAGTGAATAGGAGGGGAGGGGAAGAAGGGGGTTAGTTCATTTGGTTTTGGTGATGTTGCTTTTGTCGGCGAGGAGCACGACGGCGACGAAGCCGGCGGACAGGACGAGGATGACCAGGGCGAAGGGGGCGGCCTCGGCGTAGAGGCCTTCGCCGGTGAGGTCCCACAGATTAAAAGCCAGAGTGTCGTAGCCGGCGGGGCGCAGCAGCACGGCCAGGGGCAGCTCTTTCATGGCCGAGAGGAACACCAGGGCTGCGGACGCGGCGATGCCGGGCCGCAGCAGGGGGAGGGTGACGCGGCAGAAGGCGGCGACGCGGCCGCGGCCCAGGGTGCGGGCGGCTTCTTCGAGCCGCGGGTTGATCTGCTGGAAGGCGGTGCGCACCGGGCCTATGGCTTCGGCGAGAAAGTGCAACACGTAGGCGTAAATCATCAGCGGCAGCGACTGGTACAGCAGCGTCTGCCCGGCGGAGACGAAGAGCCGGTCGAGGGTGAGGGCCATGGCGGTGAGCGCCAGGCCAAAGGCCAGGCCCGGCGTGGCGTAACCGGCGTAGGCGAGGCGTTCGAGGCCTTGCGAGACCGACGCGCCCGCGCGGCGGCGGCGCACGGCCAGCCGGGCAATGGGCACCGCCAGGACGGTGGCCAGCACCGCAGTGGGCAGCGACACGGTGAGCGAGGCAAGGGCGGGGTCAGTCAGTCCGCGGTTAACAAAACCCAGCACCGGTTGAAAAGCCCAGTAGGTGCTGGTGGCCAGCGGCAGGCCCACGGCCACGGCCAGCAGGCCCAGCAGGGCGAGCAGCAGGAACGGGCCGGCCGGCCCCAGGGCCACGGGCCGCGGCAGGCGGCCGGCCCCGGGGGCGGCGGGGTCGAAGCGGCGGCCGCGCAGCAGCACGACTTCCAGCACGATGAATCCGCCGGCGGTGCCCAGCATCATGAGCGCGATCCACGCGGCGTAGGCCGGGGCGAAGGACAGCGAGCCGTACAGCAAGACGCTGAAGGTCTCGTAGCGCATGAGGCTGACCACGCCGAAATCCCCCAACACGTGCAGCACCACGATGAGCCCGCCGGCCAGAAACGCGGGGCGCAGCTGCGGCAGTTCGGCGGCGCGGAAGGCCCGCCAGGGACCGTGGCCCAGGGCGCGGGCGGCCTCGTGCAGGGTGGGGTCCAGGCGCCGCAGCGCGGTGCGGAAGGTTAAAAACAGGTAGGGAAAGTTGTAGAGCGTGAGCGCGATGAGCGAGCCGGTGAAGCCTTGCAGTCGCGGCAGCTCGAAGCCGGTGAGCCGGGCCGACGCGCCGTAGCGCCCGCCGACCGACAGCAGGGCGAAGGCCAGCAGGTAGCCGGGCACGGCCAGGGGCAGCACCAGCAGCACCGAGAGCAGGCGGCGCAGCCGCAGGTCGGTGCGGACGACCAGGAACGCGGCGGGCAGGGCCAGCGCGGTGGTGGCGGCCAGCACCGCCGCGGCCAGCCCCAGGGTGCGGCCGATGACCGCGAAGGTTCGCGGCCGCAGCACGGTCTCGCGCACCGCGGCGCCGTCGCCGGTGAAACCGGCAACCAGCAGGAAGCACAGGGGCACGAGCACGCCCAGGCCCGCGGCCCACGCGGGCAGCGTGGCGCGGTCCGGCAGCAGGCGGATCCAGGGGGCGGGCGGTCGCAGCGGGGTGGCCGTTCTACAGAAGGCCGACTTCACGCAGCAGCGTGAGCGTGCCGTTCAGGTCGTCGATGGCGTTGAGGTTTAACGCCGGGGCGCCCCGGACGGGCGCCGCGGCGTCGCGGGACACCGGGTGCTCGTGGATCTGGTCGACAAACCAGGCCTGGCCCGGGGCCGACAAAAGGAAGGCCACGAGCTGACGGGCGGCCTCGGGCTGACGGCTGGTGTTCAGCACCGCGGCGCCCGCGACGTTGACCAGGTTGCCGATGTCGCCGTCGGCAAAGCCGGTTTGGGCGACGGGGAAGCCGGGATCTTTCTCGGTAAAGCGCAGCAGGTAGTAGTGGTTGGGCAGGCCCAGGTCGATCTCGCCCGCGGCGATGCCTTCAAGGATGGCCGTGTTTTTGGGGAAGCTCTGCACCCCGTTGCGTTTCATGGCGAGCAGCCAGGCCCGGGCGGTGTCTTCGCCGTGGGCCGCCCGCATGGCGGTGATGAACGCTTGGAAGGACGCGTTGGCGGGCGCGAAGCCCACGCGGCCGGCGTACTTTTCGTCGGTCAGTTCGAAGACGCTCTGGGGCAGGGCGTTGGCGCTCACCCGCTCGGTGCTGTAGGCCAGGGTGCGGGCCCGCAGCGAGGTGGCGACCCAGTCGCCGCGGTTGCTGACGAAGCGTTCGTCCACCGTGGCGGTGAGCGGCGCGGGCAGCGGGGCCAGCAGGCCGGCCCGCGACAGAGCGCCCAGGGCGCCCGCGTCTTGGGCCAGCACCACGTCGGCCGGTGAGCGGTCGCCCTCGGTCTGCAGCTTGAGCGCGACCGCGGCGGTCTTGTCGTACACGCGGCGGACGGTGTGGCCGCTTTCTTGCTCGAAGCGGTCGAGCAACGCATCCATGAACGACTTGGACCGGCCCGAGTAAACGGTCAGCGTGTCGGCCGGGGCGGGGGTGCGGATGCCGCCGGCAACGAGGCACGCGGCGAGGGCGGTGATCAACACAAAGCGGGGGTGCATGGTGGGGCTCCGGGAAGTGAATGGTGCATGGTATTGAGAATTAGTTGCATTAACAACCTGCGGCGGGTATCATTTTGTTGTTGAGAATTAATATCAACTAATTTCATGGAGCCACCTTGTATACGCCGCACCTTAGATCTGGATCTTTCCTGCGTCCTTTTGTCGTTTTGGCCCTCGGGCTGGCGCCCCGGGGCGCGGCGGCGGAGCCCGGCGCGGACGGTCCCCCGCCGCTGCGGCCGCTGAGCGAGTTGCGGGGGGAGCTGGAGGGCTTTGGCTGTCGTTTGAGCTGGGGCTGACCGGGGTGGTGCAGGCCGCGTCGGAGTCGGCGGGGCAACGAGACGCGCTGGCGTCGTGGAGCTACGACTTTGCGGGCACCTGGACCCTGCACGATGACGGTGGCGTGGCCGGCGGCTTGGGCTGGCTGGTGGAGGGCGGCCGGGCGCTGTTTTCCGATCGGGACAGCGACCTGTCGGGTGACACGGGGGCGGCCCAGGGGCTGAACGACGACCTGGACAGCACCGATGCGGCGCTGAGTGAGTTTTGGTGGAGCCAGGGGTTTGCGGATGCGTCGTGGGTGATCACCGTGGGCCGGCTGGACCCGACGGTGTTTTTCGACGGCAACGCGGTGGCGAACGACGAGACGGCGCAGTTTCTCTCGACCCCGCTGGTGAACTCGGTGGCCGTGGCGTTTCCGGAGAACGGGGTGGGCGCGAACGTGTCGTGGTTTGCCGAGTCGGGCACGCACTACGTGTCCGCGGGCGTGGGCGACGCGAACGCCGACGGGGGCGAGAGCGTGTTCAACGACTTTGGTGGGGGCGACTTTTTCACGGGCTTGGAACTGGGGTGGACGCCGACCCTGGGCGAGGGGCGGCAGGGCAGCTACCGCGTGCTGGGCTGGACGACGCGCACCCGCGACGGGTCCGACGGCTCGGGGGTGTCGCTGAGCGTGGACCAGGAGGTGGGCGGCGGGATCACCTTGTTTGGCCGCTACGCCGCCGGGGACGACGAGGTGCTGGACTTTGACCGCGCGGCCTCGGGCGGGGTGGGCGTGAGCGGGTGGTACGGGCGCGACGAAGACCTGCTGGGGGTGGGCCTGGCCTGGGCCCGGGCCTCGGGCGGCGGTGGTGAAGAGACGCTGGTGGAGGTTTTTTACCGCCTGACCCTGAGCCCGCAGATGTCGGTCACCCCGCACGTGCAGTGGGTGGACCCGCCCTCGGGTTCAACCCCCGGCGACACGTTGGCGGTGGTGGGGGTGCGTTTGCAGGCGACCTACTGATTTGTTTTGTGCGCGGGGCCGCCTGGGGCGGCGGTGCGCCTGCGAAACGGCTACTTTTTTCTGACCTTGGGATTGAACCTTTGTCCCCGCCGCTGCGGGAAGGACCGGACCGATGAGCGTTGTGAAGCGATGGGGCGTGTTGTTGTTGGCCGCCGCGTGGGGCGTGGTGGGCTGCGGGCCCGAGCGGATTGCCGCGGCGCCTCCGGTTGGGTCGCAGGCCCAGACGCAGGCCCCGACGCCGGTGAGCGACCGGGTTTGGGTGGCGGCCTATGCCCGGCTGGCCCAGCGGCAGTACGCCGCGTCACTGGCCGACGCCCGGCGTCTGGCCACGGCCGTAGACGCGCTGGTGGACGCGCCTTCTTCCGCCACCCTGGAGGCCGCCAAGCAGGCTTGGCGGGTGTCGCGGGAGAGCTACGGCGTGACCGAGGCCCATCGCTTTTACGGCGGGCCGATCGACGGCGTGGATCCGACCACGGGCGAGGAGGGCCCCGAGGGCCTTCTGAACAGTTGGCCGGTGAACGAGGCGCACCTGGACTACGTGCGCGGCCGGCCGGACGCCGGGCTGATCGGCGACGCATCGTTTTCGATTAGCGCCCGGTCGGTCGCCGCGGGCAACCAGGTGAGCGACGAGGCCGACGTGACGACCGGTTACCACGCGGTGGAGTTTTTGCTGTGGGGCCAAGACCTGAGCCTGGAGGGGCCGGGCGCCCGGCCGGTGTCGGATTACACCACCGCTCCCCACGCGGCGCGGCGGGGGGCGTACCTCCGGGCGGTGTGCGCGGTGCTGGTGGACGACCTGCGCCGGGTGGCGGCGGCGTGGACGCCCGGGGCCGGAAGTTTTCACGACCGCTTGCTGGCCCGCCCGCCGGTGGAGGTGGTGTCGGCGGTGCTGGGCGCTCAGGCCACGCTCGCGGGTTTCGAGCTTGCCAGCGAACGCATCGCGGTGCCGCTGGATTCGGGGGATCAGGAAGACGAGCACTCGTGTTTTTCGGACAACACCCACCGCGATTTTGTGCGCAACGTGGACGGGATTGTGGCGGTGTGGCACGGCGACGGCGGGCCGGGGCTGCGGGCGCGGTGGGCGGCGGATCACCCCGGCGCCCGGGCGGTGGACGCGGCCTTGGCCTGGGCGGGGGCGCAAGCGGCTCGGGTGGAGCAGCTGGGGCCGGTCGACACGATTCTTGCCGCGGACCTCGGGTCCGCGGGGCGTCAGGCTCTGGAAGAACTGTCGGACGCTTTGCTGACCGCCGCCGAGGCGATGGTGGCGCTGGGCGAGGCCCAGGGGCTGGAGGTGGTCGTCGGTGGCGAGTGAGTCGCCGGCGAACCGGTTGCCGGGCGCAGGAGAGACCGCGCGGCGCGGCGAGACGCCGGGCACGCGGCGGGGTGGGCTGGGCGTGTTGCTGGCCGCGGCGACCGGCGGGCTGCTGGTGTTGTCGCTGGGGGCGGGCGGGGACGGCCTTGACGCCGTGCCCGCGGGCGGCGGGCTCACGGTGCACGACGAGACATCGCGAGCCTTCGGCCAACACGCGCCGGGTCTGGCGCTCCGTGAGCTGCGGCGCTTCACCATCGGCAACCGGCTGTTTAACACCAACTGGGTGACGGCCCCCGCGTCGGTGCGTTCGCTCGACGGGCTGGGGCCGTATTTCAACCGGGTGTCTTGCTCGGCGTGTCATGTGCGCGACGGCCGCGGCCGCCCGCCCGATGGCCCGGACGCGCCCATGATGTCGATGTTGGTGCGTCTTTCGGTGCCCGGGCCCGGCGGCGATCCGGTGCCGCACCCGGTGTACGGCGACCAGCTGCACGATCGCGCGGTGCAAGGCCTGGCCCCCGAGGGGCGGGCAGCGGTGACGTGGGAAGCCGTCGCGCCGTTTGTGTATCCCGATGGCCGAGAGGTGCCGCTGCGCCGCCCGCGCCTCGCCGTGGTGGACCTGGCCGACGGTCCGCTGGGACCGGACGCGATGCTGTCGCCCCGGGTGGCCAACGCGGTGTTTGGTCTGGGCCTGCTGGAGGCCGTGCCCGAGGCCGACCTTCTGGCTCGGACTGACCCCGACGACGCCGACGGCGACGGTGTGTCGGGGCGGATCAACCGGGTGTGGGATCACGACGCGGGAGCCTGGGCCCCGGGGCGTTTTGGTTGGAAGGCCAACCAGCCCAGCCTGCGTCAGCAGGCGGCCGCGGCCATGGCCGGCGACATCGGGGTGACCAGTGAGCACTTCGCCGGCGGCAACTTCACCGCCGCCCAGACCGCGGCGGCCGCGCTGCCCGACGGCCGCGACGAGGAAGGCGTGGAGTTTTCGCGCCGCCAGCTGGACCGGCTCACGTTCTATTTGCAGACCTTGGCGGTGCCTGCGCAGCGCGGCGCCGCAGACCCGCGGGTGCGGCGTGGCGCGCGGCTGTTCAACGCCGCGGGCTGCACGACGTGCCACACCCCGGTGCAGCGCACCGGTCCGGCCGCGGCCCACCGGGAGCTGGCGAACCAAACCTTCGCCCCGTACACCGATCTGCTGCTGCACGACATGGGCGAAGGCCTGGCCGACGGCCGCCCCGACGGGCGGGCGAGCGGGCGCGAATGGCGGACCCCGCCGCTGTGGGGCTTGGGCCTGCAGCAGCGGGTGAACGGCCACGGTTTCTTGCTGCACGACGGCCGGGCCCGCACCGCCGAGGAGGCGGTGCTGTGGCACGGCGGCGAGGCCGCGGGCGCGCGAGACCGTTTTGCGGGCTGGCCCGCAGATGACCGGGCGGCGCTGCTGGCGTTTTTGCACGCACTCTGACCCGGGCCCGGGGGGGCGTTTGGTTCTACACTCCCGGCCATGCCTGACGACCCCGACGCCCCCGCAGAGCCCTGGTACGCCGAGGGGCTGCGCTTCAAGTGCACCCAGTGCGGGGGCTGCTGCACCGGCGGGCCGGGCTACGTGTGGTTCGACGCGGATGAAGGCCGGGCCATGGCGGAGGCCAAAGGGCTGGACGTCGAAACGTTCTACGAGCGCTACGCCAAGAAGAAGATGGGCCGCTGGTCGCTCGACGAGGTCCGCGTGGCCCGCGGGCAGTACGACTGCGTGTTTTTGGCCCGGCCCGGGGGGCTGGACAGCCCGGGACGCTGCACTATCTACGCCGACCGGCCGACACAGTGTCGCACCTGGCCGTTTTGGGATTCCAACGTGGCGAGCCCCGAGGCGTGGGCCGAGGCCGCCGAAGACTGCCCGGGCATGAAGCTGCCCGGCGACACCGGCGGGCACTTCGTGCCACTCGAAGCCATCACCGTCGAGCTGAACCGCAACCCCGCGGGGCTTTGACGTGGCCCCGTCCGCGCCGTGGGACCGAGCGCCCGAGCCTAGGTGTTGGGCGCAATGGCACGCCGCGGCCGCCCGGCCCGAGATCGACCAGGAGCTCCGCGCTTTTTACGCCGACCTAGACCGCGCCGTGGCGGGCGGCGACGCGGTGTGTCAGGCCAGCGGGCAGTGCTGCAAGTTCGAGCAGTTTGGCCACCGTCTTTACGTCACCGCGCTCGAAGTGGCCTGGTTCTTGAAGCAAGTGGCCGCCGCGCCGCCCGGTCCGCCCGACGCCCCGGAAGGCGGCGGGTACCGGCTGCCGCAGTTCGCCGAAACCTGCGGAGCCTGCCCGTACCAGATCAGCGGGCGTTGCAGCACGCACCTGATCCGCCCGCTGGGCTGCCGGGTGTTTTTCTGCCAGGCGGGGACCGAGGCGTGGCAGCACCAGTTGTACGAACAGTTCACCGCACAGCTGCGTGAACTGCACGAGCGACACGCGATCGAATACTGCTATCTGGATTGGATCGCGGGGCTGTCCGCGGCCTCGCCTTCGCGGTTAGAGTGACGCGGCCCGACGGGCTGTTGTGCGGAAGCCGGTCGCGGCGTGACCGGGTGTTTGGGCTTGATTCTCTTCCTGTTTACGACGAAAGACCCCATGAAGTTGTTGGCGATGCTGTGTCTGACGGCGGCGGTATGGATGGCCGGTTGCGTGCAGCCGCTGGCCGGGGTCGATCAAGAACGGTTGCGCTGGGCAACGCGCCACCTGCTCGACGAAGACCTTTCGGCGTGGGAAATTTGGATGGGTGTGCCGCACAGCACGGTGAAAGGGCTTGCCGAAGGTACTTTTCAGAGCCGCAAGGTGCAGGTGGGCGAGCCGATGGGGCTGGGAGTGGACCCCAAGGGCGTGTTCCGGGTCATCGAAGAAGACGGCGAGCCGGTGTTGCGGGTCAGCGGGGAGATCTACGCAGGCCTGACCACCCGCGAGTCGTTTTCGGATTACCACTTGTCGATGCAGTTTCGCTGGGGCGAGCAGAAGTGGGCTCCACGCCACC
>CALLPP010000205.1 GCA_938015655.1 uncultured Algisphaera sp.
GCACGGCACGTACCGCGCGCATACGTAGGGCTTGACGGGCCTCGGATGACAAACTGCGTCCGTCCCGGTTCACGGCTTGTCTCATATCACATGTACGACGCCGCTAACAGAAATGTTCGAAAATTGGGGTTCAGGTTAATAATTGGTGCGAAGATTTAGATTTTCCGGAAAACTACCGGTGTTATTTCGTTACTGGGGAGCTTGCTGGTATTTCGACGCTGCACTATTCGCCAGAGAATCTTTGGGGGCCGGCGGTCCTTACGGAACGAATAAATTGTGACTGATGCGATCGCTAAGCTTTCAGAGCCGTACTTCTCGAACTTCAGGCTTTGTATTGATGTATGCGGTGCGGTGGCGTTAACTGGGCCGGAGTTACTCCGCCGCTGGGCTAGCGTTGACGGTGATGTTGGCGGCGCCGGGCAGCTGCAGCACGCCGGTGCCGCGGGAGCGGTTTTGGCGGACGAGGGCTTCGGCGGCGTCGTGGGCTTTTTTGCGGGCGGCCAGGTCGTCCATGAGGTACCAGTCGCGCCAGTTGCTGAGGCCACGGGCCCGGGCGTCGGCGGGGTCGAGGGTGCGGCCCGGGGCGGAGGTGCCGGTGACCGAGCCGCTGACGCGGGTTCCGATGGCGACTTTTTGACCGGATTCGAAGGCCAGGCGGTAGGCGGCTTCGGTGCGGGTGAGCCGCTCGCCCCGGTCGCGGCGGGCGGGGCTGCGGCCCTGTGGTCCGCGGTTGTCGGCAACGGAGTGCCGCAAGTTCTGGTCGACGGCGGCGACGACTTCGCGGTTGATCAGGCGGCGCAGTTGGTCGGCGTCGGTGATGGATTTGCCTCGCAGCTCGGCCATGGCGAGGTCGAGCTGCTGGGCCACGGCGGTGCGGGTGGCCTGGTCGTGCCGGCCCAGTAGGGCCAGGGCTTCGCTGAGCATGGCTTGGTTGTCGAAGGGGGCCGACTGCAAGGTGGTGAGCTGGTTTTCCAGGCGTTGGTGGGTTTGCTGCAGGGTCTGCAATTCGGCGAGCACCTGGCCCAGGATTGGGTCGTCGGCGGCCTGGGCGGCGCGGTCGGTGTCGCGTTGGTTCAGCGCGGCGGCGAGTTGTTCGCGGATGAGCTCGGTGTCGGGGCGGGTGCTCAGCTCGTTGGCCAGGCGGGTGAGGCTTTCATCGACGCGCAGGGCGATGGCGGTGCCGCTGGGCTGGGTGTCCAAACGCTGCACTAGGGCGTCGAGCTTCGGGGCCAGGGCGACGGAGACCGCGGCGGGGTCCATCTTGGCGACCAGGGCGTCGAGCCGGGTCTCGATGGGCTGCAAGCCGGCGCGGCGGACGTCGGGGTCGGTGAGCGTGCGACGCAGCGAGGTGACCTCGGTGGCCAGCCGGGCGGCGTCGTTAAGGCCTTCGAGGTTGCTGAGCCCGTTGAGCTTTTGGTCGACACCGGTGATGGCGCCGGCGAGTTGGGCCAGGTCGGTGTCGCGCCGGGCCTGGGTGGCGCGGAGTGTTTCGACGCTGCGGGATAAGTCGGCGTCACGCGCGGCCTGCTGGGCCAGGGCGGCGGTCGCGGCGTTGAGCCCGTGGGCGGTGTCGTCGGCCAGGCGGCCGACCGCTTCGTTGAGCTGCGGGGTGTTGGAGACAAACCCGCGCAGCTCCGCGACGCCGGTGATCAAGGCGGTGCGGGTTTGGTTCAGGCCGGTGTCCAGCTCGCGGACGGCCCGCTGCTGGGTGAGCAAAGAGGCGAGGTTGAGGCCAATGAGCACGGTGGCGGCCGCGCCACCTGCGGCCCACGCGAAGGTCCGCGGGCGGGCGGAGCGGGCCGAGGGAATGCTGGACAGTTCGGCGATGGCTTGGTCGCGTGCGGCCTGGTCGGCGGGCTGGGTGGTGTCGGGCTGCGCGGTGGTGTTCGATAGCTTGCGGGTGACGACCAGAAGGGTTCCGCCGACCCGCAGCCGATCGCCGTCTTGCAGCGGGTGCTTGCCTTCGATCAGGGTGTCGTTGCGGTGGGTACCCGAGCGCGAGTTGAAGTCTTGGGCGTACCAGCGGCCGCCTTCGCACCACAGGCGGGTGTGGCGGCGCGAGACCTTGGTGTCGTTCAGACGGATTTCGGCGCCTTCGCGGCCGATGACCACGGGGGTCTGACCGTCGAGCTCGTAGAGGCGTCCCTTGTCGGGGCCGGCGGCGACGATGAGGATGAGCATGGGGTAGGCCCTCGGACGTTGATTTTTCAGAATGGCAAACGCTTGCGCAAGGTTACTCTATGACCGATAACGCGGATGCGTCGGTGTGGATCGGGCGATGACCGCGGGGCGGGAATTGCCGGTGGGGGTGTGGAGTGAGTACGCCGTTGGGCCGCTACGCGGGCGGTGGCGCCTGGGCTACGCAAGCGAGCGGTGGAGCCACCGACATTGAAGTGATGGGTTGCTGGCCGTTAGACCGCTACGCAGCTTGGGCGTCGTGGTGCTGTGCGTTCACGGCGACCCGGTCGAAGAACAGGTCCAGCAGCGCGGCGTCGTATTTGGTGCCCGCGCCCGAGCGAAGGATCTCGGTGGCTTTGGCGAGGCTCAGGGCCTGGCGGTAAGGCCGGTGGGTCCGCAGTGCGTCGTAGACGTCGGCCAACTGAACGATCTGACTGCTGAGGTGAGGACGGCGGTCGTGCGCGTGGGGATACCCGGTGCCGTCGAGGTGCATGTGGTGTTCGTAGGCAATGACCACGGCGATCGGGGGCATGTCTTTGATCTGCATCAGCGCCCGGGCGCCGTCGGCGGGGTGTTGTTCGATCGCGTTGAACTCGGCGTCGGTCAGCTTGCCGGGTTTGTTGAGGATGCGTGCGGCGACCTCACGTTTGCCCAGGTCGTGAAGCACGGCGCCCACAGCGATGCTGTGGACCTGGTCGCTGTTGAGACCGACCTGTTCGGCGAGTGCGGTGGCCATCATTGCGACGTTGATGGTATGCACCGAGGTGTATTCGTCGTGTTGTCTGAGGGTGGCCAGAGGAAGCAGGGCGCCGGCGGCTTGGGTGACGTTGGCGCTCAGGTGCTCGACCAGGTCGCAAACCAGGGTGAGGTCGGGCAGGCCGCCGTCGTTTCCGTGCAGCACCCTGTTGGCCATCGCGGCGGCCTCTTGGCTGCTGGCGGCGGTGCGTAATGGATCGACTTTAAAGTCCCCTTCTCCGTCGTCGTCGATGCGCTCGGTCCGGATGTGCGCCGTGTTCATGTGCTTGGGCACTTGGTCGGCGTCTTGGTTCCAGCAGTCGAGCCAGCGGGTTAGCTCGTCTTCGGTGAGGCCCTTGGTGAATGTGACCCCCTCGATGTCGTGGTCGCGCAGGCGGGCCACGAACCCGTCGTTGAGGCTGGGCCCGGACGGCAGCCGCTGGTCGTCGAACACCACTCGGTCGTCGAGGGCCACGAAGGCCAGGCTGCTGCGTTCGGTAAGCATGCCGGCCAGCAGCTCGAAGGCGCGGGCGACCTGATCGTCCACCTGGGGGTGGTCCGGACCGTAGATGTCATGCCCGAAGACGGCGCTCTGCATCGCGCACATGGCTTGGTCGAATCGGTCGATCACGCGGCGTTGCTCTCGGGGGGTGGCGGGGCCGGGGTGGCGGCCAGGCAGGCGGCCCAGCGCGTGGGGGTCAGCTGCCACAGCCGGCGGGCGCGACGCACCTGCGGGTTGTCGCGGTGGTCGGCCAGGGCACGGGCCAGCTGCGTGCCCCGCGCCGCGCGGCGTGGTGATAGAGTGCGGGTGAGGGTTTTCAGCGCCCGGGCGGCGACTTGCTCGCCGGCGACGCCGCGGGCCAGGGTGCCGCGGACTAGGCGGTCGAAGGTATTGGGCGGAAGCAGGCCCGCGGGCGAATCGCCTTCGAGGGTGATCTGGGTCAGGGTGAGGGCCTCGTCGGTCTCGCCCAGGCACAGCTGGTCGAGCACGCAACGCTGTACCTCTGGATCGCGATCCCGGAGGGTTTGGGAAAGGAACCGGGCTGGCCATTCGGGGAAGGCGATGATTAGCAGCCGGTAGGCGGCGTGGCGTTCGGACGCGTGGGACGCGTTGAGCCGGGTTTTCAGCAGATCCGTGGCAGTGTGAAAAGCCAGGCCTGCGAGCAGGGGCGCGACGTTGGCGGGAAGAGAGCCGGTGGCATCGACCAGGGCGTGTTGCAGGGCCCGGCCACGCAGGTCCGGGCTGGCCGTGTCGATTTGGGCCTGGGCGGCGGGGCCCAGGCGGTCGCCGGTATCCGGGGGAGCATGGACCATCCGGTGTGCGGCCCGCTGTATCCCGCGTTCGCCCGCGTGGTGTAGCAGCCCGGCGATGACCGCCTGGTGTTGGCCCGTCACGTCTTGGGCGTCGGCTTCCAGTACGCGGTCGATCGCGGTGTCGCGGGTCAGGGCTTGGGCCAGGGTGGTGTCGCCGCGGCGTAGGCGTTCGGACAACACGCCGAATGAGCGTGCTTCGATGAGCGGGACCACTGACGCGGCGATCACGTCTTGGAGGGCGGCGGACGGCTCGTCGTCGTCGGTTAGCAGGTCGTGGGCGATGTGGGCGCGGCGCACGGCCACGGTGTCGGGCGCGAAGTCCTGAGTCAGGTTAGGCCAGTGGTGTGTGGGCGTCGGCGCGTTCAGGCTGCGCTGGATCTGGGCGCGGTAGTCGTCGGGGGTGAACTCGTCGGTGTCAAAGCGGCTGAACAGCGACTCCAGCGCGTCCGCGAGGACCGCGGCGGGGTTCGGTTCGTCGTCGTTGTCTTGAGCGAGCGCGGGGGCGTGTTCGAAGTCTGCCAGTTTCTGGCAGAGCATGACGGCTTCGGGAGACAACTGGGTGCCGGTTTTTTCGCTACGGACCAGGGCGTGACCGATGTTGGCCTTCGTCGTGTCGTCAGCCGCGGCATGTGCTTTTTGGTTGCGGTTGCGTTGCACCGGGGGGGAGGTCGCGAGTTCTTCCAGTGACGTGCGCAGCTGGGGGCCTAGCTCGTGGAGCAGCTTTGTGAGGTTTTGCAGACCGTCTTCCTGCTCTTCCCGCGACCGGCTGGCCAGGGTGCGGGCGGCGCCCACCAGACTTTTTTGTAGTCCGGGTAGGGCGGCGCCGGGGTCGGCCAGCACTTCGGCGCCGATCTGCTGGGCGAGTGCGTGTGGGTCGCCGGATTCGGACACCAGATTCAGGATGCCGGTATTGAGGCGAGCCCAGCGGCGGGCCCGCGCGGCCGGGTCGTCGACCCGGACCGCTTGGTCTGTATCGCGGGTCACGTCGCGCATCTGCATACTGCGGTAGCTGACCGCCCGCAAGCCCAGCCGCCCGGAGGTTGCTTGGTTCACCCGGTCGACAAGCATCTGCCCCGCCGCATCGTCCATGGCCAGGGCCAGGGCCGCCGCCTCGGCGTCTGCTGCGGTGAGGCCTGGGTTTAGGTTGATCGCGCTGATGTCCAGGCCGTGCAGGGTGTTGGCGAGCGTGGTGAGGGGACCCGGTGCGGTGTCGCTGACGACCGCCTCTCCGTACCATTCGAAGCCTTCGGGAAGAATTACCACCGAGAGGGTGCCCGGCAAGCCGGTCAGGGCCCGAGCGGCCTGCGCGGACGCGTCTCGTAAAACCGGGTGCTGCGCGTCGTAGAGGCGGGCGGCCTGCCACGTGCGAAACCACCCCGCGAGAAAGTCGGCGAGGTCTTTGCAGCTCGCCTGGGCATCGGGTACCGCGGGGCGTGGGGTGGGGGGCGGATCGGGCATGGCGGCAAGCGGGGGGACATCACGCCGGCGCGTCGGCGACGACACCGTTTTTTCGGTTGATTTGCGCTAGTGGATTACCCCAGGGTGTCCCCGGGGCGTGTTTTCACCGCGGGTGGGCGGGCGCTGGGCCCGTGTTCAAAACGGTTTGTCGCCGCCCCACCTGGGGGGTACTTGCGGGTTGCTCGCCCGCGCGCTGGCGGCCTGGCGCTGTGCGGGCCAGAGCACTGGGTTGGTGGAATGGGTGGGCCCGAAGGGGGCTTTTAGTGCGGACATCCCGCCGCGGCCGCGGTTGGACTGCCCGCTTCTGCGGCCGCGGTGGGGGTCAACTGGGCCTCGATCATGCCCCGGTATCGCCCGCCGGCGTCCATGAGCTGGTCGTGGGTGCCCTGTTCCACGATGCGCCCTTGATTTAGCACTAAAATCAGGTCGGCGCCGGCGATGGTGCTCAGGCGGTGGGCGATGACGAAGCAGGTGCGGCCGAGCATCAGCTCTTCGAGCGAGGCCTGGATGAGACGCTCGCTGTGGGTGTCCAGCGCGCTGGTGGCTTCGTCCAGGATCAGCAGGCAAGGGTCGGCCAACACCGCACGGGCGATGGCCAACCGCTGGCGCTGCCCGCCGGATAGTCGCACGCCGCGCTCGCCGATCAGGGTCTCGTAGCCGTCTTCCAACTTGTCGATGAACTCCGCGGCGTTGGCCAATTCGGCGGCGCGGACGATCTCTGACCGCGTTGCGTCACGCCGGGCGTAACCGATGTTATCGGCTGCGGTGCCGTCGAATAGAAACACGTCTTGTTCCACCACGCCCAGCAGGGTTCGGAACACCTCCACGTCGATGTCGCGTAGGTCGGTGCCGTCGAGGGTGATACGCCCGGCGGTGGGGTCGTAAAAGCGGGCGACCAGGTTGCACAGAGTGGTTTTGCCCGCGCCGCTGGCGCCCACCAGGGCGACGGTCTGTCCGGGGCGGGCTTCGAACGAAAGGTTTTGCAGCACCGGCTCGTCGGCCTGGGGGTAGGCGAACGACACGTCTTCGAACGCAACGTGTCCCCGCACCTGGGCGCGCTCGGGTCGTGCGGCTTCGGGGCCCGAGGTCATCTCCAGCGGTTCTTCCAGCAGGTCCAGGGTGCGGTCCAGGGCGGCCAGATCGTTTTGCAAGGTGGCGGCGGTGGCGGCCAGGGTGGCCACCGGGCCCAGCAGCGCGGCCAGGTAACCCAGGAAGATCACCAAGTCGCCCACGGTCAACGCGTTGACCGCCGGTAGCAGGCCCTGGGCCACCAGCTCGCGATCGCCCAGGATGCGGATGCCGCCGTAGAGCAAAAGCAGGGCCGATGCGACGGGGATGATGATGGCCCAGGCCGTGTCCACGCCGCGCATCCACCACCAGGTGTTGAGTTCTTGGCGGATCATCAGGTGGTTGTTGTTCACAAACCCGCCGGCCTCAGCCCGCTGCCGCCCGAAGGCCCGCACGACGCGCATGCCACCGAACACCTCGGTGCTGTGCGCGTCCACGGTCTGCCGGGTGCGGCGCACGTCGCGGAACATTGGGCGGATCTTGGCGATCCAGGTGCGGTGGGTCAGCCAGGCCACGGGCATAACGGCCATACCGCCCAGAAGTAGCTTCCAGTCAATGGTCGCGAGCACCACCAGCGTGCCCAAGAACTGGATCACCGCCCGCCAGGGGTTGTACAGCATGCCGAAGACCAGGTTGCCCACGGCCCCCGCGTCGTCGCGCAGGATGCCGGCGATACCGCCGGTTTTGAGGGCAAACACGCGGTGCAGCGGAAGCCGCGAGGCGTGCTCGAAGGCCTTGCGGCGCACGTCGCTCTGCAGGCGCTTGGTGATGCGTGTGGCGTGCCAGCGGCCCCACAGCGCCAGGGTGACCGATATCAGCACCAGGGCCAGCACCACGCCGCACAGGGCCAGCAGCAGGGCCCGGGGGCGATCGGTACCTGGCAGCACGCCCGCCAGCAGGCCCGGCAGGGGGTGGTCGCCTAGCACGGTGTCCACCACGAGCTTGGGCACGTAGAGCGGCACCAGGGACACCAGCGTGGCCAGGGTGAGGGCCCCCAGGGCCGCGATCATCTTGGCGTGGTGCTCGGTCATCAGGCCCCAGAACGCGCCGACCAGGAGGCCAACTCTCCGCACCCGCGACCGGCCGCCGCCGGGGGCGGCGGTGTCGGCGCGCGCGGCGGGTTTTGCGCCGCGGTTGCGGGTTCGGCGGCGGTAGGCATCAAAGCGGTGTTTGCTGGAAGCAGATCGGGCCATGGTCGGTATCGTAGGCCACGATGAGCTTAGTACCCGATCCGATCAGCCAGGCCATTCCCGCCCGCGTCACGCCCGACACCGCTGAGCACGCGCGGCTGGCGGAGGACGCGTCGCGTACCCGCAACTGGAAGCGCTGGGGGCCCTACCTCTCTGAGCGGCAGTGGGCCACCGTGCGCGAGGACTATTCGCCCGACGGCAATGTGTGGGACTACTTCCCCCACAGCCACGCCCGTAGTCGGGTGTACCGCTGGGGCGAAGACGGGCTGCTGGGCTTTTCCGACCGCGAGTGCCGCATGTGCCTGGGCGTGGCGCTGTGGAACGGGCAGGACGACATTCTTAAAGAGCGTCTTTTCGGCCTGACCGGTCACCAGGGCAACCACGGTGAGGACGTCAAAGAGAGTTACTACTACCTCGATTCGACCCCCACCCACAGCTACGCCAAGGCGCTCTACCGCTACCCGCAGGGCAAGTTTCCGTATGCCGACCTGGTCGAGGAGAACGGGCGCCGGGGCAAGCACGACCGCGAATACGAGCTGGAAGACACCGGGGCGTTCGCGGAAAACCGGTACTTCGACGTGGTGGCCGAATATGCCAAGGCCGACTGCGACGACCTGGTGATTCGGTTTACCGCGACCAACCGAGGGCCGGACGCGGCGCCGCTGCACATCCTGCCCAGCCTGTGGTTCCGCAACGTGTGGAGCTGGGGCAGCCGGCACGAGAGCGGGTCGGTGCGTCCGGTGGCGGTGAAGACCGCCGACGATTGCGTGACGACCGAGCACGAGACCCTGGGTAGCTTTACGCTGACCGCAGGCCCTGCGCCCGGGGGGGGGGCGCCGCCCGAGTGGTTATTTACCGAAAACAGCACCAATCACGAGCGGCTGTTCAAGGGCTACAACGAGGGCCCGTACGTCAAGGACGCGTTCCACAACGTTGTGGTGGAAGGCAAGCCCGAGGCGGCCAACCCCAAGCAGGTGGGCACCAAGTGCGCGGCGTGGTACCGGCTGAACCTGGCCCCGGGCGAAACCCAGTCGGTGACCCTGCGTCTGCGGGCCGAGCACCCGGCCGTACCCGACCCCGAGGCGGCGGCGCTCGACGACGAGGCCGTGTTGGCACTGCGTCGGGACGAGGCGGACACCTTCTACGCCGCGGTGATCCCCGCGGCGGTGCCCGAGGACCAGCGCGTGACCGCGCGGCAGGCCTACGCCGGGCTGATGTGGAGCAAGCAGTTCTACCACTACGTGATGACCACGTGGCTCAACGGCGACCCGGCCAAGAACCCGCCGCCCGCGGCCCGCAAGGGCGGCCGCAACCACGACTGGCCGCACCTGCACGCGCGCGACATCCTCAGTATGCCCGACAAGTGGGAGTACCCGTGGTTCGCGGCCTGGGACAGTGCGTTCCACATGGTGCCCTTTAGCCGGGTAGATCCGAACTTTGCCAAGCACCAGCTCTCGCTGTTTTTACGTGAGTGGTACATGCACCCCAACGGGCAAATCCCCGCCTACGAGTTTGCCTTTGGCGACGTGAATCCGCCGGTGCACGCCTGGGCGGTGTGGCGGGTATACAAGCTCACCGCGCCGCGCGGCCAGCGCGACCGTGGCTGGCTAGCCTCGTGTTTTCAAAAGCTGCTGCTGAACTTCACTTGGTGGGTGAACCAGAAAGACCCCGGGGGGCGGCACCTGTTCAGCGGTGGGTTCCTGGGGCTGGACAACATCGGTGTGTTTGACCGCGGCCAGACCTTGCCCGGCGGGCGCGAGCTGGTGCAGGCCGACGCCACCGCCTGGATGGCGTTTTACTGCAACACCATGCTCAGCATCGCGCTGGAGTTGGCCGACAGCGACTCGCCCGAAGCCAGCGCCTACGCCGACATGGCCAGCAAGTTTTTTGAGCACTACATCGCCATCGCCGACGCGATCAACGACATCGGCGACCAGGGGCTCTGGGACGAGCGCGACGGCATCTACTACGACCAGATCCGCAACCCCGACGGCCGGGCCGAGCCTATTCGCGTGCGGTCGCTGGTGGGGCTCATGCCGTTGATTGCGGTGGAAACCTTTAGCACCGCACGGATCAACCGGCTGCCGGGGTTCCGCCGGCGGCTGGACTGGTTCTTGCAGAATCGCGGAGACCTGGCCCGGCGGATTAGCTTCATGGACCGCGACCGCGAGGGCGGCGACGAGGCCCGGGCCGACCGCATGATGCTGGCTCTGCCCACCCGTGACCGGCTGCGCCGGGTGCTGAACTACATGCTGGACGAAAACGAGTTTCTCAGCCCCCACGGCATCCGCAGCATCAGCAAATACCACGAGAAACACCCCTACACGCTGGATCTGGACGGCCAGAAGCTTTCGGTGGCGTACACCCCCGGTGAATCGGACACCGAGATGTTCGGGGGCAACAGCAACTGGCGGGGCCCGATCTGGTTCCCCACCAACTACCTCATCATCGAATCGCTGGAACGTTTCCACCGGTTCTACGGCGACACGTTTAAAGTTGAGTGCCCGACCGGCTCGGGCAACTACTGCACGCTGGACCAGGTGGCGCAGGAGCTCAACCGGCGCCTGTCGACCTTGTGCACGCCCGATGACGAGGGCAAGGTGCTGTTTTACGAGTATTTTCACGGCGACAACGGCCGCGGGCTGGGCGCCAGCCACCAGACGGGGTGGACGGCGTTGGTGGCGCGGTGCATCGAATCGATGGCCCGTGAGCATTGAACGCTGTCGCGGCCCCGTGTCGCGGGTGCAGGGCTGCCGCGGTAGGCTCTTTCCGGACGCGAGACAGGCCGCGGCGCGACGCCGCGGCGATTCCCCGAGCGACACGAATCAGGTAACAGACATGAAGCGATCACTTCTCGGCGTGCTGACGGTTGGGCTGACCTTGCTGGGTGGCTGCAACGTGGCGGAGCCCTGGCGGGCGACGCTCGACGAGCGGATGCCGGCCTACGGGCACCGCAACTGGATCGTGGTGGCCGACTCGGCCTACCCCAAGCAGAGCGCCGCGGGCATCGAGACGGTGTACACCGGCGCCGACCAGCTGGAGGTGTTGGAGGCCGTGCTGGGCGCGGTGGACGACGCGGCCCATGTGCGGCCGATCATCATGCTCGACGCCGAGCTGTCGGCCGTGACCGAGGCCGCGTCGCCCGGGGTGGAGCGCTACCGCGCCGGCCTGGACGGGCTCTTTGGCGGCCGCGAAACCCGCGTCATGCCCCACGAGGACATCATCCGCCGGCTGGACGAGGGCTCAAAGCTGTTCAACGTGCTGCTGCTTAAGACCGACCTCACGATCCCCTACACCTCGGTCTTCATCGAGCTGGACTGCGGGTATTGGAGCGAGGAGCGCGAGGCGGCGCTGCGCGAGGCGATCGAGCGTCGCTAGACAGCGGTGCGTGACCCACGTCTGCCCGGATGCCCCGTCGAACGGCCGGGCGGCGCTTCGCGACTCCCGGCACGCTACGCGCGGGTGGGGAACATCTTTTTGGTGACCACCAGCACCACGGCCGCCAAGCCGAGCATGAGCCCGCCGAACAGCGCCAGCACGCCCGCCTGCTGCTGCTCGAAGGCGGCCAGGGCGAGCATCAACAGCCCCAGCAGCCCGATCGCGCCGCCGCAGATGTTGGCCGGCAGGGCGGCGCTGGTGCCCGGGGCTGCGGGCTGATCGCTCGCGGCTTCGGTCGCGCGGGCACCGTCAGATTGTTTTTGGTGAGCGGCCACGCGGGCCCAGCCCGGGTACGCGCCCTTGGCCAGCAGCTCGGCCGCCACCAGGGCCAGGAAGGTCACGCTGGAGCTGACCACCAGGTCGGTCACGCGGATGTTGATCGCCAGCAGGCCGTTGATCCAGACGACGGCCTGGACCAACGGGTTGCTCGACGGTTCCTCGCCGATCAGCCCGGTGACCAGCCCCGACGGGCCGAGGATGAACTTGGCAAACACCGCGGCGAAGATGCCCAGGAACGTCACCGTCCATACGGCGCGGATGCCCAGCCGGCGCGAGAACAAGCCCCACACGGTGGGCAGCACCAGGGGGGCGGTGGTCATCGAGCCCAGGGCCAGGATGAACCCGGTGTAGGTGCCCAGCAGTGGGATGATGATGGCCCCGGCCAGTACAAACCCGCCGAGCACCACGGTGAGGATGCGCCCAGCGGTGACCTGTTGGGCCTGTGTGGCGCCGGGCCGCAGGCGTTTGTACACCTCGGTGGTGAGGGCCCCGGCATAGACGTTGAGCTGGGTGGTGGCCATGCTGGCGGTGGCCGAGGCCATGGCCGCCACCATGAGGCCCACCATGCCCGCGGGCAGCACCAGCTGGCACGCGCGGATGTAGGCTTGCTGGCCAAGGTCGTTGGCGGTCGCCGCGTCGATGCCCTCGGGCATGGGGGAGATCACACGGTAGACCATGGGCGGCAGCATCCAGAACACCGGGCTGATCAGGTACATCACCCCGAAGATGTAGGCGGACTTGCGAGCGTCGGTGGGGCTCTTGACGCAGGTGAACCGCTGCACGAAGGCCCACTCGCCGCCGACCTTGAAGTAGTGCACGCCCACCCAGCCCAGCAAAAACCACCAGGTGAAGTCGCCGGCGGTGGGCAGCAGGAAGCCTTCGGGCGTTTCGGAGATGAAGGCGTTCACGCCGCCGGCTTTGCCGACGATCAGCGGCACGACAAACAGCACCGACACCGTGAGCACGATGAACTGCAGCACGTCGGTCATGAGCACGGCCCACAGCCCGCCGCCGAAGGTGATGATCACGACAAACGCGCAGATGATCACCGACAGCCAAGTGACCGACAGGTGCCCGGTTTCGGCGTTGGCCAAGAAGGCCATGGCAGAGTCGGGCGCGATGGGCACCAGAGCGGCGATGATCACGCTCAGCCCGTAGATTGCCATGCCCAGGGTGAACATGCCCAGCGTGCCCTGCAGCCACACATAGAACTGCACGATCGAATTGCCGAAACGTAGGCTCAGGAACTCGGCCGCAGATTCCACGCCCAGACGCTTCCAGTGGCCCGCCAGCGTCCAACCCACCAGCAGCGCCGCCACGCCGTAGCACAGGCTGATGGAGACCGCGACCAGCCCGTAGCGGTAGGCCACCCCGCCCCACACCACGAAGGTGCCCGCGGAGAACATGGTCATGAAGCCGCTGAGCCCGCTCATCCACCACGGCGACTGGCCGCCGGCGGCGAACATGTCCGAGGTGTCTTTGACCCGCAGGGTGAAGAACAGCGCGATGCCCAGCAGGCCCAGCGCGTAGAGGGCGAGCACGAGGTAGTCGGCGAAGACCATGGGGTGGATCCAGGCGGTGGTCGCGGCGGCGGGGGCCGCGGGATGCGGGCGTAAAAAAACCGCTCAGATGTGGGCGGGTTTAGGAATACTACTGTAGATCTCGGTCGCTTCGCTCTCGGAATCCTGTCGGCGAGCGTTGCTCGCCCGCGGCTGCGCAGCGTACCGCGATTAAAAAAATCACTCCAAAGCGGGTGGTTTTTTTGGTTGTGGCGACAGATTTCGGTCGCTTCGCTCCCGGAATCCTGTCGGCGAGCGTTGCTCGCCCGCGGCTATGCCGCGTACCTCGATTAAAAAAACCACCCCAAAGCGGGTGGTTTTTTTAATCGGGGCGACAGGATTTGAACCTGCGACCTCCACACCCCCAGTATGGCGCGCTACCAAGCTGCGCTACGCCCCGTATGGCGTGGCCCTGATGACTCAGAGCGGCTCGAAAGTGTAGCGATGGACTGTCTGAGCCGCAAACGGTCGCTGGCGAGGGAGACTTAACCCAAAAGTCTCAATATTAGGGACCACGCCGCCCAGATTTCTTTGCGTGGGATTTGAGCGGCGGATAGGATTAGACGTCGAGGGGTTAAGGGGTTGTCTCAGCTTGGGCCACGGGCAAACATCGCTCGCATCTTGGCTTCCCTTCTTGATTTTGGGTTGAATTTTCATGCCGATTTTTGACTGTGGATCATGTCGTAAACGCATCAAAGTCCCTGACAGCTACGCGGGCAAACAGGTGCGTTGTCCGGGCTGTTCGTCGGCCCAGCGCGTGCCGGACGCCGTGAACGCGGCGGCCCTGGATGCGTTTGAGAGCTTAGAGGCCAAGGGGGCACCCACCGCCCGGGCCGTGCGCGAGATCCTCATCGGCTGCGGACCGTGCGGTAAGTCGATCCGGCTTAAAGAACATCAGATGGGCGGGACAGCGCCATGCCCGGGCTGCGGCACGCTGCTCATGGTCGATGCGTTCAAGCTGCCTAAGCCCGGCAAGCGTGGCGGGGGTTTGGTGGACATGAGCCACCTGGAGTTAGACGCGGCGGACCCGCTGCTGGGTGGCCGGGGCTTCCCGGACGAGGCGGGGGCGCCGGTGCAGATGGCCGACAGCCACGGCGACGGCTCGGTATCGGGCTATGCGCTAAGCGGGTACGAAGACCCCACCTCGCTGGGGGGGGGCGCGGGCGACAGCCAGACCCAGTTGCGCGAGCTACGCGAACTCAACGACCTAAAGCATTCGGGCGCGATTTCGAACGCGGAGTACAAGGAGCGTAAGAAGGACATCTATGCCGGGAAGACGCTGGCCATTCAGGCCATGTCGCGTTCGACCGACGGCACGTCCAGTCCGTCGGGGCGGCCGGTCGTGGGCCGGGAGCAGGCGCTGCTGCCTGCGC
>CALLPP010000206.1 GCA_938015655.1 uncultured Algisphaera sp.
GGTGTTCGCGACACCTACCTTGGGCGAGATGATCCGCTCCGCCCAGGCCACTGATTCAGAGCTCAAGGAGCTACAGTAGAGAGAGCCTGACCATTTCCGGTATGACAATGGCCTCTTGTACAGATTAGTTGAGGGTGACTAGAAGATTGTTGTCCCCTTGTCCTGCCGTTAGCAGGTAATGAGTTTACATCACGATGCGCCCTTTGCAGGCCATCTTGCCACCTGGTGCGCACCAGCGCCCGCACGCGGGTGGGGCTGATCGTCGAGACCGGCGAGGCCCGCGAGGTCCACCACTTCTGCACCCTGGCGGGCTACGGGGCCGACGCGGTCAACCCCTACCTCGCCTACCAGGCGCTCTTCCGCCTGCGCGACACCGAGGTGATCGACTCGGAGCTGACCGACGACGAGATCGTGGCGACCTACATCAACAGCGTGGGCCAGGGCATCCGCAAGGTGATGTCCAAGATGGGTATCAGCACGCTGGCCAGCTACAAGGGCGCGCAGATCTTCGAGTGCCTGGGCCTGAAGACCGAGGTGATCGAGCGCTGCTTCACCGGCACCGCCAGCCGGCTTCAGGGCGTGGGCTTCGGCGTGTTGGCGCAAGAAGTTGCCCGTCGCCACGCGCTGGGCTATCCCGCGCGGCCCACGCCCGGCGGTGGCCGCCACCAGCTGCCCAACCCCGGCGAATACCACTGGCGCCCGGGTGGCGAGGCCCACGCCTTTTCGCCCCGCGCAATTGCGCAGTTGCAGGCCGCGGCCCGCGGCGACAACCAGAAGGCCTACGACGACTACGCCACGCTCTGCAACGACGACGCGGCCCACCGTTGCACGCTGCGTGGGCTCCTGGCGTTTGTCGAGGACCAGAGCCTGGCCATCCCGCTGGATCAAGTCGAGCCGGCCAAAGAAATCGTCAAACGCTTCCGCACCGGCGCCATGTCACTGGGAGCGCTGTCCAAGGAAGCCCACGAGACGTTGGCCCTGGCCATGAACCGCATCGGCGGCTACAGCAACTCGGGCGAGGGTGGTGAAGACCCCAGTCGGTTCGCGCTCGACCAGTACGACGACGGCAGCACCAAATCGCGGCGTTCGGCCATTAAGCAGATCGCCAGCGGGCGTTTTGGCGTCACCAGCCACTACCTGACCAACGCCGACATGTTGCAGATCAAAATCGCCCAGGGCGCCAAGCCCGGCGAGGGCGGCCAGCTGCCGGGCTTTAAGGTCGACCCGTACATCGCCAGCATCCGCCACAGCACCCCGGGGGTGGGGCTCATCAGTCCGCCGCCGCACCACGACATCTACAGCATCGAAGACCTTTCGCAGCTCATCTACGACCTGAAACGGGCCAACCCGAGCGCCGACGTGTCGGTCAAGCTGGTGAGCGAGGTGGGCGTGGGCACCGTGGCCGCGGGGGTTAGCAAGGCCAAGGCCGACCATATTTTGATTAGCGGGGCGGACGGCGGCACCGGAGCCAGCCCGCTTACCAGCGTGAAGCACGCGGGGCTGCCGTGGGAACTGGGCCTGGCCGAGACCCATCAGACCCTGGTGATGAACGACCTGCGCAGCCGGGTGACGCTAGAAACCGACGGGGGCCTAAAGACCGGGCGCGACGTGGCCATCGCCGCGTGCCTGGGCGCCGAAGAGTTCGGCTTCGCCACCGCCCCGCTGATCGCCGTGGGCTGCATCATGATGCGCAAGTGCCACCTGAACACCTGCCCGGTGGGCATCTGCACGCAGGACCCGGACCTGCGGGCCAAGTTCAACGGCACGCCCGAGAGCGTCATCAACTACCTGTTTTTGGTGGCCGAGGAAGCGCGGCGCTACATGGCGTCGGTTGGGATCCGCTCGCTGGACGAGCTGATCGGCCGGGTGGACCTGTTGAATGCCCGCGAGGCCATTGCCCACTGGAAGGCCGACGGGCTCGACCTCACCGCGCTGCTGATGCCCGCCCAGAAGCCGCGGCCTGACGTGGGCGTGCGCAAGCTGATCGAGCAGGAGCACGAGCTGGAGCGGCACTTTGACCAGAAGCTCATCGCCGCCGCGCAGCCCGCGCTGCTGCGGGGCGAAGCGGTGAGCATCGACCTGCCGGTGTGCAATCTGGACCGCACCGTGGGGGTAACGCTCAGCCACGAGGTGAGCAAGGCTCACGGAGCCAAGGGCCTGCCCGACGATACCGTCACCATCAACCTCAGCGGGTCCGCCGGGCAGAGCCTGGGCGCGTGGCTCGCGTCGGGCGTCACGATCCGCCTGGACGGCGACACCAACGACTACGTGGGCAAGGGCCTCTCGGGCGGCCGCATCGTCGTCCGCCCGCCCGCCGGCTCGCCGTTCAAAGCCCAAGACAACGTGATCGCCGGCAACGTCGCGCTCTACGGGGCCACCAGCGGCGAGCTGTACCTCCGCGGCATCGCCGCCGAGCGCTTTTGTGTCCGCAACAGCGGGGCGGTGGCGGTGGTCGAGGGCGTGGGCGACCACGGCTGTGAATACATGACCGGCGGACGCTGCGTGGTGCTCGGAGCCACGGGCCGCAACTTCGCCGCGGGCATGTCCGGCGGCATCGCGTATGTCTACGACCCGGACGGCCAGTTTCCCGGGCGCTGCAACCAGTCCATGGTGGAGCTGGAAAAAGTGGACGACCCCGACGACATCGCCGAACTGGTTCTGCTGCTGACCAACCACGTTGAGCTCACCGACTCGCCGGTGGCCCGCGACATCCTGCACCGCTGGAACGACGCCCGCCAAAGCTTCGTCAAGGTCATGCCTGTGGACTACAAGCGCGTGCTGCAGCAGATGAAGCACGCCGAAGCGGCCCGCGACGACACGCAGGCAGCCGGCGCCACCGAGGTTGGCCACGGGTAGGCCGCGACCACAACCGACGTTTTGCGGATCATCGATTCGCGAAAAACACCCGCCCCCGCCGCCCCTTGTTAGTCGGGGGCCTTTACTGACGCCACCAAGCAGTTGAAACGATGGGTAAGCCGACCGGATTTCAGGAATACGCCCGCAGCCCGATGCCCGCCCGCGACCCGCGGGTGCGGATCACGGATTTCTACGAAATTTACGAGCGTCACAGTGACGGCGTGCTCAAAGAGCAGGGCGCCCGCTGCATGGACTGCGGCGTCGCCTTTTGCCAGAGCGACACCGGCTGCCCGATCGATAACCAGATCCCCGAGTGGAACGACCTGGTCTACCAGGACCGCTGGCAAGAGGCCTACGAGCGGCTGCGGCAGACCAACAACTTCCCTGAGTTCACCGGGCGTATCTGCCCCGCTCCGTGCGAAAGCGCCTGCGTGCTGGGCATCACCGACCCGCCGGTTACCATCAAAAGTATCGAATGCGCCATCATCGACCGGGCCTTCGACGAAGGCTGGGTCACCCCCCGCCCACCCGCGGTGCGCACCGGCAAAACCGTCGCCGTGGTGGGGTCGGGCCCCGCGGGCTTGGCCGCCGCGGACCAGCTGAACCAGGCCGGCCACACCGTGACCGTGTTCGAACGCGACGACCGCATCGGTGGGCTGCTGATGTACGGCGTGCCCAACATGAAGCTGGACAAAGGCATCGTCCAGCGCCGGGTGGATTTGCTTGAAGCTGAAGGTGTGGTTTTTAAACCCAACCACAACATCGCCGGGTCAGCTGGTCCCGAGGGTCACGCCCCGGCGCCTTCTGCCCACGGCACCGCCGCGGACGCGCAGGTGGTCGACGCCCAGACCCTCACGCGCGACTTCGACGCCGTGCTGCTGGCCTGCGGAGCGCTCAACCCCCGGGACCTCTCGCAGCTGTCGGGCCGCGGGCTCACCGGCATCCACCCCGCCATGGCTTACCTCCACCCCGCCACCAAGAGCCTGCTGGATTCGGGCTTCGCCGACGGCCAAGCCATTGATGCCCGCGATCAGCACGTCGTGGTCATCGGCGGGGGCGACACCGGCACCGACTGCATCGGCACCGCCATCCGCCAGGGCTGCCGCAGCGTGACCAACATCACCCGCCGCGAGCGCGAGCCCGACGAACGCGACGCGGACCACCCCTGGCCCGGACCCACCGGCACTTTCTACGTGGACTACGGCCACGCCGAAGGCAGCGCCAAGTTCGATCGCGACCCGCGCGAATACGGGATCCTCCCCAAGTCGTTCATCGGCAACGACGCGGGCCGCGTGACCGCCGTCGAAATCGAGCGCCTGGACTGGAGCCGCGACGCCAGCGGCAAGTGGGTCAGCACCCCCACCGGCAAGATCGAGCGGCTACCCGCCGACTTGGTGTTTATGGCCATCGGATTCACCGGCCACGACTCTCCGGCCCTGGTCGAGCGGCTGGGGCTGGTCACCCCCGACGGGGTCGTCCCCGCGACGTCCCCCGGCCCCGACGTGGGCCCTTACGCCACCCATGCAGAGAACGTCTTCGTCGCCGGCGACATGCGCCGCGGCGCCAGCCTCATCGTCTGGGCCATCGCCGAAGGCCGCGGCGCCGCCCAAGCCATCGACCTACACCTTATGGGCACCACCGATCTGGCCGCGCCAAAGGTGTAGTGTGAGTCTCAGTCGCGGCGTGTTTTCGTTTGTGCCACGAGGTGGAAATCATGAATCATCCATCGAAAATTAACATATAATAAAAATAAGTGGCTCTGCCGCAATTTTTGTCTTCCCTTGTGAAGAATGGCAGGTCACGTAAAGTCAAAGCATATACAACACAAGATTGCATATTTAAGCTAGTGTGAACAAGTTTCATGCCCGCGGGGCTTGGAGGCCTAATAGCGGCATAGATAAGACACTAGAATTACATAAAATTATGATGTGTCGCCGTTAGACGGCCGAAGAAACATTGCTTCGTCAGATTTTACCAAAACTTACCTTGCCGCAGTCTTTTACAAGCAAAAGATCCGATAACCTTGGTATCCGAGCAGCCGTTAGATTTGATCTGGATTTTGAGTGGTGGTTTTGTTAACATGTACTAATCTTTTTATTGCCCGAAACTTGGGTTTTTTTGCTCCAGGATCAGGCGTCATCCGTTACTCAGACATTGTGAGGAAAGCCGTTATGAAAACCAAACATTTCCGCCGCCCACCCCATCAAGGCTTCACCCTGATCGAATTGCTGGTGGTCATCAGCATCATCGCGCTGTTGATTGGTATTTTGCTGCCCGCACTCGGACAAGCCCGTCGAACAGCTCAGGTCCTTAGCTGCGGTACCCAGATGCAGCAGATCGGTCGTGCGATGGCGACCTACACCAATGATTTCGACGACTTTTTTCCGCGTCTTCGCGGCCGTCCCGACGGCCTGACTGAGGGTAACGCCTTTACTTGGGATGACGCGCTTTTGTCGGGTGGGTACGATGGGCGCGCTCTTTCGGCGTTTGGTTTTAACTTGCAGGACATCACTACGGGTTCAACCGTTCTCCCGGAAGGAGGCAGTTCTGGGCTCTACCTCTGTCCTCTCGATAACTTTCCACGCTCGGGGGCGCCGGGCGCGGGGAGAAGTTATTCGATTAACGAATTCCGTCGTCCTGGTACCCCTGGTAGTCCGCCGGCAAACGATGCTCGCGGTATTTCGGGCTTCGTGGATGGTGTCGGATTTAGTCGGCGCGTTTCCGATGTGACTCAAGGATCGGATACCATCGCAGTGGCAGAAAATCTTGCTCTCGCGGCAGGTGGCACCACCTCGGACAATGTGCTGGGCCGGAGAACGGCTACCGCCATCAACCCGGCGTTGATTCACCCGTTGACCCCCGTTGATGAACGTGCTCGGCGATTGGTGCATCATTCTGTGGGACAAGACGGGGTCGGTGGAGCCGATGAGTTCGTTCCGAACTTTCTTTTTACTGACGGTCATATCGAAAACATTAATTCGGTTGAGACCAACCGTCGTGAAGACCGACCCGCTGGCTTTTCCAACCAGTTTAATTCCCGTCGTACCCAGTGGGATGCGCAGCAGTAAGGGACACTTCAAACGAAGTGTTACCCGAATGAAATCGTGAACCACGTCCGTTAATTTAGGTTGGTACGGACGTCATAAAGACGACTTTTCGGAATGTTCTACGGACGCCCGCTCAGTGCTGGCGTCCGTAGAACTTGAATTTTTATTTAGGTAATTGAGAGTCAATATGGCTATTCGCGAACTAATTGAAAAAAATAGTAAATTCGTCGTTCCAATCTTACTTTTGGTAGCGATCGCTGCGGTGGTTTTTGGACTTTCGTCGGGGCCGAATCCGTCTGATATTTTCAACCGCGATAAGTGGATGTTTGATTTGACAAATGGGACTCTGGTTCGGGCCTCTGCGGATACGCCCGCACCTACTGAAGGTGCCGGAACATTCGATTATGGGGTAGCGGGGAAAGCTGGGTCTTTGGTGGATGCGGTGGTGTACAGCTGTGGCGATCCTGCCGTGGTGCGCGATGGAATGACGGTTCAAGAACTTGTTGAGGTAGGCGCGCACGTGGGCTATCTCAGAGTCGACGACTTTACGGCCGAGGTGTCGTCGGATAGCACGAACGGCGACGAGGAGCCTGTTGTCGGTCGGCGCCTCGTGTCGTCGGTTGACGGATCTCGTTGGGTGCCAGAAGAATCGGGGCCGGGTCGTTCTTTACGAGAGCGAGTTGCTGAGCTTTGTGGTGGGACTTTTCCCAAGCAGGTTTTGCCCTGAGTAGACGGATGCAACGTGATTGCCCTGGCTCAATTTCCTTGCGAAGGATAGTTAAACAGAGTTAAACATCCAGACTTCGCCTTGTAATTTCTAGTCGCTGGGGTGATGTTCTGCCCTCAACTTCGGTCATGCATCTAGGGTGTCACGGCCCGACCGACGGGGTTTGGAATGTGGTCGTGGGCCGCTTGAACGCGAGTGGTTGACACCGGGTGGATATGAGGTGAGTTATAGTGAGATTTTTGTGCCCGACGTAGTTTGGCATTTCCGATGATAGGCAAACATCGTGTTTTCTATTTTTCGGCTATCTGGCTGACTCCGTTGGGGGCGGCCGGAGCGAAGATCCCGGTGGTGTACGGGCCGATGGAGGCTCCGGGGCGGGTGGTGGATCGGCGGGTGGATGAGTCCAGTGGTTTGGCGGTGTCGTGGCTGCGGCCCGGGGTGTTGTGGACGCACAACGATTCGGGGGGCGGGGCGACGCTGTATCAGCTGACACGTGAGGGGGAGGTACTGGCGTCGGTGAGGCTGGGGGTGCAGGGTGTGCTGGACCTGGAGGACGTGTGCTCGTTTGAGATTGATGGGGTGGCGCGGCTGGTGGTGGCGGATGTGGGGGACAACCGGCGCAAGCGAGCGGCGGTGTCGGTGCTGCTGCTGGATGAGCCCGAGCCGCGGCGGGGGGAGAACGTGCGGGGGCACCCGATCGGGCGGCGAATCCACTTTACCTATGCGGACGGGCCGCAGGACTGCGAGTCGGTGGCGTACGACCCGCAGACGCATTCGCTGCTTTTGATCAGTAAGTCGTGGCCGGATCTGACAACGTTTAGTGTGCCGCCGGCGGGGTTGTATGTGCTCCCGCTCGACGAGGCGCCAGACGGCGCGGGTGAACGGGCGGACGCGCCGCGGGTGCTGGAGCGGATGGCGGATTTGACGCTGAAGGTGACCACCGCGGCGGACGTGTCGCCCGACGGGGAGCGGTTGGTGGTGCTGACCTACGGCGATGCGTACCAGTTTGTGCGCGGGCCGGGGCAGTCCTGGGCCGATGCGTTGGTGGCCAAGCCCGGCCGGGTGGCGTTGGGGCCGCGGGGTCAGAGCGAGGGGCTTTGTTTTGGCCGCGACGGGCGGACGCTGTGGATCAGCAGCGAGGGGGTGAATCAGCCGCTTTTTCGGGTGTCGCCGCGGTAGGGCCCTTGCGTGTCACCCGCGTCCAAGGTCCCCGTTGCCGCTTGGCAGGTGGTGTCGTGGGCGGGGTTACTCATGACAATGCGTACGAACCGGCCAGATACGCAATGTAGCCGGTGACCAGGGGGGCGCCCATCCAGCGGCTGAAGTGCCCGTGGCGGCCGGCGATGACGATGCAGATGCGCATGTACAGCAGCATGATGATCATGGTGGGGACCGGTAGTATCAGGAACACGGCGGGATGGTTGGCGGAGGGGTCGATGATCGAAAGCGGGGCGGCGAGGGCGGACAGGCCGATGACGAAAAGCACGTTGAGGATGTCGGCGCCGATGACGTTGCCCACCAGTAGGCCCGGGTGGCCTTTTTTGATGGCGCGGTAGCCGGTGACCAGTTCGGGGAGGCTGGTGCCGAAGGCGACGATGGTGCTGGCGATGACGGCTTGGGGGACACCCCAGCGCACGGCGATGACCGAGACGCTGCCGACCAGGGCGTCGCCGGCGATGACGACCAGGGCGAGTCCGGCGAGCCCGAGGCCCAGAAGGGCGACGAGGCCGTGGGGGTGCTCGGGGTGGTCGGACGCGTGAGGAAGGGGCCCGGCCTTGGACGTGGTGGGATGCTGCCGGGCCCAGCGTACCGAGACGGCGAGGTAGGCCACCAGCAGGGCGGTGAGCAGCACGCCCACGGGCAGGCCCAGCACCGCGGCGTGTCCGTGCTGGGCGTAGACGCCGTAGCACAGCGCGGCTAGCAGCACGGCGCTGCCGACCTGTACCCAGCCCTGACGGTTGAGCAGGAAGCGGTCGGCGGGGAGGGCGACCAGCAGGCAGCCGGCGCCGAAGATCAGCCCGGTGTCGGCGATGATTGAGCCCACGCCGTTGCCCAGGGCCAGGCCCGGCTCGCCGTTGAAGGCGGCCATGACGCTGACTGCGGCTTCGGGCGTGGTGGTGCCCAGCGAGACGATGGTGGCGCCCACGACCATCTCGGGCATGCCCAGGCGCTGGGCCAGGCCCGCGGCGCCGTCGACCAGCCAGTCGGCGCCTTTGCTGACCAAGACGAGGGTAACCACCGCCAGGGCGGCAAGGCCGAGGGTGGGGGCGCCGTTGAACCACGCGGTGGGCAGGAGCGAGGCGAGGGTGGCGGGGGCGATCATGGCGCAGATGGTAGCGATGGGCTCAGGCCCCCGGGGCGGCTTTCCTCAGGTTGGGAGCCGCCCCGGCTTAGGGCGGCGCATCACATGGTTGGCCACCGTGCCTTGCGGGATGTCGCCCTCGCGGGGTCGGTTTCCATCGGCACCCCCCTTGTGGGAACCATGTCCTGCGGGTGACGGCCGGCCAAATCATCTGGTGCGGTGCCCTAGCCCAGTAGTGCGACGCGCGGTGCGAGCCAGGCGGCGGCGGGGTCGCCGGTGTACTGGGCGGCGGTCAGCAGGTCGCGGTGCAGGCGGCGGCAGGCGATGGCGGGCATCAGGGCCCCCAGGTCGGCCTTGGCTTTCGCGTGATCCAGGGCGGCTGCGTGGTGGCCCATCGCCAGGGCGTAGCGGGTGTGCAGGACCAGCCGTTCGAGGCCTTGGTCGAGGGTGACCGCGGTGTGGGCCAGCGCGGCCAGGGCTGGGAAGGCGGCCTGGGGCCGGCCGGCGGCCAGATGCCCGTCGGCGAGGATGAGCAGCAGGGCGGCCCGTGGCGGCGCGGTCTGTACCGCGGCGGCGGGGTTGGAAGTATCGGGTTCGGGGCCGTGGTTGAGAAGTTCGGCGGCGAGGGCGGCGGCGGCGGCCCGGTCCGCGGGGGTACCGCGGCGGTGGGCGAGGGTGGCCGCGGCGTGGTACAGCGCGTGTCGCAGGGGCGGGGCGAGGCCGCGCCGCCGGTTCAGGCGGCGCAGCAGGGTGAGCGCGGCGCCCGGGGCGGTGGGGGCCAGGGTGGCCACCGCCGGCAGCCCCGCGACGACGGGCGCTTGAAGCAAAAACAGCGCGCCGCTGGCGGCGATGAGGATGACGACCGCCGAAACGGTGGCCACGGGCAGGGACCACGCGGTGAGGAGCCCGGCGGTGAGTACGCCGGCGGGCAGGCCGACCAGTAGCCCGCCGCGTAGCCAGCGGTCTGCGGCGCGGTCTTGGTGCAGCCGGCGGGGGGTCAGGTCCGGGGCGGTGGGCCCCGTCTCGTTGGGCGCTGGGTCGGGACGGGGGGCGTCAAGGTTCGTCTCGTTCGACGCGGGTGGGATCGGTTCGGCGTGTGGGCCCGCGACGGGCGGCAGCGCCGGGGCGAGCGCCCGGGCCGCGGGCAGCGCGGCGGTCAGCACTTGGGCGTCGAGCAGGGCGGTGGCGTGGTCCCACCACCACCGGGCGGCGGCGGCGTCACCGGCCGCGGCGCGGTGGTGGTGGCACACGGCCCGCAGGGCGTACCCGTGCGCGGCGTTGAGCCCCAGGGGCCGCAGGTCGGCGATGAGGGCGGGCGATTCATCGATGGCTTCGCGGTAGTGCGCGGTGGCCACGGCGTGTTCCAGCTCGGCCAGGGCCAGGGTGGCGCGCTGCTTCGCGGTGGTTAGGGGGGCTGAACGCAGGCGCCGCAGGGCGGCGTCCGCGTCGGCCAGCCGCCCGCTGGCGACCAGCGCGGCGGTCCGCCGGGCGTCTAGGTCCAGCTGGGCCGGGTGGTTGGCGGGTGTGGTTTTTGCCAGGTGGTCCAGGCAGACCAGGGCGGCGTCGACCTCGCCGGTTTGTTCCAGCCCCTGGGCGAGCACCGCGACTGCGGCGTGGTGCTGGCTGGGGTGCGAGGTGAGTTCGGACAGCAGGCGCCAGGCGGTGCGCAGGGCCGGGCGGTTGAAACGCAGGCGCACCAGTTCGTGGGCCCGGACGATCCGCCGCTGCTGGCTTCGGTAGCGTTTCAGCATCGCCCGGGCCCGGACCGAGACGCCGGCCAGGGCCAGCCACGGCAGGGCCCAGGCCGGGCCGCCGATGAGCAGTGCGGCCGCAGCGGCTGCGGCGAGTACGACGACCGGGGCAAGGCGCTGAGACGGCGGCGGGGGCGCCGGCCGGTGCGCGGCGAGGTGGTCCGCGGCCTGTTGGGCGGTGGGCGGGCTCCAGGTCCGGTCTGTGGCGGGTGCGGCGGGGGGCAGGGTGGTGGGTTCCGGGTGCGGGCGGTGGGCGGCGGGCGTGGCCAACCCGCGTCAGAGGTTGGGGTCGTTCAGCAGTCGCTTCATGTCGCGGATGAGCGCTTGCACCGCCTCGGGGTCCAGGCCGTTGTAGATCCCGCGCACTTGCCCGGCGCGGTCCACCAGGGAGATCCGCCCGTCGTGGGCGATGGGGTTGCTCGGGTCGTCGGTGGCCGACACCGCGAGCTTAAAGCCCGCTTCTTGGGAGATCCGCCACAGGTCCGACCGCTCGCCGGTGAACAGGTACCACTGCCCGGGCCGGGCGCCATGCGAGGCGCCGTAGGCGGCCAGCACCGCGGGGGTGTCGTGCTCGGGCTGAAGGCTGAAGCCCACTAGGGCGGCGTCGCCGGCGGCCAGTTCGTCGGTCACCGCGTCGCGCACCTGGCCCATGGCCCGGGTCAGTAGCGGGCAGATGGCTGGGCAAGAGGTGAAGAAAAAATCCGCCGCCCAGACCCGGCCCCGCAGGTCGGTGTTGGCGACTTGGGCGCCGGTTTGGTCGGTGAAGGTGAAAGCGGGAACCGGCCACAACTCGTCCAGCGGGCCGCCGGGGGGTTGGCGGTCGCACGACACCAGGCCCGGGGCCAGTGCCAGGGCCAGCGGCAACACAAGCAATCGCAAGCGGGGGCGGCGGATCATGGACCAGAGCGTAGGGCTTCAGCGCCGGTGGGCCAGCCGCGCGGCTCCCGCGACCGCGGCGGCGGCGCTCAGGGCCGTCACCGCCGCGGCCAGGGCCAGGGGCATGCCCGGCTCGGCGGCCCGGGGGCCCTGCAGCACGGCGGCGAAGAGCGCCTGGCCGTAGGTCAGCGGGTTGAGGTACATCAGCCAGCGGATCGGGCCCGCGGCGGTGGTCAGTGGGAACACCGCGCCGCTGAGAAACCACATGGGCATCAGCAAGATGTTCATCACCGCGTGGAAGCCCGCGGTGCTGCTCATGGGCCAGGCCAGGCACAGGCCCAGCGCCGTGAGGCCCACCGCCACCACGAACATGACCGCCACGGCCGGCAGCAGGGTGAGCAGGCTTGGCTGGCGGAACAGCAGGGCCCCGATGAGCAAC
>CALLPP010000207.1 GCA_938015655.1 uncultured Algisphaera sp.
AGCACCGCAAGGGCCGTGGACCAGATCAGGGGGGGGGCGGTCTGGCGGGGGGCTTTCGGTTTTGAAAAGCGAAGCGGTCCGTGAAGGGGGGGAAACGCCGGCATGGTTTACAGAGTGTAGCCCGTGGACTCGGGGCTCTGGTTTGTACGGGGCGGGGGCCACGCCCGAACACGCTGTTAAACTCACGCTCGAAACCGACCGCCGTTCTGCGGGACACCCCGCCCGAGCCATTTCATGTCTTCCGATGCCCCCTCGCCGTCCTCGTCTTCCCGCGCCCCCCGTGTTGCGATTGTTGGGGCCACCGGCGCGGTGGGCGAAGAATTTTTGCGGGTGCTGCACCAGCGGGCGTTCCCGATGACCAGCCTGAAGCTGCTGGCTTCACCCCGTTCTGCGGGCAAGACCCTGCCTTTCGGCGATCAGACGCTGACCGTCGAGGCCCTAGATGCCGACGCGTTCCACGACGTGGACCTGGCCTTGTTCAGCGCCGGCGGCTCGATCAGCCGCGAGTACGCCCCGCTGGCGGTGGCCGCGGGCGCCGTGGTGGTTGATAATTCTTCGGCCTTCCGCATGACCGACGGCGTGCCTCTGGTCGTACCCGAGGTCAATCCCGACGCCATCTCCGACGCGGGCATCGGCTTGCGCGACGGGCTCGACGCCGGCATCATCGCCAACCCGAACTGCTCGACGATCATCATGCTGTTAGCGGTCAACCCGCTGCACCGCTTTGCCGGCGTCGAACGCATCGTGGTGAGCACCTACCAGGCGGCGAGTGGGGCGGGGGCGGCGGCCATGCGCGAACTTGAACAGCAGACCCGCGAAGCCCTGGCAGCGCCCGGCGGCACCGGGCAGGTGGTTAGTCAAGACATCTTTGGCCAGCAGTACGCCTTTAACCTCTTCAGCCACAACAGTCCGCTACAAAGCGGGGGCTACAACCAGGAAGAGATGAAGATGGTGCATGAGACCCACAAGATCTGGGGCCAGGACGCGGAGCGTGGATCGGGCGCGGCCCCGGACCGCATCCGCACCGGCATCACCGCCACCTGCATCCGTGTGCCGGTGATGCGGGCCCACGCCGAAAGTATCAACCTCACGTTCCGCGATGAATGCTCGGAAATCAAGGCCTCGGCGCTGTTGAAAGACGCTCCGGGCATCACCGTTCAGGACGACCGCGGGGCCAACGCCTTTCCCACCCCGGTTCAAGCCAGCCACCAAGATGACGTGTTTGTGGGCCGGGTCCGCCGGGACCTCAGTCAGCCCGAAGGCCGCGGCTTGGACCTTTTTGTGTGTGGCGACCAGGTACGCAAAGGCGCCGCGCTCAACGCCGTACAGATCGCCGAACTGCTGCTTGAAAAGCGCACCGCGGATCGCTGACCCGCGGCGTACACAGCTAAAACTCCTCGGGCACGCGGGCGAAAAACTCGTCGGTTTTCAGGCGGCCGCTACGCTCGAGGCTTCGTTGTGGGGGGTGAACACCCGCACCCGGTTGCGTCCGGCCTCTTTGGCGGCGTAGACCGCACGGTCCGCGGCCTTGAGCAGCACTTCAGCTCGTGAAAACGTATCGCCGCTGTGGCAAGCCACCCCAAAGCTGCAGGTCACTCTCAGCATGGCCCCGGTGTCGCTGGGCACGGCGCAGCCGGTTTCCACCTGCCGGCGGACGTGCTCGGCCAACTCTGCGGCCACGCGGCGGTTCACGCCCGGGCACAACACCGCAAACTCTTCGCCGCCGTAGCGGTACACCGTCCCGGCCACGCCTACCGCTTTTTTGAGCGTTTTCGCAAAAGCGATCAGTACCGCGTCGCCCACTGCGTGGCCGTGGCTGTCGTTGAAGCTCTTAAAGCGGTCCACGTCGGTGAACAAGACCGATAGCGGAGCGCCGGCCCGGGCCAGCTTGAAACGGTCATCCAGGGCCGTGTCGAAGGCCCGGCGGTTGGCCAGTTTGGTCAGGGCGTCGGTGGTGGCGTCTTCGAGCAGCTGCTGGGTCTGCTGGTGCTGCCGCATGCTGAGTTTCAGCAGGGCCTCGTTGGCCGATTGCAAAATTTCCCCCGCGTCACCCAAGTTGCCCGCGGGCAGCTCAAAGAGCCGCTGCATTTCCGCGGTGACCTCGTGGATCTGCATAAGCAGCGGTTCGGTGGCGTCGGCTTCAAGCCCAAACCAGACCGCCGCCCGTTCTTGCAGGCGTTTGAGCGCCTCGCCCGACACCGCCGCGGAGCGGACAAAGACCTCGGCCACTAAATTGCCGATGGCCACGCAGCGGGCCACAAAATCCGCGGCGCCCTGCGGGTCGTCAGCAGTCGGGTCTGCGAGGTCGTCGAGCAGGCTGTGGTGGCCCCGGATGGCGTGGCCCAGCAGGGGGGGCAGGTTCCACAGCCCGGCAAGCTCTGCGCCCACCTGGGCGTGGGTCACTCCGAGACGGTCTTGTTCAAGGGCCGTCAGAGCGGTGTGATGGCCGCCGGTGGCATCGGTCACGGTCTCGTAGTCTTCACCCAACACCTGGTGCAGCGCGATCATGCCCATGTCTTGCAGCAGCCCGCCAAGGAAGGCTTCTTCGGTAAAGCGGCTGCCGGCGTTGTCGGCAAACATCTTTGCGGCGGTGGCGCTCAGCAGCGATCGCTTCCAATAGCTGATGTGGTCAAAGCCCTCGCCTGACTCGCTGGACTTCTGCAAGTTGGGCACCAGGCTGAAGCCCAGGGCCACGGTCTTGACGGTGCGCAGCCCCAGCACCACCAGGGCCTGGCTGACATTGGTCACCGTGCCCGACTGCCCGTAGTAGCTGCTGTTGACGGTCTTAAGAATGCGCGCGGTCAGCGCAGGATCGTTTTGCACCGCGACGGCAATCGCGTCGAGCTCCACGTCTTCCTGCTGCACCAGGTCGATGACTTTCAATGCCACTGCCGGCAGGCTGGGAAGCCGAGGCGAAGCGAGCACACGCTCGAGCAAGTCGTTGTTCATCACCGGGGTCTCACGAAGGATCACACCCCTGTTTGGGGTCCTTTTAACGGCGGATCTATCGTCGTATGGCCTCGGTGGGTTAATGCTGTGATTAATTCGTTGGGGTTAAACCGTATTTTTTTGGGACCTTGACCGCCGCCTGAGGTGCAAATAAAAACCGCGGCCGGGGCCGCGGTTGGTCAAGGCATTTTGGAGAAGCGGTTTAGCCTTCGGCGCTGGCCTCGGCGGGTTGAGGGTCCACGTCGGCGTCGGTGTCCGCCTCGGGGGTCGGCTGGTCCTCGGCTACGAAGGTCAGGTGGTCGTTTTCGGGGTGCTTGCCCACGCGGATCAGGTGGCCGCTGCGGAACTCGTCGCGCAGGATCGACTCGCTCAGCGGGTCTTCCACGTACTGCTCGATGGCCCGCCGCAGGGGCCGGGCCCCGAAGTCGGGGTTGTAGCCCTTGTCGATCAGGAAGTCCTTGGCGGCCTGGTCCAGCTCGAAACTCATGCCGCGCTCGACCAGGCGCTGCAGCACCTTGCCCAGCTCGAAGTCCACGATGCCCACCAGGTCTTTTTTGTCCAGCGGGCGGAAGACGATGGTGTCGTCCAGGCGGTTGATGAACTCGGGGCGGAAGTAGCGCTCGATCTCGGACATCAGCGTCTTCTTGATCTTGTCGTAGTCCGCGTTTTCATCGACCTTGCCGAATCCGAACCCGGCCTTGTTCTTGATCAGGTCGGCGCCGATGTTGCTGGTCATGATCAGGATGACGTTGCGGAAGCTCACATGGCGGCCGAAGCTGTCGGTCAGCTCGCCTTCTTCCATCACCTGCAGCAGCATGTTGAACACGTCGGGGTGGGCCTTCTCGATTTCGTCCAGCAGCACCACCGCATAGGGGCGGCGGCGGATCTGCTCGGTGAGCTGGCCGCCTTCTTCGTAGCCCACATACCCGGGAGGGGCGCCGATCAGGCGGCTGACGTTGTGCTTCTCCATGTACTCGGACATGTCGATGCGGATCAGGCTGTCTGCATCGCCGAACATGAACTCGGCCAGGGCCTTGCTCAGCAGCGTCTTGCCCACGCCCGAGGGGCCCACGAAGATGAACGATCCCATCGGCCGGCGCGGGTCTTTCAGGCCCGAGCGGGCCCGGCGGATCGCCTTGCTGATGGTCTTGATGGCTTCTTCTTGCGAGACGACGGTCTTGTGCAGCTCGTCTTCGAGCTGCAGCAGGCGCTCGGTCTCGGCCTTCTCCAGCCGCGTCAGCGGCACGCCGGTCATCTTGCTGACCACCTCGGCGATGACCTCTTCGTCCACAACGCCGTCGACCTCTTTGGCCTTGGCTCGCCAGTCGCGCTGGATTTGTTCTTTCTCGCGGCGCAGGCCTTCCGCCTGGTCGCGCAGCTCGGCCGCACGCTCGTAGTCGGCGGCCCGCACGGCTTCGTCTTTTTCGACACTCAGCCGCTCAATGTCCGCCTCTAGGTCCGCCATGTTCGGCGGTTTGCTCATGCTTTTGAGTCGGATGCGGGCGCCCGCCTCGTCGATCACGTCGATGGACTTGTCCGGCTGCACGCGGGCGGTGATGTAGCGCTCGCTCATTTCCACCGCGGCTTCGACGGCTTCGTCGGTGATCTTCACGCGGTGATGGCTCTCGTAACGGTCGCGCAGGCCCTTGATGATGGCCACGGTGTCGGTCTTGTTGGGCGGTTCGACCATGATGGTCTGGAAACGCCGCTCCAGGGCGCCGTCCTTCTCGATGTACTTACGGTATTCGTCGAGCGTGGTGGCGCCGATGCACTGGATTTCACCGCGGCTCAGGGCCGGTTTCAGTACGTTGCTGGCGTCGATCGCGCCTTCGGCGCCGCCGGCGCCCACCAGCGTGTGCAGCTCGTCGATGAAAAGTAGTACGTTCTTGGCCCGCCGTACCTCGTTCATGACCGCCTTGATGCGCTCTTCGAACTGACCGCGGTACTTGGTGCCCGCGACCATCATCGCCAGGTCCAGCACCACGATGCGCCGGTCGATCAGGATCTCCGGAACGTCCTGCGCGATGATCTGCTGGGCTAGGCCCTCGACGATGGCGGTCTTGCCCACGCCCGCCTCGCCCAGCAGCACCGGGTTGTTCTTGCTGCGGCGGCACAGGATTTGGATTAGGCGCTCGATCTCTTCGGCGCGGCCGATCACCGGGTCCAGGGTATTTTCCTTGGCCAGCTCGGTCAGGTCGCGGCCGAAGCTGTCGAGCGCCGGGGTCTTGCTCTTGGTCTTGCCCTTGCCCCGACGGCCGCCGCCACCGCTTTCTTCGGCGTCGCCTTCGTCGCCGCCGGTGGCTTCTTCCTGCTCCACGCCGGCGCCCAGCAGGTTTAGCACCTCTTCACGGACCTCTTCGAGCTTCAGGCCCAGGTTCATCAGCACTTGTGCGGCCACGCCCTCGTGCTCACGCAGCAGGCCCAGCAGCAGGTGCTCGGTGCCCACGTAGTTGTGGTTGAGGTTGCGGGCCTCTTCGATGGCGTACTCGATGACCTTCTTGGCCCGCGGGGTCTGGGGCAGCTTGCCCATGGTCACCATGTCGGGGCCGCTCTTGACCAGCTTCTCGACCTCGAGACGCACCTTGCGTAGGTCCACCTCCAGGTTCTTCAGCACGTTGGCCCCCACGCCCGGAAAACTGGTTGAAAACAAGTTGCTTGACTTCAGTGATCAAACGAGAGCTGGTATTTCCATCTTTACATTCTCAGCTGACAGGCTGTCTTATGATTGGACATTTGTGAACCATTAATGGAACCAACAGCTTT
>CALLPP010000208.1 GCA_938015655.1 uncultured Algisphaera sp.
GAAGGCCAACCACGGGTTGTCGGGCTCGGAATTGGTTGAGTTCGAGCGGTTGCGTGAGCAGGACTGGTCGTCGCTACGGGATGCCCGCGCCCTGGGAGAAGCTCCGCGCGGAGACGTGCTTCAATATCTCGCGCTGCTGGAGGCCCGGGAGAGCCACGCCCGCGACCGGCTGATCCAGCTCGGCGGAGCCCACCACCCCGACCGTGACATCATCGTGCTGGCCACGCCGCAGATGGCGCAGCTGGCCGACTGGGTGGTGGCCTTTGTGATCGCCGGGGGGCTGGCGGCGGCACTGTCCACCGCCTCGGGCTTGCTTTTGGTGATTTCCTCGTCGGTGGCCCACGACCTGTACTACAAAGTGATGAACCCCCAAGCCAGCGAGCGGCAACGGTTGCTGGTGGGCCGGGTGGCGATCGGCGTGGCGGTTTGCATCGCCGGCTACTTCGGCATCAATCCGCCGGGCTTCGTGGGCGAGGTGGTCGCCTTCGCCTTCGGTCTGGCCGCGGCGTCGTTCTTCCCCGCGATCGTGCTGGGCATCTTCAACCGCCGGGTGAGCGCGGTGCCCGCGGTGACGGGCATGCTGGTGGGCATCGGTTTCACCACGTTCTACATCGTGACGCAGAAGGCCGACGTGATTTTGCTGAACGCCGAGGTGGCCCGGGCGGTCTTCGGGCCCGCGGGACAGGGGCTGCGCACGCCGTGGGTTTTGGGAATCGACGCCCAGGGCATCGGCACGGTGGGCATGCTGCTGAACTTCGGGGTAACCCTGGGGCTTGCGCCGTTCTGCGCGGCGCCGTCGGAGAAAGTGCGGGGGATGATCGAGTCGATCTGCGAGCCCGAGGCGCCCGACGCATCCGCGGCGGTGGCGGAGCATTGACGGGAGTGCGTGCCCACGCCGAACGAGGCCCGATGTGATGTTTGAAACCGATTACCCCGGCGCCGTTGCCGCGTTCAAGGGCGAAGCCTTGTTCACCCTGCGCGACGGCCACGCGCGCTTCGTGCACGTTTTGGGGCAGCTGGACGGTGCGCGGCTTTGGCACCGCCCGCACCCGGGCATGAACGCGGTGGGCAACCTGGTGCTGCACGTCTGCGGCAACCTGACCCAGTGGGTCGTGGTGGGTTGCGACCCGGACCGGGCGTTGGCCGACACCCGCGACCGCCGGGCGGAGTTCACCGCCAATCGAGGGGTGGCGGCGGACCTGACCCGGATGCTGAACGACACGGTGGCGGCGGCCGCGGACGTGCTGGGGCGTTTGAACAAAGACCACCTGCTGGAGCCGCGCACGATCCAGGAGTTCGGGGTCACGGGCCTGGGTGCGGTGTGGCACAGCGTGGCGCACATGCAGGCCCACGCGCAGGAATCGGTGTACGCCGCGCGGCTGGTGCTGGGCGCGGACTACCGCCCCCGTGATGCCTATGGCGTGGACCGGTCTGGGGCCTGAGGGTCCGACGCTCGGGGAGCCACCGTGGGCGGGGCGCGGTGCGTAAGCTTGTGTGTGATGGATTATTTCTTTGCGCGATGGTGTGGGCTGATCCGGCGTTTGCCGGCGGTGTTCTGCATGGTCTTGCTGGCGGGCTTCCCCAGCGAGGCCGAAACCCCCGCGGTCCGCGGCTTGGCGGGCGTGGCGCCCGCATTTCCTGCGTTGTCGTTCGAGCGGCCGCTGTTTCTGACCACGCCGCCCGGAGACGCCGGGCATGTGGTGGTGCTGGAACAGGCGGGGCGGGTCTGGCGTTTCCCCAACCGGCGGGACGTGACGCCGGGCGAGCGCACGCTGATGCTTGACCTGCCGGCGCGGCGTTCGGGCAACGAAGAGGGGCTGCTAGGGCTGGCGTTTCATCCCGACTACGCCGAAAACCGTCAGGTTTTTTTGCACTACAGCCAGGCGGGATCGGCCAACCGTCGAAGCCGGGCCAAGCAGCGGGGGGTCATCGCCCGCTTCATCGCCGACGCGACGGACGCACGCATCGACCCGGCCAGCGAGCGCGTGCTGCTGGAGGTGGATCAGCCCTACCGCAACCACAACGGCGGCATGCTGGCCTTCGGTGAAGACGGCATGCTGTACATCGGCCTGGGCGATGGCGGATCGGCCGGCGACCCGGGCAATCGGGCGCAAGACCGCGGCAGCCTGCTGGGCAAAATCTTGCGGATCGACGTGGACCGTTCCGGGGCCGGCCGGGCCTACGGCATCCCGGCGGACAACCCTTTTGTTGGCGTCCGCGGGGCTCGACCCGAGGTGTACGCCTACGGCCTGCGCAACCCCTGGCGGTTTAGTTTTGACCGCTGGGCACGCGGCGGCACCGGCGCGTTGTGGGTGGGCGACGTGGGCCAGCACAAACGTGAAGAGATCGCCGTGGTTCGCGCCGGCGAGAACCACGGGTGGCGGATTCGTGAAGGGTTTGCGGCGTACAAGGGGCGGGAACGCCCGGACCCGCCGGCGCCGCTCGTCGATCCGGTGGTTGACCACGGCCGCGACGACGCGGGATCGATCACCGGCGGCTACGTGTACCGCGGGGTCCGGGTGCCCGCGCTCAGTGGATGTTATGTCTACGGCGACTACCGCACCGGCAACCTCTTTGCCTTCCCTGTGGAGCGTGAGGGCCCGGCGCGGCCGGTGGTCTTCGCTCAGGTCGATAACCCGGCTTCGTTCGGGCTTGACGGCGAGGGCGAGGTGTATGTCTGCTCGTTCGACGGCTCGATCTACCGGGTCACTCCGGCGCGGTAGGAGGGCGGAGCGTGAAGCCGTTCTGCCCACGCGCTTCGTCGTGTTATGCGATAATCGCCGTCTTATTTCTGTTGCCCTGTCCGACCCCACGCCCAACCCTGTGGCCGTAACCCTCGGAGCTTCTCGTGACTTTATCTTCCTGCCCTTCGTCGTTTCGCGTTTTTCTGATGCTTCTGTCCGTGGGGCTGCTTGTCATGCCGGGCTAACCTAACCTAACCTAACCTAACCTAACCTAACCTAACCTAACCTAACCTAACCTAACCTAACCTAACCTAACCTAACCTAACCTAACCTAA
>CALLPP010000209.1 GCA_938015655.1 uncultured Algisphaera sp.
GGCTCGGTCTTGCCGTTCCGCGACCGAGTCGCCACGGGCTACTACGACCAGCCGGACCTGACCGAAGCGGTCGTCGCCCGCATGCTGCGTTTGCTCGAAACCGAAACCGGCGACTAACCCGCGCATCACGCCACACCGACCAACGCGGCCACACCGTCGGACACTCGCCCGCGGTGCTGTTTAGACCGTCGTGGGCGCCACCACGGCCTTCAGCCCCCGGGTCAGACGGACCGTACTCCACCAGGTCCACACCAGCACCACCGCAACCGCCAGCACCCCCACGGCTAGCACCCATCCAGGCTGGCTACGGATCTGGGCCATCGGAAAAGCCTTTTTGTCTAATAGGGCGCTGGCTCGCACCAGCATCGCCCCACCCACGATGATGCCCACCGCCACCAGGTATCGCTTCCAGGTATCGCGGCACGCGCGGGCCGCGTCCGGGCCGTCGGCCCGCGCGGCGATTTTGAACAGCACCCGCCAAGCTTCCAGCAAGCCAACCGCCAGGGATGCGCCCGCCGTGCACAACAAAATGTCCGGCCAGGTCGCGTCGCGCCGCATCAGCGACGACACCGACCAACTTTCTCCGCCCAGCGCCAACACCACCACAAACCCTATCCCGCACGCCGCCGCGGCCAGCGGCGCCCAGCGGGCCGACAACCGCGTGCCTCGGGCCGCCCAGCCCTCGGGCCGCCCGGGCTCACGCCGGGTCAGACACCACACCCCTGCCACCGCCACCAGCAACCCCGGCAACACCCCCAGCGGGATCATCCAGGTGCCCGCGTGCAGCAAGCCCACGCCGCGCTGCACCCCCGCGGCCCACCGCGGATCGGCGCGATCAAGCCGGTCCGCGTCTTCGCGCTGCATCACGTCGATCGCCTGCCCACACTCAGGGCAGGTGCGCTCGATTTTTTGCATCCGCAGGTTGTAGCCGCACGCCGGGCACGCAACGTCCACGTCTATGCGCCCCTGAGGATCCAGGCGGACGGGGAGGGTGGCAGGAAAAGCAGAAGCCATGGAGGGAACCGGTTGCTGGTTAAAAACGATCCGCCCTACGCAGCCATAATTTTCTTACTCACGCCAACGCCTCGGGGTTCAGCCCCAATAGATCGTCAACCACAAACAACCCGTCGCGGCGGATGACCTCCCCGTCCAGGGCAATGGTGCCGCCGCCGAAGTCCGGCCGCTGGATCAGCACCAGGTCCCAGTGGATGTCGCTCACGTTGCCGTTGTCCGCCTCGTCGTAGCAGCGCCCGGGCGTGAAGTGCAGGCTGCCGGCGATTTTTTCGTCAAACAAAATGTCGCGCATGGCGTGGGTGATGTACGGGTTGAAGCCGATCGCGAACTCGCCCACGTACCGCGCGCCCGGGTCGGTGTCGAAGATGCCCGCCAGGTCATCCGCGCCCTGGTCCGCCGTAAAGTCGGTGATGCAGCCGTTTGCAAACGTCAGCCGCACGTTCTCGAAGCTGCGCCCCATGTACACCGTCGGGGTGTTGTAGTGGATCACCCCGTTCACGCTGTCTCGCACCGGGGCGCTGAAGCACTCGCCGTCGGGGATGTTGTGGCTTCCGGTGCACGCCACCGCGTCGATGCCCTTAAGCGAAAACGAAAGGTCCGTGTCCCCCGGGCCCTTGATCTCCACGCGGTCCGCCGCCGCCATGCGCCGCTGCAGGGGCTTCACCGCCCGGGCCATCTTCGCGTAGTCCAGCGTGCATACGTCGAAGTAAAATTGCTCAAACGCCGCGGTGGATTTCTGGGCCAGCTGCGCCATGCTCGGCGAGGGCCACCGCAGCACACACCACCGCGTGTGCTTCACCCGCTGCTCGCCGTGAACCGGCGTCTGATACCGCCCCACGTAAGCCTGCAACTGCTCATCCGCCAGCCCCGCCATCTCCGAGGCGTTGGCCGATCCGCGCAGCCCGATGTACGCGTCCATTTTTTTCATCCGCTCCAGGTCGTAGCCCGCCCACGCGTCGAGCTGCGGCGCCCCGGCGCCCTCGACCAGGGCCCGGGCGATCCGGCCGCTGCGCAGCGCCACGTGCGGGTGCGCCCCCGCCGCCCGGGCAGCCTCCACCAGGGCCACCACCATCGCCTCGGGAATGTCGAAAGCTTCAATCAACAAGTGCTCACCCTGCTGCAAGCCGGTGCTGTGGTGGATGAGGGTTTGGGCGAGAGCGTGCATTCTCGGATCAGTCATCGCGTTGGCTTCCGGGGTGGCGGTGGGGCGCCAGAGTATCGAGGCGCTAGGCATTAAGGCCTAGAGCCTAGTCAGAACACTGGCGCGAAGTCCTGCCACCCAGAGATTGCCTTGTTAACTAGGCTCTAGGCCCTAACGCCTAACGCCTGAACCAACCTCTCTACGACGTTCCGCCATGTCCCGCCCCGCCGCTCTCCACATCCTGCGCACCCTGCGCGACAACGGCCACGTCGCCCTGCTCGCCGGCGGGTGCGTGCGCGACCGGCTGCTGGGCCAAGCCCCCAAAGACCACGATGTGGCCAGCGACGCGCCCCCGCAGCGGGTCCGCCAGCTGTTCAAACGCACCCGCGCGGTGGGCGAGGCCTTCGGCGTGGTCTTGGTGGACCTGAAGCTCGACGGCGAACGCAGCACCACCGAGGTCGCCACCTTCCGCACCGAAGGCGTCTACAGCGACGGCCGCCGCCCCGACGCGGTGCGGTACAGCGACGCGAAACACGACGCGCAGCGCCGCGACTTCACCGTCAACGGGCTGTTCGAAGACCCCGACCGCCAGCACCCCGACGCGGACCGAGACGGCATCATCGACTACATCGGCGGGCGGGCCGATCTGCAAGCCAAAGTCATCCGCGCGATCGGGGATCCGGCGCGACGCTTTGCCGAGGACTACCTCCGGCTGCTACGTGCACCGCGTTTCGCCGCACGGCTCGGCTTCACGGTCCACCCCGCGACCGCAGACACCATCCGCCAAAACGCCAACCAGATTCAACGCATCGCCCGCGAGCGGATCGGCGACGAAATCCGCCGCTCGCTGCTGGGCCCCCACCCCGCGCTCGCCGCCGCGCTGTTGGATTCTCTGGGGCTTTCGGTTGCCGTCGTTGGCTGGGAGCCGCGGGACGAAAAACAAGGCCCTGCGTTTCTCCCGCGGCTCGACCCCACCGCGACCTACCCCACCCGCCTGCACGTCTGGATGCACGGGCGCGACACCCACCTGCCGCCGCCGCGCTTGCGAAAGGCTCTGTGCCTCAGCAACGGCGAGACGGCCGAGCTGACCCAGCTCCGCCGCTTCCACGACTTGCCGGACCTCTGGCCTACGCTGTCAGTGGCGCAGCGCAAGCGCCGCCTGGCCGAACCGGGCCGCGCCCAGGCCTTCGAGAACTTCACACACTTCGTAAGTGATCGTGTAGGTTCCAGCCGGAGTGCCAGCAGGGACCGTGATCGTACCATCCGGGTTCAGGGTTGCACCCGTCAGGCCACCATCATCCGTAATCGTGCCAGACAGATCAGACGGATCAACTGGTGAGCCATTCGCTTCAATCCCTGTGTATACGCTGGACGTCGTTCCGCCCGCTGAGCTGGAAACCGGAGGCAATGGCGGAACACTGCCCGCTGGCGGGAAGGTCAGAGTGGAGGCGTTCACCGTCACAGTCTCTGTGACCGTGTCGCAATTGGCCGGATTGGACGTCTCACAGATCGTATAGGTCACCATATAGTCACCCGCTGGCGTGCCCGCAGCAACAGTCACATTGCCTGTCGCCAGATCAACACTGATCGCCGTCGTCGGATT
>CALLPP010000210.1 GCA_938015655.1 uncultured Algisphaera sp.
CCACCCGGCGGCGGTTGAGCGCCGGGATGGGCAGCAGCAGCACCGACGCAAAGAGCACCGGCAGGTAGAGCTGAAGCGAGATGACCCAGTGGTCGAACATGGTGGTTGGGTAAGTGCGAAGTTCGAAGTGCGGAGTTCGAACTTCTGAGGTCGGCGGGTCGGCAGGTCGGCGGGTCGGCGGGTCGGGTAAGTCGGGAGGCGAGGCGGGCGGGCGGTCAGCGGTCTGGCATGGCTTGCTTTCGTATTTCGTGCTTTCGGCGCTAGCCGCTCGTCGCCATCAGCACCACCACGGCCAGCACCGCCACGCCCAGGACCATGCCCAGGCCGTAGCTCTGAATGCGGCCGTTCTGGGCCGGGCGTACGCCCAGCCCCACCAGACGCGGGGCAAAACCCACCAGGTCCATGATGGAATTGATGATCAACCGGTCCACCGCGTAGAAGAGCGCCCCAAGTCGGCGCAGCGGCTCGACGATCGTGGCGCCATAGATCTCGTTGATGCAGTATTCGTGGCGGGCAAAGCGAACCAGCGGGTCGAAGCGGGTGGCCGCTGCGTCGGCGATGTCGCGCTTCAACCAGAACACGACCGCCGCCAGCCCCACGCCCGCCACCGCAAGGATCGAACTGAGGATCTGCATAAACACGTGGGCGTCGATCCCCATGAAGTAAGCGTGGTGCTCGCCCGCGTGGGCGTCGCCGTGATCACCGCCGTGGGCCGCGTCCACGAAGGGCGCCGCGGTGCTGTGGTCCACCGCGTGGGTGATGCCGTGGTTGAAGTGCAGCACCAGCCCCGCCAGCAGCGCCCCAGCCGCCAGAATCACCAGCGGCCCGTTCATGATCCAGGGCATCTCGTGGGGCTCGTGGGCATGGTCGTCGTGATCCGCGGCGTGATCCGCCTCCGTACCTTCCGCATGCGCTCCATTATTATGATGGTGCTCGTCGCCCATCTCGTAGTGCTCATCGCCCATGAACACCGTAAACCACAGCCGAAAGGTGTAAAAAGCCGTCAAGAACGCCGTCACCACGCCCAAGAACGTCAACGCATAGAACAGCGGCGACTGGTGGTCCACCGCGTAGGCCAACGCGTCGCCCAAGATCAGATCTTTCGAAAAGAACCCCGCGGTCAGCGGCACACCCGCCAGCGCCAGGCAGCCGGCAAACATCAGCCAGCAGGTAACCGGCATCTTATGACGCAAGCCCCGGATCTTGCAGATGTCCAACTGCCCGGCCAGGGCGTGCATCACGCTGCCCGCGGTCAGGAACAAGAGCGCCTTGAAAAACGCGTGAGTCACTAGGTGGAACATCGCCCCGTCGGTGCTCAGGCAGCCCACACCCAAGAACATGTAGCCCAGCTGCGAGACCGTCGAGTAGGCAAACACGCCCTTCAGGTCGTTACTGGTCAGCGCGATGGTGGCGGCGAAGAGCGCCGTGACCGTGCCCACGGCCGCCACGGTCGGCAACGCATAGGGCGACAGCTCAAACAGCGGCAAGCAGCGGGCAATGAGGTACACCCCCGCGGTCACCATCGTCGCGGCGTGTACCAGAGCCGACACCGGTGTCGGCCCGGCCATCGCATCGGGCAGCCACACGTACAGCGGGAGCTGAGCCGACTTGCCGAAGGCCCCGACCATGAGCAAGAACGGGATCCAAAGGTCCGTCGCCGTCGCCACGCCGTGCCCGTGGCTCACCGCGGCCAACGTCTCACGGGCCCTGTCCAGCATCGTGCTGATCTGCAACGTGCCGTAGTGCTGATAGCACAAGAAGATGCCCAGCAAGAAACCGAAGTCGCCGATGCGGTTGACGATGAACGCCTTCTTGGCCGCCGCCACGGCTGTGGGCTTCTCGTAGTAGTAGCCAATGAGCAGGTACGAGCACAGCCCCACGCCCTCCCAGCCCAAAAACAGCAGCAGCAGGTTGTCCGCCATCACCAGCGTGGTCATGGCGAAGATGAACAGCGATACGTAGGCAAAGAAACGCCAGTAGCCCGGGTCGCCCTTCATGTAGCCCGTGGCATACACCGCGATCAGCCCCCCGATGCCGGTGATCACCAGCAGCATCAGCACCGTCAGCGGATCGACGAACCAGCTGAAGCCCACGTGAAAGGCGTTGTCGCCGCTGCCAAAAGAGATCCAGTCGTAGAAGCCGCTTTCCAGCACGCCGCTGCCGACCGACGGCCAGAGCGAGAGGGTCAGCAGGAAGCTGAGCCCGATCGCCCCCGCGCAGAGGGCCCCGGCGAAGCGGTTCCACTCGTCGCGGAAGAGCGAGATCAGCCCGATGACGCCGGCGGTCAGGGCGGGGATCCAGGGGATGAGGGTGGGCGTCATGAGCGAAGTTCGAAGTGGGACGTTCGAAGTACGAAGTTCCGGGAGGCGGGGCGAGGAGGGTCGGGTCGTCTAACTTCGAGCCCCACCCCCCAACCCTTCCACGGCTTAACCGTTCAGGGCACTCCACGCCGAGGCGTCGAGCGTGCGGCGGTGGCGGAACAGCAGCACCACCAGCCCCAGAGCCAGCGCGGCTTCGGCCGCGGCAATGGTGAGCACGAAGATCACAAACGTCTGCCCCGTCACGTTGCCGTGAAACGCGCTAAACGCCACCAGCGACACCACCACCCCCTGAAACATCATCTCGGTGCACAAGAACATCTGGATCATGTTCCGACGGCTGATGAAACCCACCAAGCCCAGCATGAACAACACCGCCCCGGTCAAGAGATAGTGGCTGAGCATCGGGCTGGAAAGGGCAAGCAGCATGACGGGGGGTTCAAACAAGGTGCGGGCACGGGAGGCAGTGACTTAAAACAGGGTCCAACACGGAATCGACACGGCGGACAAGGCCCCTACCCCGCCGGGGCCGAGGGTTCGACCGGGCCCACATCCATCCGCTCGGGGGCGGCGTCGGCGTCGGCTCCGTCTACCCGGGTCTTGGCAATCACCACCGCGCCGATCAGGGCCAGCAACAAAATGATGCCCGCCAGCTCGATGGCCAGCGGGTGGCTGCGGAACAGGTCCAGCCCCACATGCTCCACGTTGCGGATCGTGCCGGTGGCCTCGGAGTCCGGGGCCATGGCCCCGGACGGGGTGCTGTACTTCAACTCGTCCACGATCGCCCGGCCGGTAAACGTACTGGCTTGCAGCACCGCGTCGTCGGGCAACCGGGCCGCCTGGTTGGGGGCCATGGGCATAAAAACCACGCTCAGAATCACCGCCAGCATCAGAAAGCCCGCCACCGCGGCCCACAGCGGCTCAGACGCCACGCGGTCGTAGTCGGGAGTCATTCCGTCCTCGTTCTCGGCTTGCGGCGGCGTGGCCAACATGATCACGAACATGTAGGTGACCAAAATAGCCCCGCCGTAAATGATCACCATCGCCAGGGCCATGAACTCAGCCGCCAGGGTCAGCATCAGCCCCGCCGAAGCGATCACCACCATCACAAACCACAGCGCCGCGTACACCGGCCGGGTGTGCGTGATCACCCGCACCGCCGAGACGATGCCCACCGCACTAAACGCATAGTAGAAAGGAAGCTGCGCCCCGTCGAAGCCCGTGTGCAGGCCCACCGTCCCGCCGCCGCCCAGGGGCCCGCCCTTCATCAAATAAAGCGGCAAAAGCACCAGCCACAACCCACCCAGGGTCGCGGCGCCCAGCAACCCGCCGATCACCCGCAAGTCCCTTCCGGGCTTGGGCATCAGCAGATACAGCGCCGCTGCGCCGCACACCGTGGCCAGGTACAGGACAAGCTGAGGGAACATGGGCAAGAGTCTAAACAGAAACGCAGCGGCCCGCGCCCGCCGCGGCCCAAGAAATCCGCCGCCCGCAGCCCCCGCGCCGCCTCACCCCCCGAGCACCGCGGCCCGCGCCCGGAAACGATCCACCGTCGCCAAAAACGTCGCGTGGCTCCACGTCAGCGGGCTGACCGACAACGGCGCGTTGGTGTGGGGGTGTACCTGCTCGGCCAGCACCCCCGAGGGCAGCGCCCGGTCCGCTACCCAACGCAGCCGCGGCACCGCCGCCGCCAACTCAGCGGGCGTGAGGGCCCGCGCAATCGCATAGTCCGCCATCCACAGTGTGCAGATGAACCACGGATTACCCGGCACGTTCGCCACGTCGTCGGTCACCTGGTGGTAGTAATCGTCTTCGTAGCGGGCCACCCCGCCCACCTCGGTCTTCACCGTCAAGCGTTCTTCCACCGCCCGCATCGTGGCCACAACCCGCGGGTCGTCAGCGGGCAACAGGCCCATCGACCACACCGCGAAGATCGACACGTCGATGTTCACATCCGGCACGTACGCCACGTCCGCCCGCGGCGCCGCGTCGGGCGTCCTGCCAAACCGCTGGCCGTCCCCCGCCGGGCCGTCGGGCCGCGGCGGGCGGCCGGCAAACACCTCCCCCATCAGCCGGGCCCCGCGGTCGCCGTCGGCTGGCTGCAGCCGCCGCAGCAGACGGCCGTGTTCTTCGCTCCAAAAGTGCTTTTCAAAGGCCGCCCGCATGTCCCGGGCCGCCGCCCGGTAGCGCCGCGCCCGCACCGTGTCGCCAAAGGCCCGGGCAAAGTTCGCCCCCGCCTCCAACCCCGCAAACACCGTCGCCACCGTGAAACCGTGTACGCCGTAGCGCTCTTCCCACAAGTCGTAGCTGGGCAGCGGCAGACCCGAATCCGGGTCGCGGAAGCGCACCATGAAGTCCGCCGCGGGCCGCACCAGGTCGATCCACAGCGGCCGGGCAAACTCCACGTCGCGGTGCCGGGCGTAGTGCCGCCAGGCCGCCCACACCACCAGCGCCGTCTCGTCTTCTTGGATCGGTAGCTGCGGCCGCCCCTGGCCGTCCACCCACGGATGCCAGCTGCTCGCCGGCGACCCGTCGGGGTTGTACTTGTGCAAGAACATGCCCCGCTCGTGCAACGCCTTGGCGCAAAACGTAAAAAAACGCCGGGCCAGCGCGGGAAAGCCCGCCGCGTCCATCGCGTCGGCCACAAACGCCCCGTCGCGCGGCCACAGATAGCTGTAAGTGTCGCGCGAAAACTGCATGATATCCGAATCGTTGGCCGCGATGATCGCCCCGCCTTGGTCCACCTGCGTGCGCACCAGCAGAAGCGACCGGTCGTACAACCGCTCCACCGACGCGGGCAGCACCGCCCCGCCCGGCCCGGCCCCGCCGCCCCCGGCCGCGGGCAACGGCGTTTCTTCACCCGCCCCCTGCCCCGCGCCCCGCGCCGCCCCGTCTCCGCCCCCCGCCCCCTCCGGGTGCGCCGCCGCAGACCACCTTGTTTCTCAATTCCTTGCTTCGCGCCGGGGTGAGCGAGAACGGAATGACCGAATGCGATGGTATCGGCTGGGTGCCTGATG
>CALLPP010000211.1 GCA_938015655.1 uncultured Algisphaera sp.
CCGGCGTCTGTCGTTCGTCACTTCCCTATATCTCGCCAGGCCAAGGGCTTTACAACCCCAAGCCGTTGGGCTCGCTGCGCTCGCGAGTTCAGTGGTGCTGCGCGGCGAACCCGCAACAGGTTCGTGCGCCACCTCGCGGCCAAGTACCGGGCACCGAGTTTTGCGGAGAACACAGAGGAAGGCACGCAAGCGGTCGGGAGCGGTTTGCGGCTTGGTGGCGGCCCGATGGGGTGCCGCGGCTCAGGGAGCAATACCGAGGCAATCCGCGGATCGCACATCCGCTTGCGTCCAGTTCTGCTCACTCTGCGTCTCCGCGTAAAACCGCATGCAATCGCAGATGGCAGAGGCCGCTTGCAACCTGTCGCCGCCAAAACCACCCGAAGCACACTACGTCGCCGCCACAACGCGCTTCTTCGCGGCCCCACCCTTAACCCCGGCCTTCTTCTTCGCCGCCCCCTTCTTCTTCCGCGGCGCCGCCTCGCCGTCGAGCATTGGCTTCAAGAACTGACCGGTGAACGAGCCCTTCGCCCCCGCCACGGCTTCGGGCGTGCCCTGGGCCACCAGGGTGCCGCCGCGGTCGCCGCCTTCGGGGCCCAGGTCGATCAGCCAGTCGCTGCACTTGATCACGTCGAGGTTGTGCTCAATCAAGATGATCGAGTTGCCGCCGCGCACCGAGTAGTCGGGCGTGCCGTCGACCAGCTGCTCCAGCACGGCGATGAGCTTCTTCACGTCCGCGAAGTGCAGGCCGGTGGTGGGCTCGTCGAGCACGTACAGCGTGTGCCCGGTGCTGCGTTTGCCCAGCTCGGTGGCCAGCTTCACGCGCTGGGCCTCGCCGCCGCTAAGCGTGGTGCTGGCCTGGCCCAGCTGCACGTAGCTCAGGCCCACGCTGTTGAGCGCGGTAAGCAAGCGCTTCACGTCGTTGAAGCTGTCGAAGAACCCCAGGGCTTCTTCGATGGTCATGTCCAGCACGTCGCTGATGTGCTTGCCGCGGTAGGTGATCTCCAGCGTCTCGCGGTTGTAGCGCTTTCCTTTGCACACGTCACACTGCACGTACACGTCGGGCAAAAAGTGCATCTCGATCTTCTTGGTGCCCTGGCCCTGGCAGGCCTCGCAGCGGCCGCCCTTGACGTTGAAGCTGAAGCGGCCGGGCTTGTAGCCGCGGATCTTGGCTTCTTTGGTTTTGCTGAACAGGTCGCGGATCATGTCGAACACGCCGGTGTACGTCGCCGGGTTGCTGCGCGGGGTGCGGCCGATGGGGCTCTGGTCCACCTCGATGATGCGGTCGATGTGCTGCACCCCGGACAGGCTCTTGTGCTCGCCGGGCTTCACACGGCTGCCCAGCAGCTCGCGCTTCGCGGCCTTGAGCAAGATGCTGTTCACCAGCGTGGACTTGCCGCTGCCCGACACCCCGGTGACGGTGGTGATGCCGCCCAGGGGAAACGTGACGTCCAGGGTTTTGAGGTTGTTCTGCGCGGCGCCCTTGACCGCCAGGGCCTCTTTCTGGGACACCTTGCGGCGCTTGGCCGGCACCGGGATGGTCTCGTCGCCCCGTAAAAACTTCGCGGTCAGGCTCTTGCTTGTTTTGAGGAACCGGTCGCGCGGCCCGTGGGCCACCACCTCGCCGCCGTGGCGGCCGGGCCCGGGGCCCACGTCCACCAGGTAGTCGGCGGCGCGGATCGTGTCCTCGTCATGCTCGACCACCAGCACGGTGTTGCCGATGTCGGTGAGGTGCCGCAGGGTCTTGATCAGCCGGTCGTTGTCGCGCTGGTGCAGGCCGATAGTCGGCTCGTCCAGTACGTAGCAGCAGCCCACCAAGCCGCTGCCCACCTGCGTGGCCAGGCGGATGCGCTGGCCCTCGCCGCCGCTGAGGCTGGCGGTGCTGCGCGAGAGGTTCAGGTAGCCCAGCCCCACGCTGAGCATGAAGCCCAGGCGGGCGCGGATCTCTTTGACGATCGGCTCGGCGATCGTCTCGGCCTCGCGCGAGAGCTTGAGCTTGGCGAAGAAGTCGGCGCCCTCTTCGATGGTCATCTTCACCACGTCGTCGATGTTGAACCGCCGGGCCGCGCGGCCGGCGCCCGATTCCACGAAGACGTGCAGGGCCTCGGTCCGCAGCCGGGCCTGGCCGCAGGCCTCGCAGGCCGAGGCGCTGAGGTAGGCCGACAGACGTTGCTTCACAAACTCGCTGTCGGTGGTCTCGAAGCGGCGCTGGATGTTGGGGATCACGCCCTCGAAGTGCGTGCCGTATTTTTCTTCGTCTTTGTCGGTCGTGCCGTGGATCAGCACCTTCTTGATGGGCGCGGGGATCGTCTTCCACTTGTCGGTGGTCTTGATGCCGAAGTCTTTGCAAAACTTGCGGATCACCCGGTTGTAGAAGATGTTCATCCGCTTACCGCCCTTGCGCCAGGGGTCGATGACCCCTTCGGTCAGGCACAGCTCCGGGTCGGTCACGATCAGGTCCGGGTCGAACTCAAAAGTCGTCCCCAACCCGCTGCACGCCGGGCAGGCCCCGTAGGGCGAGTTGAAGCTGAACAGCCGCGGCTCCAGGTCTTCCAGCGCGCACTCGGGGTGGGTGGCGCAGGCGTATTTCTCGCTGAAGAGCGTGTCGGCCCAGCCGCCGTCGGCCTTCTCGTCCGCCACGCTCACCACCGCCAGGCCGTCGGCCAGCTTCAGGCTCAGCTCGATCGAGTCGGCCACGCGGGTACGCACGGGGTTCTCGCCGTCGTCGTCCAAGGCGTGCCGGACCACAATCCGGTCCACCACCGCCTCGACGGTGTGCTTCTGGTAGCGCTGCACCTTGGTGGTAAACGGCGTGCCCGCCTTCTTTTTGGCGATCTCGCGCAGGTCCATCACCGCGCCGTCCACCCGGGCCCGCACGAAGCCCTGGCGCACCATCGCCTCGAAGACCTCTTTGTGGTGGCCCTTCTTGCCGCGGATCACCGGCGCCAGCACCATCAGCTTGGCCCCGTCGTCCAGGCCCATCACGTGGTCCACGATCTGCGTGGCGCTCTGGCTCTCGATCGGCTGGTCGCAGCGTTCCACCACCGCGCCGTCTTTTTTGGTCTTGGTTGGGTGCCAGCAGTGCGGCCGCCCCACCCGGGCAAACAGCAGCCGCAGGTAGTCGTAGATCTCGGTGGTGGTGGCCACGGTCGAGCGCGGGTTGTGCGAGCTGCCGCGCTGCTCGATGGCGATGGTGGGCGGCAGGCCCTCGATGCTCTCCACGTCGGGCTTCTGCAGCTGGTCCAGGAACTGCCGGGCGTAGGCCGACAGGCTTTCCATGTACTTGCGCTGCCCCTCGGCGTAGATGGTGTCGAACGCGAGCGTGGACTTGCCGCTGCCCGACAGGCCGGTGACCACCACCAGCTGGTCGCGCGGGATGTCCAGGTCCACACCCTTGAGATTGTGCTCCCGCGCGCCGCGGACCGAGATATGCGTCAGTGCCATGGGGCGGAGTTTAGGCCGTGGACCGGCCGTTGCCCGGCTGACGGCCCACGTTGTGCGACCGGCCCCGTCGGCACCCCTTTGGTAACGCCCCGGCGCTACTCCAGAACGTAGGTGTCGCCGGCGTTAAAGAGCGCCTCCAGTGTGCCCGGGCCGCGCTTCTGGGTGGCGGTGTCCACCTGCTGGGTCACCTGATCTTCGTAACACGGCCGGTCTTCGAGGTAGAACACGCCCAGCGGCTCGGGAAACTCAGGATGGTGCAGCGTGCTCAGCAGCATCGCCAAGGCGGGGTTGGTCTCGTCGTGGAACAGCAGGTCGTCTTCAGTGATGCCGTTCTCGCCCAGCGTGACGACCTCGGGCCGCATGCCCACCATCCGCAAACCTTTCTTGACGTCCTTGCCGAACACCATGGGCTTGCCGTGCTCCAGGTACAGCACGTTGTCCTCACGGGTGTCTTTGCCGGTCATCGGTTCGAAGGCGCCGTCGTTGAAGATGTTGCAGTTCTGATAGATCTCGCAGAACGAAGTGCCTTTGTGCCCCGCCGCCCGCGTGAGCACGTCGGTCAGGCCGCGGTCTTTGTCGGTGCTGCGGGCCACGAAGGTGCCCCCGGCGGCCAGGGCTATACGCACCGGATCGATGGGGTAATCAAGCGAGCCCATGGGCGTGCTCTTGGTCCGTTTGCCTTGCTCGCTGGTGGGCGAGTACTGGCCCTTGGTCAGCCCATAGATACGGTTGTTGAACAGCATGGCGTTGACGTTCACGTTGCGCCGCAGCAGGTGCATCAAGTGATTGCCTCCGATGCTCAGCCCGTCGCCGTCGCCGGTCACCATCCATACGTCCAAGTCCGGGTTGGCCACCTTCAGCCCGGTCACAAATCCCGGCGCCCGCCCGTGGATTGAGTGGAAGCCGTAAGTGCTCATGTAATAAGGGAAACGCGACGAGCAGCCAATCCCGCTGATGAAAACCGTGTTCTCACGCGAAGCCCCGATCTGGGCCACCACACGCTGCACGGCGTTGAGGATGGCGTAGTCGCCACATCCCGGACACCAGCGAACGTCTTGGTCGGTGGCAAAGTCTTTGGCTTTGAGTTGGGGAAGTGCAGTCATGGGTCGGTTCACTGTTGGCGGAAAGTACCTCGGAGAGCCGAAGCTGAATACGCTCGCACGGGTCCGCGGGTGACCTATCTTATAACCGGCCGCAAGGCACATCCGCGAACAGCGACCAGATTAACCCAACAAATAAAAAGGCCTCCCGACGCCTCGTGAAATTCACGTAGACGGCTCGGAAGGCCACCGATTGTCGAAAAATCGCGCCTTACGTCGTAGGTGGGAGCGATCAACGATACAAATTGAAGGTCAATTGCGGCGGCGCTGCTGACGACCCGGAACATCATTGCCGACCGTGTGGGAGAACCGCAACCGCCTTGGGGCTTGGGTCACCGGCCTTTTGACTAAAACCAAGCTATTGGAAATCCCGCTGAACGTATTGTTGGAGATACGCAGCGCAGTACCGCCGCTGGCGGTATTGCCACCAGTCCAGATGTGAGACACCGAACTGGTCACATCGCGCTGGGTCATGGTGTTGTTCCGGATCACGATAGGGTTGCCCGGGTCGCCTACGTCTTCAAAGTGCAGGCAGTGCACGAACGAATCCCGCATGATCCCGCCCCCGGGAAGACGATTGCCTTCGATGATCAGGTTGGAGGTCTGGGTCATCCCGATCTGCCAGTTGGTGACGCTCAAGAAGCGGCAGTTGCGGATCACCGACCCGTTCATATCCACCGGGTCGAAATCTTGGCCTTGGTTGTCGTTTCCGAAGTCAAGGACGATGGCCCGGATGGTCACCGGACGATCGGCCGACGACGCGGCTCCGCTGCGGTTCACCATCCGGCAGTTTTCAATTCGAAACGGACGGGCGAGTTGGCCTCCCGGGACGCTGGCCCCGTTAGCCAGCACCATGCCACGGGTAACCGTAAAGTCGCAGTCGCGCACTTCCATCCCGTCGGGGGTTGCTCCGCGACGCATTTCGATGCCGACGTTAGTGTTGTTAATCCGGCACCGCAGCACGCGAATGTTCACGAAGTCGCTGCTGTCCCAAAAAATGGCTGTTTCTAGGCCGGTGGTAGCTCGGACCCCTTCCGAAATGCGCCCGTCACTATCCAAAAGACTCGCAAACGTCGGCTCTCGGGTTCCTCCCATACTCATTCCACGAAAACGGATGTTACTAGAACGAACGCGGAAAAGAGACCGTCGATTGCCCGCGATTTCAACCCGCGTGCCGCTCGCTCCCGACCCAGCTCCGCTGATAGTGATCGGGCGGCGGATATCGAGCGTGTCGGTGGCGGTGATCGTCCCCGACTCGAACTGGATTTCACCACCATTGCCCGCTCGATCAACAAAACGCTCCCACTGGGCGGGGGTCACATTGCGTCCGCCCCGTATCGTCACCGTTGCGGCGTCAACCTGGGGCGATAACGAAACAATCGACGCAAGCAACGCAGGGCCCGCAAGCCGAAAAACCGGTTTTAAAACCTGATCACGAAACGACATGAAACTAAAGACATATAGCATTATAAGTCAAACTCACTTTCAGAAAAAAACAGACGGGGAACCGTGAAGCAAAGTCGTATGATGACACCCATTAGTTTAACTGTTTTTGCAAATAAAACAACTTTCTGTAATGAATCTTTCAGCAAGCCACGGGCGGGCACAAAAGCAGGCCAAAATCGTGACGAGCGACGGATCAGCACACGGTGTTTGGGTGCCAAATTCCGGGAAATTGAGTCAAGCCCGGTGCGTCGGCACAGCCTCCAGCGACTAAACCCACTACCGCGCGGAGTAACGTCCGCGCACTCGCATCGCCGGGCCGAAAGCCCGCCGGTGATGTGACATTGGAGGGGGTGTCACCCCGAGCGGCAAGACGCGATCACGCTTCGCCGCAGGGCAATGTCGCCTGAAAGAAACGCAGCCAGTTCCCGCCGAAAAACGCCGCCACGTCGTCGTCACTGAAACCCCGGGCGGACAGCAATTCGCCGAGCTTCAAGATATCGCGGTGACGGTCCAGACCGTGGGGACATTCCTCGGCCCCGTAGCCGCCGTCCAAATCCGAGCCCAGCGCAACGTGCCTGCGATTTCCGGCGATCTGACAGATGTGATCGATATGGTCCACGAGGTGATCGAGGGTGACGCCGTGAGTGGGCGGGCCACCGTCTGGGGGGTAGTGGCCCGTGGAGGCGCCGCGTTGGATGAAGCCGAAGTAGGTGACCACGCCGAGCACCCCGCCACGCTTGGCAATTGCGCGGATGACCGCGTCAGTGAGTTGACGCTGACGCGGGGCCAGGGCTCGGCAGTTGCTATGACTGGAGTACACCGGTCCGCCGAAGTGTTGCAGCACGTCGCGCACGCTGGTGTCGCTGAGATGAGTGAGGTCCAGCGGCATATTCAACCGCTGCATTTCGGCAAGCAGAGCACGGCCCCGAGGGGTCACCGGGCCATCGACGTCGTGGACGTTGGCCGAGTCATCGCTGGGGTTTCCCGCGGCATAGTGGCCCTGACCAAAGTGCGTAAGCATGAGGGTGCGTACCCCGCGCCGGTGCCACCACTCAAGCTGATCGGGCTCGACCACCGGGTCGGCACATTCAAAAGTGAGAATGAGGCCAACCGGGGTGCCCGCGGGATCAGCGTCCCAGGCCATGGCGTGGGTGCCCAGCGCGGCGGCCGAGGTAAGGATACGCACCTGTCCGCGGGCTTCGAGGCGGTGGTAAAAAGCAAGCTGCCCCGCGGCCTGCGCGTGGGCCATGTCTTGGGTCGGCCAGTCGCCCATGGCCCGGCGAGTGGTGCGGCCTGGGGCCACCCAAGGCTTGGCCCGGGCCAACAGGGTGGTGACACAAACGCCAAAACCCGCGGCCCGCAGTTCGTGCAGGCTGGTGGTGCAGGTGTTGCGGCCGTCCCCAGGCCGGGGGTCGGCTTCGCGAGCCCGAATGACGTCCACGGCGAGCGACGGGTCACGCTCGTAGCCCAGCGCGTTCATAGCGATATCGAGGTGGCCGTCGAAGTGCATCGCGCGAGTGTAGCCCCCAGCGGATCCGGGACGGCGGCGTGACGGAACGGCCCGGGGGCGTCCGCCCCGCAGGGGGCTTGCCAACGACGTAAAATGCTGCCGTGAGTGAAATGCAACCCGACCAACCCAACCCGCAGCGCAACCCTGGCGGACCGGAGGAAGGCAGCAACGGTCAACCGCGAAAACGGCGACGTCGACGGCGGAAAAAAACGGCGCCCGGGGTACCCGATACGCCGGCTGTGCCGCAGGGCAAGGAGCCCGGCACCGCGGTTTCAGGACCGGGGCCTCAGCCCAAGAAACGCCCCCCGGTACGACGCAACCGCCCCAAACCCCCGCCGATGCCCGCCGGAGCGCCGAACGACGAGGCGGCGGGGCGCCCCGCAAGCAAGCCGCCACCGGGCCGCACCGCGCCGCCTCACGATCGATCGGACCGTGGCCCGCGGCACGGCGACGGGCCAAAAGGCGCGCCGCCCGCCGTCGATGGCACCTCGCCACGGAAAAAGAAAAAGAAAAAACGGAAGGTCCGCACCAAAGACTGCGTGGGGTGCTACACGCCGCACGTCACGATCCACCGGGTCAAAATCACCCACCGCAAGCAGTGGAGCTTCATCTGCGACGTGTGCTGGGCGGACCGCTGCGTGGACAACCCCCACTACGAATATGGCGGGCTGTGGATGTCGGGGCGGGTGATGCCGCCCGAGAGCGAGCTGTACGCCGAATGGCTGGCGAAGCGGAAGAAGAATAAGAAGAAGGCCAAGCCGACCGAGCCGCCCTACCGAGCCGCCGATACGACCGATCCCCTCTCCGCACCGCCCGCCGCCGCCCCCCACGCGGCGTCGCCAGCGGCCGAAGCAGCGCCGCACGACGGGTAACCCCTCCGACGGCCGGCGGATTCGCCGCGGCTCACCGAACCCCGAGCGCCCCACACAAATCAAACACGAAGGCCCCGTGCCCCCAGGTTTTTACTGAGGCGGCTTCGGGCCTTTGCTCATTGGGAAACCGACACGGCCTTGCGAAACTGGTGGCCGGAAGTTGGCCACCCCGGCCGGCCCTTCTCGGACTCGGAAAGGACCCCCCCATGTTGCTTTTCCCCCAGCCTATTCCTGCTCCGCCCGCCCCGCCGCACCCCAACTCGCTGCCCCTGGCCTTGCCGGCCGCCCAGGTGCGATGGGACCGGGTCCACGCAGCGCGGCAGAAGATCGAAAACGGGGATTACGATCGGGTCAGCGACGCCGATCTAGATTCCATGGTCATCGCGCAGCTCCGAAACCCCGCCGCCTCCGCGGCTCGGTCGCCGCGAACTCAAGACTCTTACCCACATCACACTTCTTGACCAGCACCGGGCGTCCGCCCGGGGTCACACCTGCTGAGCCTGAAGCACCAGCCCGCCGGCATCGGTCACGCGAACCGTCGCCAGCTCGCCAATCAGCGCCGGGTCGCCGTCGAAGACCGCGATCAGGTCCCCCGCCGTGCGGCCCGACAGCTGGATCACCGCGCGGTCCTGCTCCCAGCCCAACGACACCGACGCCGCGCCGGGAGCGGCCCCGTCTGCTGCCTTGGCGGTGCGGCGCGAGACCCCCTCCACGAACACCTCGTAAGTCTGCCCCACGCAGGCGGCGTGGATCTCGGCCGACACACGGTTTTGGATGGCGATTAGCTCGTTGTTGCGCCGCTTCTTGGTCTGGTTGGGGATGTCGTCCGTCAGCCGGTCGAAGGCGATCGTGCCCGGACGGGGCGAGTACTTAAAAATAAAGCTGTTTTTGAACCGGCCCCACGCCAGCAGCTCCGCGGTCTTCTGATGATCCTCTTCGGTCTCGCCGGGGAACCCGCAGATGATGTCGGTGGCCACGGTGGCATCGGGCAGGATACGGCGCACACGCTCGATCAGGTCGCGGTACTCGGCCACGCGGTAGCCGCGGTTCATCTTCGCCAGCACGCGGTCGCTACCGCTCTGCACCGGCAGATGCAGATAACGGCAGATCCGCGGGCAATCGCGGATGGTTTCGAGGATGTCGTCGCCAAAATCCCGCGGGAAGCTGGTTATGAAGCGCAGCCTTTTAAGAGCCGGCAGCCCGTCGTGGATGCGCCGCAGCAGATCCGCAAAGCTGACGGTCGTGTCGTTAAACACCGGGCTGGGGCCGCCGGTGCCGGCGTTGGGGTGGATCACCGTGCCCACCTGCGGCTGCGCGACCCCGGCCACCTCGACGGCCGCCGCCTGGTCGTAGTGGTAGTGGTTGACCGTCTGGCCCAGCAGCGTGATCTCGATCACGCCGGCGGCCACCAGCTTGCGGCACTCTTCAAAAATATGGTCGGGCGGGCGGTGGACCTCGGCCCCGCGGGTGTGCGGCACCACGCAGTAGGTACAAAGCTTGTTGCAGCCACGGGTGATCCGCACGTAGGCCGAGCGGCCGTCGGCGCCGGTGTCGTCGGCACTAAAAGCCCGCGAAAGATCGACCAGTTCCAGCCGGTCTTCCGCCGCGGCCAGCGTGGTGCTGCGCCGGCTGCTGCCGCCCTGCAGCGCCGCACGCTCGGCCAGCGGCGCCGCGCCGCCCCCGGCCAGGGCCGTCTTCACCTGGTTGTCGATCAGCATCGGCAGCTTGTCCAGCTCGCCGGGACCGCACATCAAGTCCACCTGCGGGTGACGGCGCATCAGGTCTTCACCGTCGCGCTCGGCCATGCAGCCGATCACGCCCAGCACCAGGTCAGGCCGCACGTCGGCCTTGTGCTTGCCCACCTTGCCGATGCGCGACCACACCTTGTTCTCAGCCACCTCGCGCACACTGCAGGTGTTGTAAAGAACCACGTCCGCCGACTTCCAGTCGTCGGTAAAACGGTAACCCAGCCCCCGCAGCTGGCCGGTGACCAACTGGCTGTCCAGCACGTTCATCTGGCAGCCGAAGGTCTCCAGATAAACCGCGGGGCCGGTCCCCGGGGCGTCGGGGGGTTCAAGCTGAGGGGTGTGGGCAGCATCCATGGGAGTCGGATGATACCGCCCCCCACGCCGCGGGCCCGGGCACGCGCAGCGCCCCCCGGGTCTGCCCACGCCCCCTCCACGGGGCGACGCGGCAGAACTGACCGCCGAACACCGTTCCAGCCGATCTGTCTAGCAGCGTGACCCCGTCCCCCACCCCCTGGATCGACACCCTGCCCGGCTGGCTGTTCACCGCCGCGGGGGCCGCATTGCTGGCCGTGGTGGTGCTCACCCCCGCATGGCTGGATGAACACGAAGCCGCGTGGCGCCTGGGCGTAATGCGCGCCCAAGCAGATGCCCTGGCACAGCAGCGCAGCAACTACGAAGTATTCGCCGCGGCCCTAGAGGCCGACGAGCCGGTTTTGCTCGAACGGCTGGCCCTCACGCACCTAAACCTGAGCCTCAAAGACGTGTACCCGGTTCGGATCACCGAGCCCGCATCGGCCGGCACCGCCGATGTGGGGGCCTGGCTGGCCGTCCCCCAACCCCGGATCGGCCGCGACCTGCCAGCCTACGCCCCGCCGAACAACCGCCTGACCCGTGTCGCCACCGGGCCGGGCCGGCCGGGCTTGCTGGCCATCGGGCTGGTCTGCCTGATCGGCGGCATTTTCTACGGCCCGGGCGCTGGGCTGCGGGGCCACCCGGCCGCCGCCCCCGCGACGAACACCCCACGCCCCGGAACCGTCCGTGGCCCGGTCCGTGCCCATCCGATGTAACCCGCCCAAGCCGTTACCGCACCACATCAAACCGTGGCGGCCAGCGGTTAGAGCACCGCATCGAACGATTTGACCGGCTACCGTCAGCGAGAGGTGGTTCCCGCAAGGAGGTTAGAGCAGGCAACCCCGTAGGGTTGCTGACGGAAACCGACGCCGCGGGGGCCGCCGCCCGCAAGGCATGGGGATTGGTTCATTTGCTGCGATTCGCTAAACCAGCCCCAGATCCCGATACAACGCATCCAGCACCTCGCCCATCCGGCGCTGGTGTTTGGATTCGCCGCACATGCCGTTGAACACCACCGCCACCGCCAGGCCGTGGGTGGGGTCGGCAAAGCCCACACTCGACTGGTTGCCCCCGTGCCCCACCGCGTCGTCGCCCGCGTGCGGACCAAAGTTGTAAGGCGTGCCGGTAGGACCGTGCGTCGCAGCGTTCACTGCGTCGTGCCGGCGGTTGTTCACCATGAACCCGCGGCCCCAGTCCATCGTGGCCCGGAACGTGCGGTCCACCGTGTCGCGCCGCACCCGCGCGGTTAGCTTCGCCAGCTCCGCCGCCGGCAACACCCGGCAGGTGTCCACCGCCCCCCCGCCCAGCACCGCCCGGTAGAAGCGGGCTAAATCACGCGCCGGCCCCCAGGTGTTGCCCCCCGGGCGCACGCCCGTGGTCCACGCCGCCTGGTCCATGCCCGTGGATCGCGGCGTGGCCCCCGCCGTGTTCTCTACTCCCGCCAGGCGGCCCGCGTCGTGCCGCCGCGCGTGCTCGGCCTCGGGCAGCCCCACCCAGGTGTCGGCCATGCCCAGCGGCTCCAACACGTCGCGGCGCAGCGTCGTGCCCAGCGGCTCGCCGGCGCACACCTCCACCACACGTCCCAGCACGTTCCAACCGCTGTGCGGGTGGTACCCCGCGGTCTCGCCCGGAACCCAGCCGGTTTCCAAGCGCGCCGCGCACACCGCCGCCACCGCCGCGTCCCATCCCATCGCCGGGTAATCAAACGTCACCGAGCGGAACCCCCCGGTGTGCGTCAGCACCTGCTCCACGGTCACCGCTTCCTTGCTCTTCACCGCAAACTCGGGCACGAAGTCCGACACCGCATCATCAAAAGCCAGCCGCCCCGCCGCCACTTGCTGGGCCACCGCCACGGCCAAAAGCGGCTTGCCCGAACTCAGCCACAGGGTCGAGGTCTCCGCGGTCATCGCCACCCCGGGCCGGGCGTCGCCGAACGCAACATCCACCTCGCCGGTTGCGGCCGACCACACACTCACCTGGGCTCCGCGGTGCAGCCCCGCCTCGACGCCGCGCTGCACACACCCCGCGGTCAGGCTCAGCGGGTGAGGCCCGGGTTCGGACAGGCGGGAAGACGACGCGGGCGAAGAGAATCCATTCACGGCCGCGAGGGTAACGCATGACCCGAATGCCGTGCATCCGTCAACACTTCAGTTGTGCGAAGGATCTTTGGGCAAAATCTCGGGGTTCACCCCGTCCAGCACCCCACCGCCACCCAGCAGCCGGGCCCAGAGGTCCACCCCGGGATCGAAGAGCATCTCCGCCTCCAGCGTGCCCACCACCCACGCCCCGGATTCCAGCTCAACTTCCAGCTGACCGGGCCCCCACCCGGCATAGCCCGCAAAGAACCGGGCCGGCCGCACCGCCCCGGCCAGCACCGGCCGAATCGCGTCGCGATCGCTGGAAAACGTCACCCCCTCCAACACCCGTGTCTCGTCCCGAGCCGGGTTCGCCACTCCGCCGTGCAGCACCATCAACGGCCCCTCGCACGGCCCGCCGTGAAACAGCTCCGCGTCCACCCTACAGGCCACCGTCTCGGCGTTCAAATCCTCGGCCTCCGCCAGCACGTCCGCCACCCGAGCCCCGCTGCCACGGTTCAGGGTCAGCCCCAGCGCCCCGGGCACCCCGTCCGCCCCGCCCCCGGGCGTCCACAGCTCCGGCTCCGCCGCGTCTCCGTTCACCATCTGGGTGTGCTGCACCATCAGCACCACCGACCGAGCAAAATTCGGGTCACTCAACGACGGTGCCGCGTACAAGACTTTTCCGACCAATGAATCCATGCCGTAAGTTTACCGCGATACCTCGCCACGCCCCACCTAAGCAAACCCACAAAAAAACCGTACCGACCTAAGCCGATACGGTTTCATTTCGAATCTATCACCCGTGCTGCACCCCAGAAGAGGGGACCTCGCAAAGGAGATGGGCGGCCAGCGTGACTTTGGTCCGTGGCGAATCGTTCGCTCTGACCTTCAGTTGACGGAGGCAGCTAGGCAACTCACGAAAGGCGGGCTTCCGGAGTAACACGGAGCTTAGAGCGGGCGATGCAGAGCCTCAAAGACACGCTGGACGCCCGACCTCCGTAGCCTTATTTGACTTCGACTTCGCCGCCGGCTTCCTTGATCTTCTCGGCCAGGGCGTCGGCTTCGTCCTTGGGCACGCCTTCCTTCAGCGTCTTGGGGGCGCCGTCAACGATGTCCTTGGCTTCCTTCAGGCCCAGGCCAGTGGCTTCGCGCACGGCTTTGATGACCTGGATCTTCTTGTCGCCCGCGGCCTTCAGGACCACGTCGAACTCGGTCTTTTCTTCGGCTTCTTCGCCGCCACCACCACCACCGGCCATCACCACGGCGCCGCCGGCGGCGGGCTCGATGTTGTAGGTCTCTTTCAGGTAGTCGGCCAGGTCAACCGCTTCCTTCAGGGTCAAACCGACGAGCTTGTCGCCCAGTTCCGCAATCGCTGCTTCTGCCATATCAATGCTCCAAACAATTGAGTCTCCGATAGGTCGCCGAACGCCGGCGATTTAACCCCGAGGGGCCAGTCAGAAACGTTTCAAAATCAAAAACAGGCCGCCCCGCCGCCGCGAGGCACTGTGGGGTCAGGCCTTGGCGATCGCTTCGCCGGCTTCCAGTTTTTCCTGGATGGTCTTCACGATGCCCGCCAGGTTGCGGCCCGGCGCGACCACGGCGCCCACCAGCTTTTGGGCCGGGGTCAGCACGATCTGCACCAGCTTGGCCTGGGCTTCTTCCTTGGTGGGGAATTCCGAGAGCTTTTTGATCTCGCCGGGGCCGAAAGACATGCCGTCCATGACAGCGCCTTTGACTTCCAGCTCTTTGATCTTCTTGACCCAGTCGATCAGGTCGCGGGCGACGCTGACCACCGAGGTGTCTTCGCTGGTGGAGTACACCATCGCGGCCGGGCCGTCGATGAACTCGTTCAGCGGGTCCAGCCCGCCGCCGGCGAACACCTTGCGGGCCAAGCTATTTTTGATCACCCGGACCTTCACCGACTTCTGGGCGAAGGCGCTGCGGATCTCGTTGGTGCCAGTGCTGTCCACGCCGCGGACGTCGATGACGATGGCGCCGTTGACGCCATCGAATTCGTCTTCGTAGGCCTTGGCGATCAGGTTTTTAACGGTCTTGCTCATGATGAGGCTTCTTTTCTGGGGCCGGGCGCTGCGGCGCCGGCCGAGTCGGGTTTGCAATCAACAAACACGGGAGGAAGAACGGGAGCGGACGAGGTTTAGACTTCCAGCAGCACGCTGGGGGTCATGGTCGCGCTGATGGCCGCGCTCTTCACATACTGGCCCTTGGACGAGGCGGGCTTGCTTTTGATCACGTGGTCGATCATCGCCTGGGCGTTCTCGACCAGCTGCTGGGCGCTGAAGCTGTGCTTGCCCACCGGGCAGTGGATGTTGCCGCCCGCGTCGTTGCGGTACTCAACCTTGCCCGCGGCGAACGCCTTGACCGCATCGGCCACCTTGGGATCAACGGTGCCGCTCTTGGGGCTGGGCATCAGGCCCTTGGGGCCCAGCGCCTTGCCGAGCTTGGACACGACCCGCATCATCGCCGGCTCGGCAATGGCGACATCAAAGTCCATCCAGCCGTCTTCGATCTTCTTCACCAGCTCTTCGCCGCCGGCCTCGATGGCGCCCGCGGCCTTGGCCTCGTCAACCTTTTCTGGGGCGCAGAAGGCGATGACCTTTTTCTGTTCGCCACCGATGCCGTGGGGCAAGCTGATCGAACCGCGGAGCATCTGGTCAGCCTGCTTGGGATCGATGCCCAGGTGCATCACCAGATCGACGGTCTGGTCGAACTTGGTGGCGCGGAAACCCTTGAGACGCTCTACCGCCTGGGCGAGGGGGAGCTTGTCTTCGTTGGCCACCCGCGCGTCGGCGGTGTAGCGCTTGCCTGGCTTGTTGCTGGCCATAAAACATTCCTTTCGAGTTGCCGGGCGTGACTCGCCGGCGCGTCTACCACGGTTGCGGGCCCGTGGTCAGCCCCTAAAAAAATGGAAGCCCGTGGCCTCCGCGTGGATTACATGCCTTCGACGGTGATGCCCATGGAACGGGCGGTGCCCGCCACGATGCGGCAGTTGGCTTCTTCAGTGTGTCCCGAGAGCTCTTTGCCCTTCTCGGCGACGATGGCTTTGACCTGGTCGAGGGTCAGGCTGCCCACTTTATCTTTGTGGGGCACGCCCGAGCCTTTTTCCACACCCGCGGCGTCTTTGATCATCACGGCCACCGGCGGGGCCTTGACTTCGAATTCGAAGCTGCGGTCCTTGTAAACGGTGATGACACAGCCCACGACCTTGCCGCGGAGCGCCGCGGTGGCGGCGTTGAACTGCTGGATGAACTGGCCGGGGTTCACGCCGTGCTGACCCAGGGCAGGGCCGATGGGCGGGGCCGGGGTGGCCGAGCCGCCCGGGGCTTGGATCTTGAAGACCGAAGTGATTTCTTTCTTGGCCATGGCAAACTCGATATCGGGCGCGGGGCGCCGTGTACGGGGGCGGATCACTCGAACAGCGGCCGAGCGGGCGGGCCTCGCTCACCCAGGGGGTCAGTCCGGCGGGGCCGCAAAGCGGCGAGCCGAACAGTGTAACGATCCCGGCCCCACCGGCAAGTCCCGGCCAATACCGGCCCGCATCACCCCGGCCCGCATCACCGGCCCTAAACCAAAAGCCCCCCGGCCTTAAGATTAAGACATCGGAGGGCTTGAAAGTGGCCAGACCCGGACTTGAACCGGGGACACCGGCATTTTCAATGCCGTGCTCTACCAACTGAGCTACCTGGCCGGCAGCTGCGGAGCGAGGTCGGGGACGCCGCGCCGGGGCGGAAAGAATACCGCAGCGCCGCCCCATTCGCAACGCGGGGGACGCCCGCGGGCCGGGCTTCAGCCCCTGTAACCGTTGGGGTGGGCCTGGAACCAACGCCAGGCGTCGGCCACCATCGTTTCGGTGTCGGTGAATTTCGCGCTCCAGCCCAGTTCCCGCTTGATCTTCGCCGGGTCGGCGTAGAGGCTGGGCGGGTCGCCGGCGCGACGGTCACCGATCTCGACGGTGAAGTCCACCCCGGTCACTTTTTTCACCGCGTCGACGATCTCCCTGACGCTCATGCCGTTGCCGATGCCCAGACAATAGGTCCGCCGGTCTCCGGGCCGCAGCGCGTCCAACACCACCGCGTGGGCGTCGACCAGGTCCACCACGTGGACGTAGTCGCGGATGCAGGTGCCGTCGGGCGTGGGGTAATCGTCGCCGAAGATGTAGGCCTTTTCGCGCTTGCCCTGCGCAGCCTCTAGCAGCACGGGGATGATGTGCGTCTCGGGGTCGTGGTCCTCGCCGATCCGGGCCTGGGGGTCGCTGCCCGCCACGTTGAAGTACCGCAGAATGGCGAACGCAAATCCCTCGTTCGCCGCGGCGTAGTCGCGCAGCATGTGCTCGACCATGAGCTTGCTCTGGCCGTAAGGGTTGATGGGCGACTGCGGCGTGTCTTCGACAATCGGCATCGTCTCCGGCTCGCCGTAGGTCGCGGCGGTAGACGAGTGGACGATGGTCTTCACGCCGGCCCGCTCCATGGCCTGCAACAGGCTAAGCACCCCGGCCACGTTGTTCTCGTAATAGCTCAGCGGTTCGCTGACCGACTCGCCCACGTAGGTGAGCGCCGCGAAGTTCATCACCGCGTCGATCTGGTGCTCGCGCAGGGTCTTTTCGATCACCACGCCGTCCAGCAGGCCCGCCTCGACCAGCGGCACGCCCGCGGGTACGGCTTCGCGGTGGCCGCGGCAGAGGTTGTCCAGCACGACGACCGTGTGCTGGTCGGCGAGCAGACGCTGAACCGCGTGGGATCCGATGTAGCCGGCTCCGCCGGTGACGAGGATGTTCATGGGATTAGGGTTCCGAGGAATAGGGGACGCGACAGGATAACGGCGACTCGGCCGCCGCTTACCCGCGTGGCGGCTTCTCACGGCCCAAGCGGTCGATCAGTAAAGTCATGCCCAGCCCGACCAGCAGCAGCAGAGCCGCGCCGCCCACCTGCGCCCCCGCCGGCCTGAAAAACGCGGTCGGCAGGTCTTCGGCCTCCAGGGTTTTGCCCGTGGCGTCGTAAACCAGCGCCGGCTCTCCGGTGTCTTGGTCGATCCCCTGCACCAGCGTCTGGCCCTTGAGGGTCATGCCCACCTCGGCCGCCACCGGCGCCTGAAACGGCCACAGCCCCACCACCGCGCCCACCAGCAGCCCCAGCAGCACGCCCAGGGTGGCCCGGCGGTAGCGCTTCAGTAGCCACGCCAACACGTTGCTGACCACCACCACGCCGATCACCACCCCCAGGCCCACGGGCAGGATGACGTGCAGCCCCACCTCGGTGATGGCCGCCACGTCTTTGGCTTTGAGCGCGTCTTTGAACGCGCTGATGCCCGAGAGGATCGGCACGTAGACGCCCAGCACCAGCAGCAGGTAGCCGCCGCTGACCCCGGGCAGGATCATCGCCGAGGCGCCGGCGACGCCGGCGAGAAAGAGCATCACAAAGCCGTCGCGCTGCACGTCGCCGCCGCCGCCGGAGGTCTGCCACAGGGCCAACGCGGCCATGCCGACGAACCCCGCCGCGGCGCCGATCCACACCGACGCGGGCGTGCGCCCGCCCGCCGGGTCCGGGCCGTCGGCCACGCCGTCGCCGTCGGTGTCGCGCTGGCCGATCAGCCGCCAGACCACCGGCACCCCGCCCAGGGTGAGGCCGATGAACAGGCTGTACATGACCCAGCGGTGGTGGACCACCAGCTCTTTGACCGGCCCGGCCAGCAGCACGATCGACGCCAGCGCCGCGGCCACCACCACGCCTAGCACCACCAGTGACGGCCTGCGCAGCTTCAGCCGGCTGACCTCGCCGATGGCGGCGATGAAGCGCGGATACACCCCGGCGGCCAGCAGCATGGTGCCGCCGCTGATGCCCGGCACCAGGTTGGCCAGGCCCATGAGCGCTCCGCCCACGGCGCTGCGTGCCGCCAGCTGGGGTAGCGGCGGGGTAGGGGCCTCGGAAGGCCCGGCCGAACCGGTGTCTTCGGTCGTGGTCTCGTTCATGGGCCGCCTATCGGCCAGACGCGCTCGCGGGCTGTGGCCGCGGCAGGCCGATCAGGCCTGCGCGTCGGGGGCCGTCTTGGCCGCGGAAGACGCGG
>CALLPP010000212.1 GCA_938015655.1 uncultured Algisphaera sp.
ATTATAAGGTAAAACGCCGATTGCGAATAAAATACACCAAATTAGTCAAAAAAAAACCTCTTATTCAATCAATTATGCAAATGGCAATCACGAGCCTCAGCCTCCGCTCCCCTAGATGTCGGCAACGCCCACGCCGTGGCGGACACCTTCCGCGCAGCCACCGCCGCGGCACGCGACGATCCCCGACGAAACGGGTCCACCGTCCACCTCACCGGCCCGGGGCGCATCTGGGTGACCGGCGACCTACACGACCACACCCTGAACTACCGGCGCATCCTCCGCGCAGCCGGGCTTGATCACCCGGCCGCGAACGGCCATGACCAGGTGCTGCTGCAAGAAGTTATCCACGGCCCAGATCAGATCAACGGCATGGACCTGTCGGTTCGGATGCTGGCGCGCTGCGCCGACCTGAAGCGGCGATTCCCCCAGCGCGTGGTGGTGCTACAGAGCAACCACGAACTGGCGCAATTACGAGGCGAGCGGATCGCCAAAGAAGGCGTCAGCGTCGTCGAAGCCTTCGAACAGGGGATAAATTTCTTATACGGCGACCAGGCCCCGGACGTGCGCGACGCCATGCACGGCTACCTCCAGGCCCTGCCCCTGGCCGCCCGCACCCACCCCGCCGACGGTCGGCCCGGCGTGCTGATGACCCACAGCCTCCCGGCCCCTAAACACATCGAGGAATTCGATCCCGGCGTGCTGGACCGCGACACCACCGACACAGACCTGTCGCCCGGCGGCTCGGCCTACGCCCTGGTGTGGGGCCGGTACCACAACCTCAAAGTCACCGGGGAACTGGCCGAGGCCTGGGGCGTGGGCGCACTGGTGGTCGGCCACCAGCCCGCCGACGTGGGCTGGAAAGCCGTGGCCGAGAACACGCTGATCCTCGCCTCTGACCACGGGCACGGGCAGGCCCTGCCACTAGACGCCTACCAGCACTACACCCGCGACGAACTGATCGCGGCATTGGTGCCCTTGGCCTCGGTACGCACCGATTGACCCCGCGCCTTACATAGCAAAATCATGACGCCGGAGACGCCGCACCGGCCAGCCCAACTGCCACGGCAATGTTCGCGGCATTAAACAGCCCGTGTGCGACGTAACAAGGCAGTAGGCTCCCGGTGCGCTCGTACAGCCAACCCAGTACCACCCCCAGCACAAACAACCCCGGCCAGCCGTGCCACGACACCGGCCCGGCGTGAATCAGTGCAAACACCGCTGCCCCCGTCAGCACCGCCGTCCAGCGAAAGCGGCGCCCCAGGGTGTCGATCACCACTGTTTGCACCAGCCCGCGAAACACCACCTCTTCCAGCAGCGGCCCCACCAGCACCGCCACCGCCACCAGCTTGGCGATCGCCACCAGACTCGGCTCCGCGCCCAGCTGCTTCAGCAGCGTGTGATTCACCTTCGGAACCTCCGACCCCGCAGCGGCCGCCGCAGCCGCCACCGCAGCCAGGGTGGCCCACGTCAGCAGCGTGCCCACCGCGAACCCCATCAGGCTCACGCCCAAATCGCGCCCCGGACGCCGCGGAATCATCCCCGCGGTCCGTAGCCCCGCGGGCGTGGTCTGCCAGGCCTTGGCGACAAAAAACACCGCCGCACCAATTAATCCCAACGAAGACACCGCCGCGGCCGCCTGGCCCACCGTGGGCTCCGCAGCCACCCAGGCCATCACCACCCCCACCATCACCATGCCCACCAGCCCTGCTCCGACCACCCGGTCCGCGGCGTTCAAATCCAGCCACCGCTCGGGCCCCCGACGCAGCGTCGCGGGGTGCAGAGCGCGCGCCCGCACCACCCCTACCAACGCCAGCACCAGCGCCACCAAAAGCGCCCCTCTTATCGCCACAACCGCCACCGCAGACACGCCCAGCAGCGATACCCCCGCGGCGAACCCAAACTCGGCAGCAAAATAATTCATGACCAAACCTCGGCCCTCTTCGGGGAACCTCCACAACCGTGGAGGGCAAAAACCCATCGCCTTGCGGACCACCCACCAATTCGCCCGCACAAGAACAACGCGCGACCACCACACCGGACCGCAGAACATTGCCCCGAGGGTCGGGGGCACCTAACCTATGCGATTCGCGCTTGCCCGCCCGCCCTGTCCACGCCGGGACCGAGACTCCCGCCTCGGCTCCGGCACCCGGTTCCGCCTACAAGGAGCTTCATGCTCGTCCTGCCGTCTTGGTCGCCGCACTTCCAGCCCGCCGTCCGCATGAAAGCCCGGGCCAGCCAACTGGGCGGCCACGTCACCCGCCACACCCCGGCCGACGACGACGAACTGCTGCGGGCCGAGGTGAAAGACAACGACACCCTGCACACCGTCACGCTCACGCGCGACGGCCGCCACGCCCAGGCCGACTGCACCTGCGACGAGGTGGCCCAAGGCCAGTTCTGCCTGCACATCTGGGGGGCGCTGCTGGATCTCAACGCCGACGAAAGCGACGACGGTCAAGGCGTGGGCGGGGCCTCGATCAACGACCTGGCCAAGCTGCGGCTGCGCGCGCCCAAGGCTCGTAAACGCGACGACGCCCTGCGTCCGGTCCGCACCGCCGAGCCGCGATGGATCGGCCGCCTCTCGCTGCTGCGCTCCTCTTCCCAGGAAGACGCCGACCCGGTCGAAGGCGGCGCCCCGGTCTCGATCTTCCCCACCCAGCGGCAGATCTGTTACGTGGTGCTCCCGGACCTCTCGCAGCGCCACGGCGGCTTGGTCATCGACCTGCAGCAGCGCACCGCCATCGCCAGCGGATGGAGCAAGCCCAAACCCCTGAAAGTCGGGCTGGACACGATCGACGGCCTGGCCGACCCGACCGACCGCGAACTCGTGAGCATGATGCTCGGGGCCACCTGGGTCACCCG
>CALLPP010000213.1 GCA_938015655.1 uncultured Algisphaera sp.
CGGCGCCGGGCAGCTGGAGGTCCAGCTTGACGGCCTAGCCAACATCAGCGGCAAGACCCGCGGACAGATCAATCTGCTGCTGGGCGACGTCAACGACGCGAGCGCCGGTCTGCTGGATATGAGCGTGGCCGCGGAAGTGACGGGCCGTGCGCTGCTGGCTGGAATCCCCGAATCGGCCATTGCGCAGATCACCGAGTACAGCGCCCGCATCGCGGTGGCCCGGGGCGAGGCCGACCGATTCGAGCAACAGCTACCCCAGCTGTTCAAGACCATCGCGGGCGGCGAAACGGGCCTACTCAAAGACTTCGGCGTCTTCATCGACCCCGCCGACCTGCAAGGCATCGACTTTGCCGAGCGCAACGCGCGCATTCTGGATCTAACCCTAGACCAGCTGCAAGCGAAATCCGAGCGGCTGGGCACCACCGGGGATGAGCTGTTTTTCCGTTACACCGGCATTTTCGGAAGCATCGACGACATCCGCCGCAGCGTTTCCGGGTGGGTCATCGAAAACGAAACGGTCATCGCCAGCGTCGAAGCCGTGTCCGACGTAGCCGCCGGCATCGCCGACCAGCTGCGCCGCGACGATCCGGGCGACGTCATGGCCGCGCTGTTCGAGCGGCTGCTACAGATCGCGGGGGCTGCTGCGGCAGACATCGGCGAGGCCATCGCGATCGGCATTACCCGCGGCATACGCGGCGGCCTGGAGCTGCTGGGCGCCGACTTCGCGGACATTCTGCCGGCTGACCTGGCCGAGCGAGCCGAGGCGTTTGGGGACCGCGACATCGACGCCAGCCGCACGCGGCAGCGGTTCGGCGAGCTGCGCGGCGACGTGACCGGGCCCACCCCCGAGCGGGTCGGCTCCGAAGAATTGAGCCCCGCGCAGGTGCGGGAGATCCGCCGCGAAGTGTCACGCCTGGGCCTAGAGCTGGACCGCGCCGAGCCCGGCGGCGACATCGCCATCGAGCTGCAACAGCAGATCGTGGATCAGAGCCGCCGCGCCGGGCTGCCGCTGAATCCCGAGCGAGACGACCGCATCCGCGAAATCGAGCGGGAAATCGCGGGGCTGCGCGACGCCGGCCAAGACGCCCCCGAGGGGCTGGCCGATGAGCTGCGCCGGCTGCGATCCGACCGGGCCAGCGACAACCGCCAAGGCGGTGAGCTGCGGCGGCTGGCCCGCCAGCTGGCCACCGGCGAAGGCCGCGAACTGGGCCAGGCCCGCCTGGCCGAAAGGCGGGCGGACCTGCGGGCCGGCGTGACCCGCCGCGAGCTGGACACCGAAGACATCGAGCGCCGAGCGAGGGAAGCGCTGGAGGAGCGCCGCGACGAAATCATCCTGAACATCGGGCTCGGTGACCCGCGCACGATCGACGAAAGGACCGACGACACAACCGGGATCGACGAAGACGACAACCTGCTACAGCGCGTCGGGAAGGCCATCAGCAGCGGCCTGGCGACCGAGGCGCAGGGATTGCGAGAACAGCTGATCTCCGCCTTCGATGAGGGCGCCACGGTGGGCGCCGCTGTCATCACCGGCAACGTGGCCGAGTGGGGCGCCGACATCGCCGCGGGCGCGCTGCGGGCCGCGTCGGAGTTCGATTGGACGCCAATCGCTGAATCCATTTTTCGAGGGATCATCGATCAAGACTGGGCCGACCTGGGCACGCAGGCGGGCAACGCCATGCTCGACGCCTTTTTGAGCCTACTCCCCGAGCCCATTCTCAACGCTATCAACAATACGGCCGACGCCACCACGGCGTTGTTAGATAACGACCCGAACATCGGCGCCGCAGTGGATGCTGCCGCCGCCGGGCGTGCCGCCGATGCCGTAGACCGCGCCGCCGGTGCTGCCCAAGACATCGCACCCGCCGCGGCCAACGCCGTCCTAGACGTGAGCGACGCCGCCGCGGGAGACGGCGTAATCAACGGCGTGGCCGACAACGTGTTTACCCCCGCCGCCGAAGCGGTTGCCAGCCTGACCCGTGGTGTGGGGGAGCTTCTGGGCTTCTTCGACGATTTCCAAGAGCGCGTAGACGAATCCCGCGACATCGCCGACCAGATCACCGCCGAGCAAGATCGGCGGGATGGACTGGAGATTGCCCTGCCCCCGCCCCCTACGCCTTTCCGGCCTCCGATCGATCAGCCCAGCGACACCGCGCAGGAAGATTTTGACCGCCTAGTGGATTTGTCGACGCGGCAAGTCGCCCCGCCCCCGCCTGCGTCGCGGGCAGATGACGACCAGCCGCAGAGCGACGACAGCGAGGCGCCCGACGCACCCCCGACCGAGAACCGCGACGCCGCAGAAGCCGCCCGCAGAGCCCAGCAGGCCGAAGCCGACCTAGCGGCGGCGCTCGACCAGCAGGCCGAGCAAGCCGAGCGCATGACCGCAGCCGCGCTGGAGATCGTGGCGGGCAACGCGCAGGCCGCGGAGGCCATGGAAGAAGCCGCCCGAGCCCTAGCATGAGCAGCGAAAACGCCCACATCATCACCTACCGCGGCGTCCAATTCGGCACCGAGGCCTTCATCTGGGACGCCAACCCGGTGGGCACGCCGGCCCGCATCACCACCCCGCTGGGCACCGCACGCGCCCACGCGGGGCGGCGCACGCCCGGCCAGCACACCCGCCACCAATTCACGATCCACCTGTTGGGCCGGAGCTTCGCGCAGGCCCCCGCCCTCATTGAACAGTGGGGGCAGATGATCGACGGCCAGCCCGGCGAGCTGCGCGTTTTCCGCGGCAGTGCGCAGGTGGCCAGCATCCCCGACGCCCTGCTAGAGCGCGTGCAAGCCCAATCCTCCCCGAGCCCCGCGGCCGGCCGCGCCCGGGTGATCGCCGTAGATTTTGTCACCGCCTCCACGATCGAATGACCGTCACCGCCCACGAGTTTTTCATCGGCGGGGCGCCGGCCGATCTTGCCGCGCTGGGAATCGAGCCCACCACGCTATCCCACACCTTCGGCCGCGGCGCCACCCTGTCCCTGCGCCAGACCCGCGACCACCACCGCGCCGCGCTGCCGCCAAACACCGAGATCCGCTACGCCGCCGACGGCGTTGTGCGTTTCGTCGGGCGGGTGCAGCAGATATCCCGGCGGGGCGTGGCCGACACCATCGAATACCGCGCGCGGGACGCCATCGCCGCCGCCGACAGCCTTTCGGTCAACATCGACCCCGAAGACCTGACCGTCGCCGGCATTCTGGAGCGGGCCTTCAACCGCGCCGGATGGGTGGCCCACCCCAGCATCGCCGACCTGACCAGCCCCGGCCGGCTGGACACCACCCAGCGCGGCACCCTGACCAGCCTCCTAGGCAGCGCCATGGCCGCCATGCCCGAGTATCGCCTGATCGTGATGCCCGCCGAGACGGTGGCCGCCGGCGCCCCCGTGGTGGGCGCCCACCTGGCCATCGACACCGGCAGCACCCAAAGCCTGACGTGGGGCGGCCCCGTGGCCAACCCCGGCGAGATCGTGGGCCGCCCCGAGGACTTCACGCTAGACGAAAGCATCGACGGCGCTTTCTCCGCCGTGGAGGTCTTCCAGCCCCGCGTGGGCCGCGGCGACGGCGGCACCACCGAGGAAGTGGTGCAGATCGCCAACGGCTGGGCGTCGAGCGATGAGGCCGACTGGACGCTGGCCGCATCCACCGAGGACTCATCCACCGGCGCCGGGCTGGGCACCGATCCGGCCAGCGGGCAGTCGATGGTGTTCCGCGCTTTCGAGTTCAACAGCGTGCCCAACGATTTTGACCCCACCGGCGTCTGGCGCCTCATGGTGGAGCAACCCGCCAACCGCCGGCGCGCGCTCGCCGATCCAGTGTGGGTGCAGGTGGAGGCCGAGTACGTCGAGCGCTTCACCGACGACGGATCGCTGGGCGGCGCCATGACCCGGGCCTACATCGTGGCCCGCCACCCCGTGACGGTTTCTGGCGACGTGCGGATGCGGGGCGCTGCCCGAGGGCCGGCCAACGCGGTACTGGTGTACGAGCGCGAGCGAGGCGGCGGCGTCACCAGCCTAGACGCCGACGCGCGCTGGCCCCCCACCGGCCACGCCGGCGAAGCCCACGAGCTATACGGCATCGAGACCACCCGCCGCATACAAGTAACCCGCAATTCATCCGCCACCGAGGCCAACGCCCGCGAGATCCACGCCGCCGTATCGAGGGTGCGCCACAGCGGCTCCGTCCCGATCTTCGGCCGCCTGCCCGTATGGGGCTGGCAGCCAGGCCAAGACATCAACGTGGCCGGACAAAACGCGCTGGGCGTGGACGTGCTGGCCGACTACCGCGGCCGCGCGCTCACCCACACCGGCTACCGTATCGACTTCCCCGCCGACCGCTACGAACTGGACATCACCGACGACCGATCACAATTCGTCCGACTGGACCTGCTATGAGCCTGTCCCAATCCATTCGCCGACTGACCGAGGGCCTACGCCGCGTCCGCCGCGAAGCCGAGGCCCGAGACGAACGCATCGCCGCGCTTGAGGCGCAGCTGCGCTCCGGCGAGGCACGCGCCAAGGCCGTCGCCGTCCCGCCGGGCTCGACGTATTTCGCCGGTGACCAGATCCGGCAGGTGCGGGTGATATCAGATAGCCCTTCGGATCAGAACACATTCACGTTTCGGCTTCAATCGGCGTCAAATTCTGGGGAGCCAATAGACGACGTAGACCAGACCGGCGCGATGACAGGGATTAAACCTGATATCTCCGTGGCGCTGAGTTCCGATCAAATTGTGGGTGTGACGGTAGAAGGAATCGATTCACAAGGCGAAATGGTCTACTGGCTGGCATCCTCGCCGAGCAGCCTACCTCCGGGGGGCAGTCAATTTCAGGTATTGCAAAAGCTGAGCGGAGACGATGGCGACGCTGCCTGGGACTTTGTGAGGGCGGTCTAATGGCTTGGTCTGGATTCCCGTTGCAGCCCGGTGATAATTGGCGTTCGACATTTTATATTAACCAAATAATCGACGCTGCTAACGAGCGGCAAGGCAACGCCGACAGAATAAATCCCGGGACTAACATACAGAGCCATTTTTTTTGGTCCCAACTGCAAGGACTTGCGTCGGCCGGAGGCGATGACATTAACCCGGCACTAGTTCCAGAACACGGAGATTTTATCCGTCCGCTGAGAGAATATCGCTTTCAGCCATTCGGCCTTCCTAACAGCACTTTTGATTTCGCTGGAATGACCCTTGACGGCAGACAAGGTTTTTTAAGGAGAATACCAAACGGAAGCGGGGGTTATACCGAAATTCGCGGAGGAGAAAGCCATGAGTTTGACGCTGGTTTTTGCCGCAGAGGCGACTACCTCGGATATTGGCTACTTAACGACATGTACAAAATGCTGAACTCTCGTTATGTATATCTGGCAAACCAGACAGACCTAATCAGCAGGGCAGCATCATTAAGATATCAGAAAGACGTTTCAACCGAAAGCCTCGAATATCAAGACACTTTTTCAGAATATGACGCAACAGAATTTGAAACTATACATCTGAATCAATTCGAATTTTCGAATTCATTTAGCCAAGGTTTTGGTTTTAGAGGGTCTAGTCCGAACAGTAGATTTATACGAACACGACATACCGAAACCTCCGGATCGATGACTCCATTTTTTCGACGCACCAGTATCGACGTTCGAAATTTTGATCGCGTGAGAATCGTCCAGTTTTTTTATGCAACAGGGTCCTCTAACGCGGAATTCGAGCCGTCAGGAACGCCGGTTTCGGGTCTTTCGCAAGGACAGATGGCAGTTATCAACGATGAAATTGTGGATGGGCCGCTAGTATCCAACCTGTCTTTTTCTATTGGGGGACCCGATTTCCCGTTCGATTTTGATGAAAGTACGCCAGACAAAGAATTCTTTGGGTCTACGCTTGCATTCGCAGACCTTTCTGTTCCTGGCGGTTTGTCTTTTTTGGATTTGCAATAATGCCCGAACCCATCACCATCACCATCGAGCAAAGCCGCCGATTCCACGCCGGCGACCGCCTGCGCCTCATCATCGACGGCGAGCCGGACCCGCAGCCGCGCCCCGTCTGGGCCGGCGACCGCGCCGCCGTCGGCTATGGCCACCGCCCATACGGCCGGGGGAGCTACGGCCGGGGGCGCGGGCTGGGCTACGGCCAGGGCGCGTATGGCCGCGGACCGCTGGGTATGGGGGTGCGGCTGACCCGCCTACAGACCAGCGGGCGCTACCCCGCCGGCGACTACACCGCGACCGTCCAGAGCATCGACCAGCACGGCAACGCGGGCGAGACATCCGAGCCGCTGGCCATCCAGCACCGCCCCACCCCACCGCGGGTTTTTGCCCTGCGCGTCGATGACGGCGTGGTTTCGTGGTCGTGGACCGACACCGCGTAAGCCACGCGGGGCCCCCGCCGACCCCATAAGCGGCGATGAGCATAAAGCAAAAGACCGACGCGGAAGCCAACCAGCTGGCCACGGGCGTAACCGACCCCGCCACCGGTGTTCCCTACCCGCTGGCCAACGCCGACCCGTACCTGGCCGAAGTTGGGCGCCGAGACGCCCGCATCGCCGCCGTGCTAGCGCTGGCGGCAAACCTGCGCGTAGATGAGATCAACGAAGCCGCCGACGGCGTGGCCGTGGCCCCCGGCCGCGCCACCATCGGGGGCACTGTGGTGGTCTACGCCGGCGCCGACCCCGCCGTTTCAGCGCTCCCCGACAACGCCACCACAAACGTCTGGCTCGACGCCGGCGGCGTGGTGGGCAGCGGCGCCGAGTGGCCCGCCGCCCAGCACCTAAAGCTCGCCGAGGTCGTCATGGCCAGCGGCGCCATCACGGCGATCACTGACCGGCGCGTCGATGCCATCTTCACCTCCTGACGGACCCAAGCCATGCCGACCCTTGCCCAAGCCGCCGACTACGGCCCCACGCTCATGGAAGCCCTGACCGCCCACCCCGTGGTCGTCGCCCACCTGTCCACGCTGGCCGGCGTGGCGGCGGCCGTCCAGATGTTGACCGCGGGCACGATGCGGCTGCTGATCGACCCCGAAGATGAGCCCCACCGCGCCGTGCCGCAAGCCATCGCGGGCATCTACACCGTCGCCCTCGTGCTGGCCGGCTGGCTGCTGGGCCTGCTGGCCGGTGACCTGATGCTGTTGTTGGTTTCGGCGCTCGGCGCGTGGTGGGTGAGCATGGGCGTACATGAGACGCTGCGGACCGTGATTCGGCGGCGGCTGCGGCCCCGGATCAACCGCGTGAAGCCGCCGGTGGCCGCGCTGGCGCTGGCCCTGGTGCTGCCGCTGGGTGTGGCCGGGTGCGAGGTCACGCGGGCGGTGCCGGCGGGCGCGGCCTATGAGTCCGACCTTGCCCGTGTGCAAGTGGAGGTCAGCGAGGCGGCCCGCAACTACCAGACCGCCGCCATCGTGCTGGCGAACGCGATCGACGACGGGCTGATTCGCGGAGACGCGGCGAGGATCGTCCGTGCCGCCAACGCCGACTACCGCGCCAGACTGGCCGACGCCCGGGCGGAGGCGCGGCGCGACGGGGGGAGCCCGACCGAGGCCCGGCGACTGCTTTCCTTGGCCGGCGCTGCTGCCGGCGTCCTGTCTCGCGAGGCCGCCCGGCTGGGAGGGGTGCCGCGGGCGGCCGAAGACCCCCTAGCGCGGCCGGCCCCTACGACCGCTCCGCAAACCCTCTTACCCACGGAGTGACAGCCATGAGCGTTACCGCCGCCGCCGCCATCCAAGTCTTAACCCCGCTGCTTTTCCGCTACATCCAGAGCCGCGAGACGCGGGCCAAGGTCGCCACCGCCCTGCGAGACGGGGGCATGGTCAGCGAAGACTTCGCGCGGCGCCTAATGGACGAAGCCGTGGACGCGGCCCTTGCATCCGACCCAATCAGTGAGGCGGCGCGACGCGCCGAAGGACAATGAACCGAAACATCGACTACAGCGAAAGCCCCTCCGAGCCCCCGCCCCGCCGCGGGGCCACCGCGCTCTGCCTGCTCTGCCTGCTCATGCTGCTGGCCGTCGCCCGCGTGGTCTGGGCGGACAACCCTCTGGCCGTCACGATCGAGCTAACGCCCGAGCAGCAGCAGCGTGTGGTGCAGCAGGTGGTGCAGGACAGAGCCCCGGCCCCGGCGCCCGCCCCTGAACCCATCCCGGCGCCCGCCGCCGCGACGATGACGTGGGCGCCGGGCCAGCCGTTCCGCCTGGGGCAAGACGCCGCGGCGGTGACGATGATCCGCGACGGCGCGGCGGGCAAGCTGCCTGGCGGCTATCGGGGAAACGTGGGGGCGATGGATGACATCTCCGACCTGCTGGCCGGGGCGACTCCGGGTCGGCACTACGCGATCGTCCGCACCGCCGACGGCCGCGTGCTGCGGCCTGCGTTCGAGGTGCTGGCCGGCGCGGGCTCGGCTGATCCGGGCGGCGGCGGACCGCCACCGCCATCGGAGCCCGCGCCGGATCAGCCGCGAGCTGCTGATGATCTGCCGGTGCTGCGCATCACCGAGGGTGGCACGCCCGAACAGCCGCGCGTCTACGACGGCGACGAAATCGGGCCGGTACTCCGCATCGAGAGCATCCGCGGCGCGTCGCACATCATCATTCGCGATTTTGACCTGCGCAAGCCTGAAGGTGCGGGGCGGATGGCCGGCATCATTGTGCTGGGCGACTGGCGCGGCGTGACGATCCGCGACTGCACCGTGGCGGGCTACGACGACAACATCAACGTGCAGGGCCGTGTGGCTGACGGCGTGGTCGCCCGCGACCTCAAGATCGTCGGGTGCGTGATCCGGGGCAGCCGGCAGAGCGGCGAATCACACAGCCAGGGCGTGTACCTGGACAGCATCAATGGCGTGGTGATGCGCCACAATGTGATCCACGACAACGGGCGGCGCGGCTCACAGTTCGACCACAACGTCTACGGGCAGTTCAGCGTTTCCGGGATGCGTTTCGTCGAGAACGTGACCACGTCGGCCGCGGCGACCGGCGCCATGATCCGCGGCGGCGGCGTGATCCGCGACAACATCGTTTCACACAATCCCATTGGTCTGATCGGCGGTCTAAATCGAACCGAGATCGTCGGCAATTTCGTGATGGCAGGCGAAGGATTCGACCGGGCTCCGCGCGACTGGGGCATCTCATTACACCCCAGCCGAGGCGGTCTGATTGAGGGCAATGTGGTGGCCGATGTGCGGCGCGACCGGCGCAACGGATTTGCGATCCAGGCCGACGCGGCCAAGGCGGACAGCGGATACGCCGACCACTACACCCAGCTTGGCGACGAGGCCGGGCCCACGGCGATCCGCGGCAACCGCGTCTATGCCTGGCCCAGCAACCCCGACCACGGCCCCACCGTCCGGATCCACGACGACCACCGCAACGCCACGATGGAGGGAAACCCGATCACGGATGACCCGTTCGGGCGCGGGCTGGAGTCGTTCGCGGGCACGCTGGGTCTGCCCCAGACGCTGGAGGCTTACGTTGGATGGGTTGGCCAGTCGCCGCGGTCCCGCATCCCGGAGACCCTGGCCTACCTGCGGGCCGGCGTCGAAGATGCCCCCGCCGCGCCGCGGGCCGCGCCCCCGGCTTCCGACCGCGGAGGGTCGCGGGCACTCGGCCTCAACATCCGCCCCTCCGCCCCCCGCGTGGGCCCGCAACGTGGCAAGCCGCTGGTCGTGCGCCTACACGGCAACGGAGGCCACGGACGCGCTGAGGACGCCCGGGCGACCTTCACCGACGAAGCCGGCCGCACC
>CALLPP010000214.1 GCA_938015655.1 uncultured Algisphaera sp.
GGAAAACTGTAAGCCAAGCAGTCTTCCTACGAGTGCCAAAGAGTTAGGCAAAGACTTGGATGGAGCGCCCATGACGGAGAATTGGAACATGCGAAGTCTCGTCGGAATGCTTCTTTACTTGTCAGCGAACACGAGATTTGACATTGCCTTTGCCGTGAGCCAGATTGCTCGGTTCACTAACAATCCAAAGCAGAGTCACGCCATTGCCATGAAGAAGGATCCGCCCAGGGCCACGGGCGCGTCATCGGCGGGGGGGGGTATCAGGCCGCGCAGCTCGTTGACGGCCTGTACACAGATGTCGAAGGTACGGTGTTCGAGGAAGATGCCCGAGGGGTCGTGGAGCCAGAGCTCGCCGACCCCGTTGAGGGCGGGGCCGATCACCGTGTCGAAGATGCCGGCGATCGGCTGGCCGCGGAGGTAGAGGCCGACCACCAGCGACCGGGCCAGGGCCGGCTGATCGCGTCGCAAAAGCTCGGCGAACACCGCGGCGGAATCGGCGTCTCCCGCCAGGGGGTCGGCTTCAGGCCGCCCCAGGTGGGCCGCGGTTTCGCGGAGGGATTCTGTTTCCGCCCCCGGCAGTCCCAAAGCTTCGGGGCACTGGATTGATAGGTCCGCACGCCGTGCAAAGCGCACGGCTTCGGGAACCGAGATGCGGCGGTGGCCGCCGGCGGTGCGGGTGAAACGCAGCCGACCCTCATCGGCCCACCGCTTGAGCGATGACTCGCTGACGCCCACCACACGGGAGAGTTCTCGGGGGGAAAGGGACTGTTTCACCAGGTGAGACTCTAGGACAGGAAATGGCCGGCGGCCGGCGGAGGTTCGCGGGCCGCTATTCTGCCGGCCATGAACGAACCATTACAACCGCCCGCGGTGTCCGAGCCTGCCGGTGATCCGGCCCCCCCGGTGGCCCGTTCGCCCCGTCTGGATATCGGCCACCACGGCTTCCCCCAAGACGCTCTGCCTGGCCTGGACTACGGGCCGATTGATTTGCGGGTGTTTTTTGGGTTTCCGTCTGTGCCTGCGGGTGAGCCTAAACGACCGTTGGAACTAGAGATTGGTTCGGGCAAGGGCACGTTTTTGGTCCAGCAGGCCAGCGTACAACCCGGGACAGATTTTTTAGGCATCGAATACGCCGGGGCGTTTTGGCGCCACGCGGCGGACCGTTGCCGCCGCCGCGGGCTAGACAACGTGCGTCTGCTGCACGCCGACGCCACCGTCTTTGTCCGCAACTACGTGGCGGACCACAGCCTGCACCGGGTACACCTCTACTTCCCAGACCCGTGGCCAAAGAAGCGGCATCACAAACGCCGGTCGTTTCAGGAGGGGTTCTTACGTGAGTTGCACCGGGTGCTAGAGGCCGGAGGTGAGCTGCATGTGGCAACCGATCATCTGGATTACTTTGCCTGGATGGAGGAGCACGCCCAGCGCGTGTCGAATCTTTTTGAGCGGCGGGCTTTCGTGCCTCCGCCTTCGGCCGGCGAGGGGGAGTTGGTGGGCACCAACTTCGAACGCAAGTACCGCGTTGAGGGCCGGATTTTCAATGCCATGGTGCTCGTGGCCCGTTGAGTCAGCGCTTTGGAAACGTATTGCGGACCTGTATTGCGGTACTAAGTCCAGTAACCGTGGCCCTGACGCTGTGCTGCGCCGCTGCTGGCCTGCACCATTATCCTAGGGGTCCGCAGCGAACGATGAAGCTTTGTCTGAGCGGTGTTCGGGACACAAGGCCTGTCCGCACCCTCTTGTACTTTTACCCTACTCACCTCCGGCCCGGAGATCTTTATTCATGCCAACCATCCTCCGCTCCGTTGCCACCTTGTCGTTGACCCTGATGTTGGGCGCTTGCGGATCTACCCCTGAGCAGACGTCCGGTTCGACCTCGCCTGTGCCCGCGCCGGTTTCTGGGGCCCCGGTGGCTCCGGTATTTGCGGTGGACGTGCCGATCCTGGGCAAAGTGGTGGGCGACCAGCTGGCCGGCGACGGGTATGGGGTGAAGCTGCTGCGTACAGATGAGCTCGCGGGCACGGGCTTGGACCAAGCCTTCTCCGCGGCCGGGGTCGAGCTGGACGCCGAGCGCCATTCGGTGGTTTTATTGGCTCTGGGCGAGCAGCCCGGTGCGGGATACGCGGCGGATATTACGGCGCTGCAGCTCAAGGGTAAGAGCCTTTACGTACAGGGTGTTGTCACCATCCCGGACGACGGGGCCGGCGACGCCTCGGGTGTCACCCGGCCTTTTGCCGCGGTTGCCATCGAGCATGTGCCTACCGGCACGGTGATCCGCAGCGACATCGACTAAGTCGGGCGATGTCTGGCCGTGGACGGCGACTTGGAGCTTGTCCACGACCAAATTAAGGGTCCGTTTCTGAGGGTTGCGACCTTATAGTAAGAGTGTTCAGGCCCGCTAAACCACAAAGCGATCCCGCAGGCGGACCGATCACTTAGCAGATCAGTCTCTGGGCCTTCCGTCTCCGTGGAAGCCGCTGCGACTCAGGTTTGGTTCCCTTCACAAGTGATCAGGTGTTCCTCATGAATGGATCAGGCTTATCCGGTACCGGGCACAGCGCTTCGAGCGCGGTTGGCGCAGCGTCGGTTGGGGCGCGGCCCAGCAGCCCCAACGCCCGTTCTGCGGCCCGATCAGCCCCCCTTAACCTCTCCGCGGTGCGCCCGCCGGCCAACCCGGCGATCAAGTGGCTGGCCATCGGGGGGTGGGCCACGTTCGCCGTCGAATGGTTCTTGATGCTAATGATCTTAACCACCACTGTGGCGGGTTCGGGCTCGCGCGCCGGGGCAGATGCTGCGCCCACCCCGCAGGCTGCCGCAGCGCCTTCGGCTGCCTCTACGGTCCGCTCCCCGGCCTCTTCGTCCGTACGAAACCCCGTCGCCGCACCGGCGGCTCCGTCACCGGTCAACGGCCCCAGCGTGCTGGGATTGGCCCCTGGCAAGGGACACACCGTCATTCTTCTGGACGCGATTGAGAAGTCGCGTCCGTGGTTTGACCGTGCCAAGGCCAAACTTATTGCGGGCTTGAGCCGGCCCGGTCCTGCTGGTGCAACCTTCAGCGTGGCGGTCATCAACAACAACGGCGGCCGGGGTCTGATCAACCGGGCGGTGGAGTATGGCACGCCCGCGGTCAATCCGTTGCGTAAGACCTTGCCCCCCTTGAAGGTCAGCGGCAGCAAAGGCTTGGGAGATGGACTGGACGCCGCGATCAAGCTCGGTGCCGAGCGGGTGATCTTTGTCACCCCGCGCGAAAATGGGTGGAGCGGGGCTCTAACGTTCCTGGAGCAGAAGCTCAGCTCGGGAGGCAAACGCATCCCCCTGGATGTTGTCCAGGTCAGCAATCTGCCGGTCAACGACCTGCGTGCGTTTGTCACCGGGGCCAACGGCGGGCAGTACCTGGTGGTTTCGCCCGGGTCGATTTAGCTCCGCTTTTACTGAGCTCGTTTTAAGCCCCGCGTGCCCTTACGCGGGGCTTTGTACGTCCGGTGGAGCATCTTCTCGGAGGCCCGGTGGTCTTTATTAACGTACCCTTGCTTGATCGTGTCCCCAGACCTTTGATCACCCCGCCAACGCGCCATGGAAGTTCACCAGCTGCGTTATTTTTTGGCGGTGGCCGAGCACGGCGGCATGCGGGCCGCTGCCCGGGCTTGCGGGGTGACTCAGCCCAGTCTCAGCAAGCAGATTCAAAAACTTGAGCACGAGCTTGGCCATCGGTTGTTTGACCGCCTGCCGCGCGGGGCGGCGCTCACTGCCGCCGGACAAAGCTTGCGTCCCCGGGCCAAGCGGATTCTGGGTGACGTGACCCGTGCGCTCGATGCGGTGCGCACCGACCTCACCAGTGGCCGCGGCCGGCTGCGGGTGGGGGCGATACCCACTTTGGCGCCCTTCGTGCTGCCCGGGGCGGTGGGGCGGTTTTGCCGCCGTTTTCCCGAAGCAGACTTGAGTATCACCGAAGATGTCACCGCGAACCTGGTGGAGGCGTTGGCCGCCGACCGACTAGACGTGGCCTACCTCAGCCTTCCGCTGGACGATCCGCGTTTGCGATACGAGCGGCTTTTTGAAGAGCCGCTCCTGGCGATGGTCGCGGCCGCCGACCCGTTGGCGGCGCAGAAGGCGGTGACCCCCGGGGACTTGGCCGCCCGCCCGCCCATCGTGCTGCACGAGGCCCACTGCCTGGGCCAGAGGGTGACCGCTTACTGCACTGCTCACGGCGTGGGTGATGCCGCCGCCTGGCGGGCCAGCCAGCTGGCCACCGTGCAGGAATGGGTTGCCTTGGGCCTGGGCATCTCGGTGGTGCCACGAATGGCGGCTCAGCACGACGCCGGTGGGCGCCGGGTTTACCGCCCGTTGGCCGAGCCGGTTCCCAAGCGTGCCGTCGTGGCTGCCTGGCCCAGCGGGCGCAGCCTGCCCCCGCTCGCCGAAGCGCTGAGCGATGCCGTGGTCCAAGCCGCTGGCGTGGATCCGCCTCACTGATTCGTGTTTGGACCGATGGATCTACCCGCCGCCCGCCACCTGGCCGAGACCCTGCTGATCAAGCACGGCCTTCACGAGACCGACCCGGCGTGGACTTTCTGTTTTAACCGCCGCAAGTGTGCGCTGGGCACTTGTCACTACGCCGCGCGCCGGATCGAGTTGTCTTGCCACTTTGTGGTGGCCAACGGTCTCGACGCGGTACGTGACACGGTGCTACACGAAATCGCCCACGCTCTGGCTGGGCCTGCCGCGGGCCACGGGCCGCGGTGGAAAGCGGCTTGCGTCCTGGTGGGGGCTAGGCCCGAACGGTTGGCACGGCCCGACACCGTGATGCCAACCGGGGCTTGGCGGGCGCAGTGTCCGGGGTGTGGCACGACACACACCCGGTACCGCCGGCCCCTGCAAGGGCGCGATTATGTCTGTCGAGCGTGCGGGCCGCAGCGCGGACAACTGACGTTTACGCGCCCACGAAAAGCACGGTGACCAGCCCGCGGTCATGGTGTATGCGGCGTGCTTTTTACGTTCGGACACGCCCTACGGCCCCGGAAAATTATCGACGGTTGGCTGCTATAAAAAATTTGCAACGGGCGAAATAAACCGCTTGGTCTACAGGCTTCGTCCCGCATGCAAGCCGTTCTTTACGTCTTTCAGTCGTCGCGTTGCGACCGCCGTTCACCGCTGCAAAGTGAACTGAATGGCACCGGTCTGGCTTTGTTCTGAGGCTTACCGTTAGTTTTTAAAACACCTGTTGGATCTCTGTTCTGGTCTTAGTGACTGGTTTAGTGGTTATTTTCAGCTCCGGAGCATCTGCTCCGAGGTGTCACTGGTACGTGCTGGGAAAAGCCGCTCAAAACATTATCGAACGACCCACCCACCCCAGCTGCCGGGGTGACCTGTCGCTCCGCAGCACCCTTTCACTAGAGACGGCGCTTATCGCCTCCTCACTTCTTAACGAAAGCCCCCATGGATATTCAAGAACGCGTTCAAGCTTTAGACACGATGACCAGCAAGGGCGAGATGCTGCAGTGTCTTGCCGACTTTTACGACGAAAACTGTACCTTCACCGAGGCTGGGACGGGCGACTCCCGTCCCAGTCGGCAGGCGCAACACGACCACCTCAGTGGTTTTTTCGCGACCCTTAAGGGGTTCAATGGTGCCACGCTGCACCGTAGCGCTGCGAGCGGTGACGTGAGTTTCAGTGAATGGACCTTTGACATGACCGCCGGTGACGGGTCCTCGATCATCTGGAACGAGGTCCTGGTCCGGCAGTGGAAAGACGGAAAAGTCGTCCAAGAAAAATTCTACAACGCGTCGTCCTGAACTGCGCCTTTTGTTACTCTCTCCCTCCTTTTCCCACCTTTAGGAAAGTTTGATCGATGAACCACAAGACCCTGACCGCCGCCGCTGCACTCGTGATCACCGCCGGCCTGACCGGCTGCAACACGGCCCCCAAAACCGCAACGGCTTACGACACGCCCAGCGTGACCGACACCACAACCAGCGTGGCCTACCACAACGGTAACAACGTGCCCGCTCACGGCGTAGCCCTCGACGGCTACTGCCCGGTGGCCTACTTCGCGGTGAACAAGCCGGTCCGCGGCCAGAAGCAGTACAGCTCCACCCACGAAGGCATCACCTACCACTTGGTGTCGGCCGACGCCAAGGCGGAGTTCGACAAAAACCCCGACAAGTACGTGCCGGCCTACGGCGGCTGGTGCGCCTTCGGAATGTCGGTGGAAGACAAGTTCCCCGTTGACCCCCGCAACTTCAAGATCGTGGACGGGCAGCTGATGCTGTTCCTGAAGAACGACGGCCTCGACGCTCGCGAGCTGTGGAACAAGGGCAACCAGCGCGAGCTGACCACCAAGGCCGGCAAGCACTGGAAGAAAGTTCAGGGCTAACCAAGCCTCTTTCGAACCTTAAAAACAAAGCGGTGAGGCCTCGTCACGAGGCCTCACCGCTTTTTCAATGGGGGCTGCGGATCCGGCCCCGGCGGTAAAGCAATCGCCGCTATTTCTTGCCCGGACCGCGGTAGTACGGCCGCCCTTTGCCCTTAATCGGCGGCTGGGGGGGCACGCCCGGGGCGTCATGAACCTGGTCGTAAAGGTCGTAGCGCGACAGCACCTCTTCAAGCTGCGTCTTCTCGGCTCGGCGATCTGGCGCGGTGATCTGGTCCGGGGAGAACCCCGGGAAGCTGGTGAGGTCTTCGGGCTCTTCGCGCACGTCCCACCACTTGTGGCGCCCGTCACGCAACATGGTGGGCGTGCGTACGATCTGCTCGGGGCCGCGGTACGAATACACCCAGTCGCGGTGGATCGGCTTGTCGGTGAACAGGAACGGCACCAGGCTCTGGCCGTCCACGTCGTAGTCCGCAGGGATCTCGAAGCCCGCCAGGTCGGCGAAGGTCGGCAGCATGTCCGCGATACTCACCATCACGTCCTGGCGGCCCTGTTTGGTCATGCCCGGGGCATAGATAATCATCGGCACGTGGCAGCCGCGCTGCTGCTCGCTGGTGTTCTTGCCGTAGCCCCCGGTGCCGTTGTCGGCGGTGAAGACAAACACCGTGTTGTCCAGCTCGCCCATGGCTTCGAGTTTTTGCGTGTAGAGCCACACCTGGTAATCCAGGTAGTTGATGTGGCTGTGCAGGCCGTAGTCGGACAGGCTGCCGTGGGTGTCGTACACGCCGTCATCGCCGGTGATGTTCGGCTCGCCGCGGGTGTAGCGCTCACCGTCCCACACGATTTTGGGGGTCTGAGGCCATTTGGATTCTTCGTCCGGGTCGAACCAGTTAAAAGCGTCGTGGCCCAGATGCGAGGCGTGGTAGATAAAAAACGGTTTGTCTTGGGCGTGCATGCGGTCCATGAAGTCGAACGTGAACTTCAACTCGACATCCGGCCCGTAGGTGTTGAGCCCGAAAGCCTTCTTTGACTCCGGGGTGTTAGGCCACCAGACGGTCTGGTCCGGGGCCGAGGGGTGGTTCATCAGCAGCACGTGGGGGTTGAAGTACCAGCTGTCCTGGGCGTAGGTGTTGACCGGCTCGCCGGTGTCCTGGTTGATCAGCGTCCGCTTGCCTTTAACTTTCTTGTAGGTGAGTTTGAAGTCGGTGGCGGTGTTGCCGGTGTCGGTCAGCAGGCCCGGGGTGAACACGGCCTCATCGAACCCAAACTTTTCGTAGTCGCCCGAGAGGTGGAACTTGCCGGCCCAGAACGTGCCGTACCCCGCCCCGGAGGTCACGTGACTAAGCAGCAGCGGGCTGCTCTCGTAGACCGGCCAGGACCGCAGCTTGCCCTCATCGTCGTAGGCCACGCCGATGTCGCGGTTGTTCCACCACTTCTGTTGGTGGGCGTAGCGGCCGGTCATGATCATCGCGCGGCTGGGGCGGCACACGGTGGCCGCCCAGGCCGTGGTGATCCAGCAGCCTTCGTGGGCCAGCCGGTCCAGCACCGGGGTGGTGGCCCGCACCGCGGGGTCCGAGGTGGTCTTGCGCAGCGGGTCCGACCAAACCGATGACCGGTACACCGGCAGCTCACGCGCGCTGATATCGTCAGCAAACAGCAGCACGATATTGGGTTGTTTCAAAGGTGTTTCGGCGCAGGCGGCGGGGACAGGCCCGAACCAGCCGGCGGCGAGGGCCAGGCCGCCAGTCATGAGCAGTGCCTTGCCGGCCCGAGCCGGCCCGATGGATCGTGGGTTTTTTTTCATAGCAGAGCCCGTGTTGGGTTGAGGTTAAGCGGCCCCGCCACGGTGTCTGGGGTGGGGCTTTGATGGCCAGTCCGTGTGGCCGGGTTAGGGCTGTAGCGTTTCGAGCCGGAGCACCACGCAGGCAAGCTTGCCGCCCGCGTCGGCGTAGGTCACCTCGACGGTGTTACGAGCCTGAAGCAGCGAGCGCGGCACATCGACTTCCAAGGCGCCGAAGAACATCGAACGCCCGGCCTGCTCGTCGCCCGCCCAGTCGGTGGGCACCGGCACGGCCTCCCCGTTGACGGTGACCGACGTGGGGATTTTGGTGCGGTCGTTGGCGCGGCCCGCCGACACGCGGAGGGTGGCGCGGCCCTCGCCCGCGGGCACCTGGTCGAACACGAAGCGCAGGGGCGTGCCGGCCTCGATGGGTTTCATATAGCTGTCGGCGTAGACCCGCTCTTCCAAGACGGTCTGCTGTGGTTTTAGCGGGCCGCGGCTGTCGATCATCAAGAGTACGCTCTCGCCCGGAGCCAGGGTGAGCGTGGCGGGCACGCCGTCAAGCGGCGTTTCGCTGAGCTCCGGGGCCGAGCCGTGGGTGGTCAGGCGCCGGGTGTGTACACCCGCGGCGTCAAGGTCTTGCAGGCCTTCCAGGCCGACCGTGCGCGGGTGGTCTTCGATGTTCATCAGAACCACATTGAGGCGCTTCTGGTCGGCCCAGACGTGCACCCGCACGTCCGGGTCGTTGCTGTGGGCCCAGCGGTGCTGCCCATCGACGCCCAGCCAGAAGCGGTAGAACTTCACCAGGTCGGTTTTCACGAAGCTGCCGTCGGCCAAGCGGCGCCACAGCAGAAACGGGTTGGCTTTGCCCGGCTCGCCGGGGCCCTTGAGGCCGTAGGTCCACAGCGCTTTGCCCAGAAAAAACGGCACCGTCTTGAGCAGGCGGTCGGGGTGGTCCATGAACGTGAGCATCTGGGCCTGGGTGGACCGGATCATCTGCGCCGAGCGCTCGGCGCTATAGTCCAGGTTCCCCATGTTGCCCGCGGGGATCAGGCCGTACTCGGTGATCATCTGCGGCTTGGCCCGGCCGAAAGACAGCCAGCTGTACTGGTCGATCAAGTCCAGGATCGCTTCGGAGTTGCTGCCGGTGCGGTTGCGGGCCTCGCCGGTGACGTTGATCCCGTCGTAGATGTGATAGGAAAAAAAGTCCATCTCCGCCCCGGCGATGTCCATGAACTTCTTCTGGTTGTTTTCCCAGTGGCGGAAGTTGCCGGCCTCGACCTCGATCCATGCGGCGCTGTACCCGCCGACTTGAACCTGCGGAGCCAGCTTGCGCATGCGTCGGGCCACGGCCACGTGCTGCTCGCTGAACGCCTCGACGGTGGTCCCGATCTTCTTGGCCTTGACGAAGGGCTCGTTGAAGACCTCGAAGTAGAGCGGGCGCTCTTCGTCGGTCCAAAAGTGCTTCATGAACCGCGCTTCGAACTCCGCCGCCGCCTCGGGCGTGGTGGGGCCCCAGGCAGACGCCTCGTTGCCTTCCCGCCCCAAGAGGTGTTCGGGATGGGCGCAGAGCACGGTTTGGCGCGTCATTTCGGGCAGGTAGCCCGGGCGTGCGGCCCGCTCGCGCTGGGCTTCACGCCCGGCCTTGCGGATGGACTTGACGTCGGGAAAGCCCGCACGCTTGGGGTGGGCGGGGGTGTTGAACACCGTGTGGGTGCGGATGCCCCCGTCGCGGCCGTAGCGGGCGTCCAGCTCTTCCAAGATGAACGCGTGATCCTCGGGGCTCATGTCTCCTTCGGAGTTGCCCCCGTGCAGGGTGATGTACTTGGTGCGGTCAAAAGCGTCGAAGCCGTCGATGGATCGCACGGTCTGCGGGGCCAGGGTGACCTGTACCGGGTCGTGCTCGCCCGCGGCCACCGGGGTGGGGGCCAGGGCGGGGTGACTGGCGTAGGTGCTGCAGCCGTAACACAGCGCCGCCAGGGCAACCAGCCGTACGGGGGAGAAAACACGCTGCACAAAACCAACGCGAGCCAGAGTCATCGAAACCTCGTGATGAAAGGGTGAACAAAAAAGGGGGGCAGATCGCGGGACACGACGCTGATATTAGGAAGTGTGGGGGAAGCCGGGTTGCGATCGGTCTTAAAGCAAGATGCGGCACCAGCCTGCACCCGGTGCGGTGGGCGGGCGGCTCGCCCTCGGTTGTTTTGGGCGCGATTTCTGTTTCAATGGATCCGTGACCCGAACCCTCTTTCTCTTAACACTGCTCCTGCTCCTCGCCGCCCCCAGCCTGGCGGCGGACCTCCAACGCCTTGAGCACGTCCGCCTAATCCCCACCGACTGGGCCGATGGCGACAGCTTCCGGGTCCGGGCCCCCGACGGCGAGCAGCACACACTACGGCTCTACGGCGCCGACTGCATCGAGTGGCACGTCACCGACGAGACCGACGCCCGGCGCCTGCGCGCCCAGCGCCGCTACTTCGGCGTCTCGGCCCACGGCGGCGGCCCGCAAAGCTCCATCACGCTCGCCACCGAGCACGGCGCCCTGGCGGGAGACGCCGTTGCCGAGCTGCTTGAGCAGCCCTTCACCGTGTACACCACCTTCGCCGACGGCCGGGGCGATGCCCGCTACCAACGCATCTACGCCTTTGTCGAAACCGCCGACGGCAAGGACCTGGCCACCGAACTGGTCCGCCGGGGCCTGGCCCGCGCCTACGGCGTCTACCGCACCACCGCCGACGGACGCTCGCGCGACGACTACCGCGAACAACTCAAAGACGCCGAGCTGGTGGCCGCCCAGGCGGGTGCCGGTATCTGGGCCTACACCGACTGGCAAGCCCTCCCCCAAGAGCGCCAAGCCCAGCGCCGCGAAGAAGCCGAAGACGACATCGCCCTGGGCAAAGCCGAGCCCACCGAAGCCATCGACCTCAACACCGCCACCCGCGGCGAACTCATGTCCATCCGCGGCATCGGCGAGGTCACCGCCAACCGCATCATCGCGTCGCGGCC
>CALLPP010000215.1 GCA_938015655.1 uncultured Algisphaera sp.
CGTTCTGGGGAAATCATTGGGGTCGGAGCTCCACTTCCCATTGACGGATCTCTGCCCAGCGTCTATCGTCGGTCGTCATGGCCCGCCCGCTCCGCATCGAATACGGGCGCGGAAAAGGGGCGCGGAAAAGGTGTCAGGAACGAATGGCACTGCCGCATGCCATTACTGGATTTACGCCACCCTACCGCTCGCGATTCGGATCGTTGAACCCGCCTCGGTTTAACCATCAGCTTCAAGGTCTTCGGACGCCGCTTGTTCTCCCGCGGTTCGTGCCGATCCGGCCGGTGCCCCACGCGCTCACTTCGCGGCATCGACTGACCAAGCTCGGCCAGCTCGTCGGTGACCCCGATCACGCCGCAGAGCACCCAGTTCGCCGCCAGCATCTGCAGCGTGGTGGTAAAGCTCATCGTCCGTGGAGCACGCCTCTTGGGCTTCGCCGCTTGGAGCATCTTCACCCGCACCAGGTTGTAGGCCAGCAGACAAGACCACATCTCCGTGCGCACCATAGCCGGAGACTTCGCCCGAAGCTGGTCCAGACCCACCGAGCATTTTAAGGCGCGGATGTCCAGCTCGATCAGCCAGCGGCTGCGGTACAACGCCCGGATCCAGTCGCCGCGGTACGTCTCGGGTTCATGGATGGTGGTGGCGATCGTAAAAGCGTCGGGGCGAAGGTGGGCGTCGCCAATCGCAACGTCCACCAGGCGAACGGTGAGCGTCTTGGGCACCCGGGCATACTCCACGTCGCTCATCCACGTCGGACGCGAGGGCCGTGTCCAGACCGACCACCGCTCACGGTCGTTGATCGGTGTCGCCGCCGCGGGGCGACCGTCACGCAGGTGGTGGTTCTTGGCGACCAGCTCGACCCCGCGATGCTGGCACTCGGCCATCAGCCAGTACGAACAGTAGTAGGAATCTGCCACCAAGATGTCCCCGGCATTCAAGCCATTGAGCAGCTGACGGAGCAATGCGGTCTCACCGGTTTGCTTGCCGCAGTAAGGGCCAAACGCCCAATCGACCAGCAGCCCGGTGGTGAGCGACACCAGGCCGACGCACCGCAGGATGGGGAAGCCCAGCCCTTCTTCCTGCGCCGGGTTCTGCGGGTACTCCGCTTGATTCTCCGGGGTGTCCGCCGCGGTGATGGTGGTGCCGTCCACCATCAGAATCCGGCCAGGCCGGGGAATCTTCAGCGCCTCGGCCAAGAATCCATGTCCATCCGGATCGACACCGCGGGGCGTGGCCCCGCCGGGCTCGGCCGCCGTTTCCGCATCGTTCGCTACGCGGCGTGTCAGTTCGGCGATCGCCTCGGCGGGGACCTTGAGCCGGGCCTTGCAGTAAGCCCCGGTGTTCGTGTCGCAGACCCGCCGTCCCAGCGCGGCCCAAAGCGACGCGATACGAGCGACCGCGGCCTTGCAGCTGCGGTGCTCCGCGGCGTGAAACGCCTGGGAGAGCAGTGCCCAGAGCACAAGTGCCGGGGTGTAGACCGCATCGGGCTCTTGGCCGAAGCTCACGCCGTGTTCTGTGAAGACCTGCTGCAACCGATCCGGGTCTACGACCTCGGTCAGCGGCAGGGTGTCCTGCTGCATGAGCGATCGGGCGACGACCTCGAATCCTGATGAGGCAAAGCGACGGGGTGCGATAAAAGGCATAGACCTTCCCTGCCTGTCGTAAGACGACGCACATCAGGGAAGGTCCAGCCGGAGTTCATGATAAATCAGCACGGAAGCCCACCAAGCCCTAAGCGGGCGACTCCGGTGAAATGATGAAAATGATTGAGCGGCGCAGGCCGCTGGAAATCGGTGCGCGCTCGCGAAACAGTCGGGGTGCCGCTCACGAGCCAGAATCGCGGCAGTGCCATTCGTGTCAGGAACCTTTATTCGGGATGACCAAGACTTACTTCGGCCAACCACGGGATACGACAACCGCAATACGAAAATGTCTCACGCCGAGAGTGCCGGGGCCCCGAGCGGACGCAAACGATCGGGCGAGGGGGCGAGGGGGATCCCTGCCTTAAATCGGCTCGGCGCCTCGCGTGAAAACTGCCTTGGGCCGAGTACGGAGGACGCGCACGACACATCCCGTCGCGTCGCAGAACACAAAGAAAACCGAGGTTCGGAGGTCACAGAGAGCAGCCGGTGGAATCGAAGGTTGAGCGGCTATCCGTGCGTTGCGAGGTCATTCAAAATCAACCAGCCGTTCTCACACAGAGCTGCAGGGTTTGCAGAGAAAGCCCCAATCCTCCGTAGCCGCTTGCGTACGCTGTTTTGCTCGGCGTCTTGCACGCCGCCCGCTGGCCTGCGCCTCGAACGAAGCAGCACTCCGGCGAAACCCCACCACTCAACTCGGTGCCCGGCACGGGGTCGCGCAGCGCATGACTGGCAGTTTCGAGTGCCCCGCGCAACCTCCCCCAACTCGCGAGCGCAGCGAGCCCAATGACCTTGGGGGTGTTTGTGCGACGTACACAGCTCAAGTCGCCAACGAAGAACGACGTGGTCGCTCTGTCGCCGAGCAGACGCAAGCACAATGGCAAGCGGTTCAGCTAGGCTCTGCGTCGAGGGGGGGCGCCTCGCGTTCGACCGTCAAGCTAGAAAGAATAAACCCTTTTTTCGCCTGGTTGGTTTTATCAAACGACAGCCGAATCGAATCACCGGCCCGGAGCTTTTTCCCGTCGCCGGTAAACGTAACAATGTCCTGAACCCCCTCAAACGTCACCCCTTCAACCGCCGGCTCGACCGTCGACGCATCCCCCTTGCCATACACCCGGAACGGCGCATCCGGACCGACAACGACCGTCACGGCTGCGTCCAATTCGAGCCCAATCAGGGCCAAATCCAGCTGGCGCAGCACTACCTCGTGATCGAACGTCAGCGTGAGTGATTCACCACGCTGCACCGCGCCCCATCGCGACCCCCCAGACCGCACACCGATCCCCAAGATTTCTCCATCGCGGACAACCACCGGAAGCAGAGACGGCGTGTCGGCTCCTTCAACACCGGCCGTCAGATTCAAGGTCAACCCGCCGATCGCCAAACTGCCTTGGCCTACTTCGCGATCGGGCAACGTTTGACCGTTGGTCGGAAAAGTCATCATCTCCCCCGCACTGGCCGCCCCCACCCACCCGAGACCCAGCAACAAGAGACCGTTTGCAATGATTTTCATCTTTAAGATTCACCGAAGAAAAAGTCAGTCGATCGTATCTCGCGAGAAGCCGCCTCCTCGAACCTCCACTAAGACGCTTAAGAATTTTACGCCAGGAAACCGCAAGTCCTCAGCTTTAGCCGCCCCACCACGCCTTCCCCAGCCCACCTATTTTACCCATCAGGGCCTGCTTTGCAATCACCCTAAAGATGACATTAGTTACGTGGCTTTCCAAAAGAACCTCGGCGAACCGCCTACGGACAGGCCCAGCCCGGTATTTCAACCGGATGTCACCGGTCCACGCACAGGCTCCCGAGAGCCACCTGAACGTGATAAAAAAAAACCCCAGTCTCGCTGACATCAACGACAAAGGCAGCCACGTCCACTTCTTCGTCAACGGTGGGTTCTACGCCTTGTAGTACTCTTCCCAGCCCTTGCGGGGCGCGGGATCCAGCAGCGCATTGGCAATCTCGTGATTGGTGATTTGCTTGGTCTGGGCATCGAACTTCAGCTCCCCGCCAAAACGCTGGGATAGCACCCCCAAATTAAAGACCTGAGACAGCGGGCCACTGATGCTGAACGGCGAGCTGGCTTCCTCCTCACCTTTACAGGCCAGCAGGAAATTCTCCCAGTGTCGCGTGACTTTGGTTTCAAAGCGCGGCAAATCGCGGCGGATGTCTAGATACTTATCACGAGGCACCACCTGAAGAACCGAGCCGTGCGACCCGCCCTGGAAGGTGAGGTCCTTGCCATAGATCACCTTGCCCGGCGACTTGGGGTCGAGGGTAAGCGGCGTGCGTTGCCCGGTGGCCTTGTCAATGGGTCCCAGTTCTAATTCAAACTTCGGGACGTTTTCCTGCCCGTCGTACCAGGTCACCTCACACGGTGGCATGCTGCCTCGGGCGGGGAAATCAAAACGGATAGTCGACGCACCGGGGTAGACCAAATCGCTAAGCCCTGAACGGTGAACCGCGGTGATTGTTTCGGGGAAGCCCAGCTTCAGATACCGGTGGGCGGTGTCGAGAATGTGAGGTCCCCAGTCGCCGAAGCACCCACTGCCGTAGTCGAACCAGCTGCGCCAGTTGCCCGGGTGCAGCTTCTTGCTAAACGGGTTTTCCGCCGCGGTGGCCGTCCAGGCTTCCCAGTCTAGGCCCCCGGGCATCGGGTCTTGCGGGTACGCGGTGGTGCCCGCCCCCCAACCGTGCCAGCGTCGCCACTTGTTCATATACGCGGTGATCCGCGTGACGTCCTTGATGACCCCCGCCTCGGTCCACGCTTCGAACTGGGTGCGATTGGCCGAAGAGTGCCCCTGATTGCCCATCTGCGTCACCAACCCAGTTTTTTCCGCCATCGCGATTAGACGTTCGCACTGGCCAAACGTGTGCGCCAAGGGCTTTTCACACCACACATGCTTGCCTACCATCATCGCGTGCATGGTCGCCGCGAAGTGCGAGTGATCCGGGGTCGAGACAATCACCGCATCGATTTCGTCCGACATCTCATCGAACATCCGACGAAAGTCGGTGAACCGCTTCGCTTCGGGGTGGTCCGCAACCGCTTCTTGGGCTTGCTTCTGGGTGAAATCTGGATCGCACAGGGCTACCACGTTCACCAGGTTAGTGCTCAAAAAAGCCGAACGGTTGTTCGATCCCTTGTGGGCAATTCCGATCAGCGCCACGTTGACTTTTTCACTGGGTGCCACCCCCGACGACGACTGCGCCCCGCGAGCAATATAGGCGGGCAAAAAGGTAAAGCCACCCGCGGCAACAGCAGAGGACTTCAGAAACCGACGTCGGGAGAGAATTTGCATAATGAAAGAATCCTTATTGATTGATCTCATAAATAGATTACATCCATTGTAGCCCAGGCCCCTGCTAACCAGGCCACGGCCTACCCGTTCATCCCGGGGAATATCGGGTCGGTCATACCGTGCCTGCGACAACGTATTTAAACAGCGTCGTCGGTCGCCGTGGAAGATTCAGCCAGTACCCCCCCCGGTCCGTTTCGCTTCGCTAATATCCCGGCATGCCACACCCTCACATCGACGAACTCCTGGAAAAAAACCGCGTTTGGTCCGCCGAAACGAAGAGCCGTGACCCGGATTTTTTTGCACGCTTGTCTAAACAGCAAACCCCAAAATACCTCTGGATCGGCTGCGCAGACAGCCGAGTGCCCGCCAGCCAGGTCGTCGGGATGGATCCAGGACACCTCTTCGTCCACCGCAACATCGCCAACGTGGTGGTACACAGCGACGTAAATTGCCTGTCGGTCATTCAATACGCCGTCGAGGTGTTGAAGGTGGAACACGTCGTCGTGTGTGGCCACTACGGATGCGGCGGAGTCAAAGCCGCCCTGGACAAACCCGAACTGGGCCTGATTGAACATTGGCTGCGTCACATCGAAGATGTCGCACACCGGCACGCCGACCGGCTTAACAATGTCAACGAACCCGAGACGCGCTGCGATCGGCTGTGCGAGTTGAACGTGATCGAGCAGGTCATGAACCTCGCCCGAACCACCACCGTCCGCACCGCCTGGCAGCGCGGTCAAACCCTCGTGCTGCACGGCTTGATCTACGGCCTCAAAGACGGGCTGCTTCGTGATCTGGGGCTGGACCTTGCCGGGCCCGACGACGCCGCCCAGTCGTACGACCGGGTGCTTAAGCGGCTACCGACAGACTGACACCGCGGTCAGGAAACCAATGGCGGCCCCCAAGCAAAAAGCGGAGCCCGTGGGCTCCGCTTTTTGCTTGGGGGTCGCCGAGTCACGCGGCTACCCCGCGTTCTGATCGTCGGCCGGCTCGCTCTGGGCGGGCACAAACCGCAACGCATAGCCGTTCATGCAGTAACGCTGCCCCGTGGGCCGGGGCCCGTCGTTAAACACGTGGCCCAAGTGGCCGTCGCAGCGGGCACAGCGATTTTCCACCCGCACCATACCGTGCGATTCGTCGCGCACGTCCGCCACGTGGTCGTCCCCGATTGGCCGATAAAAGCTCGGCCAACCGGTCCCCGAATCGAACTTGGTCTTGCTTTCGAAAAGCGCCAAGCCGCAGCCCGCGCACGCGTAGACCCCCTGCTCTTTATTATCGAGGTAACGGCCGGTGCCCGCCCGCTCGGTGCCCGACTCACGCAAAATATAAAACTCGCGATCGGTCAGTTCCTCCCGCCACTGCTCGGGGGTTTTCTCGACGGGAATCAAACGGCCGTCGGCATCACGGGGGGGCTCGGTGACCAAGATGATTTCCTTTTTGGGTGGTTCGTCGGTACCGCCGTCGGCCAGCGAACAGGCTGTCGGCAGCGCAACCAGCACCGCCAGCACAAGCGGACGTAAACGCAGCAGAGCGGACAAACAGTTAGGTATAGGTTTCAACATGGCGGGTTCCAGGAGGGCGTAGCGCTTACATCTAATGTGCGACGGCCAGATTCTATTCCGATCTCGGCTCCCTCTCCTGCATGATCGCGTGCAGCACGATGCCCGCGGCCACCGCCACATTCAGCGAATCCACCCCGTGGTGCATGGGAATACGCACCCTCCGGGTGCAGCGGGCCACGGCCTCGGCGTCCAGCCCGTAGCCCTCGCTGCCCAGTAGCACCGCCGTACCGGTGTCCGGCGTGTCGCGCCGTGCACGCGGCGCCAACACCGGCGCATCGGGGTCGGTCACCGTGGCCACCAGGTCGTACCCCGCGGGCCCGGCCAGCCAACGTAAATCGGCGGTGAACGACTCGGGCCCCGAGACGTCCGGATAACGCACCACCGGCAGCGAGAACACCGTGCCCATCGAGGTGCGCACCGCCCGCCGGTACCACGGGTCGGCGCAGCGTGGCCCCAGCATCATCGCGTCGGCCCCCAGCCCCGCGGCCACGCGGATCAGCAGCCCCACGTTGTCCACATTGGTCACCTCGGGGCACACCACGAGCGTGCCCGCCCGACCCGCCGCGCGGGCGTTGGCCACCACCTGCTCCAGGGTGGGCGGAGCGGGCACCCGGCCCACCGCCACAATCCCCTGGTGCAGCGCAAAGCCAGCCGCTGCCGCCATCACCGGCTTTTTGCAGGCCAGCACCCGGGTAGATGGCGGCACCAGCCTCCGAATCGCAGGGGCTTTCGTATCGACCACCAACACGCTCTCAAGCGCGATCCCCACCTCCACCGCGCGTTCCACCACCAGACGGCCTTCAGCCAGAAAATGCGAGCCGCCGGCCTCCGCCCGAAGATTGCGGTCGCGCATCCGCAAATACGGCTCCAAGCGAGGGTCCTGCGGATCGTCGATGGTGGCCACTACAAAAACTCCATCCCAAAAAAGGGCAAGCCAGCCGGCCGGACCGGGATGGCTCCCCCCTGCCCAACTGATGGGTCTATCATCGCACGCCACGCCACGCCGCAGCGACCCTACAAAATCTCTTATTTCTGCCCCGCAAAGGGCTGTGCTTTTACGAGGAATACCATGAATCTATCTCACCCAACCCTGATCGCCGCCACATTGACCCTCGGCCTGGGGGCTTTCGCCGCTCCCACCGACGCCTGGGGCCATCATCATCACGGCCATCCGGTGGCTCTGGCCGATGAAGCGGCCGGGAATCTGCTCGCCGTGCTGGAATCCGACGCCCAGTTCAGCACCCTAGTTGAACTCATTAAAACCGCCGACCTCGAAGACACTTTGCGTCAGACCGGAGGCTTCACTTTCTTCGCCCCTAACAACGCAGCCTTCGAGAACGCCGACCCCAAAGTGATTGAGCAGGTCACCGGCAACAAAGGCCTGTTGAAAAAGACCCTCCTCGGGCACGTGCTCGACCAAAAAATGCTCCACACTGATCTGCAAACCAAAATCGACACCAAGGCGGTCAGCGGCCGGAAAATCAAAATCCGGTTCAAGAAAGAACGGGTCTTGGTCAACGGCCGGACTTTACCGACCACCGATTTGCTGGCCAGCAACGGCGTGATCCACGTGATCGAAACCGCCATCCTCCCCCGCAACAAAGATAAAAAGTCCGCCGAGCCCGAGTAATCCTCCTACGCACGCCCTGAAGCCACTCACCAGCCCCCCGGTTCAACCGGGGGTTTTTTATTTGTGCGGCAACTGCAAAAACCCGCTCTGAACCTACCCCACGCCTCACGGCGGTGACCGACGGCCCCCTCCGAGGCCACCCCAGCCTCGCGTTCCGCACGCGCCTGTCATCTCAACCTTCCTCCGGTACGTCCCGCGAAATCCTTCAACCAACGACCCGGCCCAGAACCGGCATACGCCCAGCATAAAACGTCCGGCCTCGGACGACCGAAAATGAAACCTCAGACCAATGCCTCCTCCGCTGGACAAGCGTCTATCAAATCTAAAGTTAATGTTCGTTCCATTTCTTTACGGGTGGACCCCACGAGCTCGGTCGTCGGGCCACGTTTACCTCCCCCTTTCTATTCACGGAAATTCGTCTTTAACCTGACTCGCACCGTCGCCCTCACCATGCCGCGGGGCCTGGGAACCGTGCTGGCCACACCCGAGGCCAAGGCGCCCAAACCGCCGTAAACGGCGAAAAGGTCAAGTTCATGCCGCTACTCCACGTGGTTCCCATGAAGCTCTCGGCCAGCGACATCGCCGGCAAAGCCGATGGCGACACAGAGATTGCCACCCTTAACGAGGACAAAGCCGCGATGTTGATCGAGCCGGACCAAGACCACGACAACGCCCTGATCGTCAACAGCAAAGGAACGATCATCGAGACCGACATCCAAGCCGGCAACGACGTGATCCACGTCATCGACCTGCCTCTACTGCCCTGATCACCGATCACCAATCCGCAACGCACGGCTTGAACCGTCGTTACCTCCCCGGCGGCCGCCAGGGAGGGGGGAGGGATCATGCCCCAGACAATGTCCCGCCCCCAGTCCCGCTGGCGCCGGCCGCTCGCAAACTCACACACCCCCCCTGCGCCACCACCACGTGGTCCAGAACGTCGATCCCCAGCGTCTGACCGCAGCGTTCCAGCCGTTCAGTCACCGCGCGGTCTTCGGGGCTGGGCGCCGGGTTGCCGCTGGGGTGGTTGTGGACCAGCAGCACAGCGGCCGCCGCGTCGCGGATCGCCGGACGAAACACCTCCCGCGGGTGCACCAGGCTGGCGTCCAAGGTGCCCACCGTGACGCGGTGAGTGGCGATCATCTGGTGCCGGGTGTCCAGGGTCACCACGTGAAATTCTTCCTGCTTACCGTCTCGGGCCAGCCGGGCAAACCGCCGACGACAAAAAGCCACCGCCTGCGCCGTGGACCCGATCTCGCACGGGGCGGCGTCGTCCCCCGCCGCCTGCACCCGCCGCCCCAGCTCGATGCCCGCCAAAATTTGGCAGTAACCCGTCACGTCCACCGCTCGGCTCAGCGCCTTGATCTCCGCTCGTCCCGCACCCGGAAGATCCGGCAGCCGGTCCGCAAACGCCCGGGCCAGCTTGCGGCCCGCCTCCACCGCCGACTCACCAGGCCGGCCGCTGCGAATCAGCACCGCCAACAATTCGGCGTTGCTCAGGGCCGCCGCGCCGCGTTCGAGCAAGCGCTCTCGCGGTCTTTCACCCGCGGGCTGATTCTTCACCTGCCCGCCCTGGAATTTGCCGTCCAGCCAGCGTTCAATATCGAATCCGCCGCGCGACCGGTTCCACCGGTAATCCCCCACACGGTCCTCACACACCAACCAACCCTGCTTAGCCAATTCGTTCACCAACCGGGTCACCGTCGCCGGATTTTCGGGCACGCACACCGCTTTCACCTGCTTCAACGATACCTCCGGCCCGGCATCGTTCACCGCCTGTAATACCCGGGCGTAGCGACCTCGCCGCCCCGAAGTCGGTCCGGAGCGGGAGCCAACCCCAAGCGGCACAGAAGTGGAAGCAGTAGTCATGACAGAGACCCAGTTATTAACCAAACAAAATAATTCTATCTTGTTAGGTTAATAGTCGCAACCCCCACACCACCGCCGCGTCCGGCCAACGACCCGCCCGGGCGCGGTGGGCCGCCCCCCGAGCGTCTTCGGGTCGCCCGCGCCCGGGGCCCTAACCTGCAACGCCATGCCCCGGCCCGCCCCCCGCTCATTGCCCGCCCGCCCCGTCCGGGGATGGGCCGTACGCCTGCCCCTCGCCGCCCTGCTCGCGGCGCTGGGCGCGGTCTTGCCTGCCTGCAACCGGGGGCTCATCAACGGCCAAGACGCGTTTCGCCGCGGCGACCTGACGGGCGCCCGCATGATCTTTAGCGCCTACGCCCGGGGCGAGGGCGCAAAACCCCGCAACCGCGTGATCGCCCTGCTGGAACTGGGCGCCGCCCAGCACGCCCTGGGCGAGTTTGAGGCCAGCAACCACAGCTTCGCCCAAGCCCAGGCCGCCATCGACCGCTTCGACGAACAACCCGACCTGTCGCTGACCACCGAGACCCGGGCCCTCCTGGTCAACCTCAACGAGCTGCCCTACCGCGGCTGGGACAGCGACCGCATCATGGCCGCTACGCTGCGGGCGATGAACTTCCTCTGCCTGGGCGACCCCCCGAGCGCCCGAGTCAGCTTCAACCGCGCGTACCGGCACCAGCAAGAGGCCGTGGCCCGCAACGCCAAGGAACTGGAAAACGCCCGCGCCGCCGCGGGCCGGATCGCCACGGAGCGCGGCACCGGCGACACGCTCGCCCCCGAAAACGACCCGCGCCTGCGCGAGCAGCTCGCCCGGCGTTTCGGCGATCTGGACAAATACGCGGTCTACGCCGATTACGCCAACCCCTTCGCCGAACTGCTCCAAGGCCTGTATTTCCTGTACCACGGGGCCGACACCGGCGACGCCGAACGGGCCCGCAAGAGCCTCGAACGCGCCGCGGGCATGGCCCCGGGCAACCCCCACATCCGCGACGACCTCCGCGTCGCCCGGCAGGCCGGATCCCACGCCCCCGCGCCGCCGGTCACCCATGTCTTCTTCGCAACCGGCACGTCGCCGTACCTCGAAGCCTTCTACCTCGAACTCCCGCTGTTTTTGGTCTCACGGCAGATCGACTACGTCGCCGCAAACTTCCCCGCCCTGGTCGAAAACCACCACCACACCGCCCGCTGCCAAATCACCGCCGCGGGCCAACCCGTCACCACCACCCAGCCGCTGGTCAGCCTCGACGCCGTGGTCGGCCAAGAGTTCAAAAACCGCCTGCCGGCGCTCATTCTCAAATCCACCCTCAGCGCCGCGCTCAAAACCACCGCCGCCTACGCCTTCAACCGCGCCCTGCGCAGCCAGACCCAGAGCCGGGCTGGGCTGGGCAGCGGCGACGAGCTCGCCCTGCTGCTGGGCCGCCTCGCCGCCGTGGGCTACCAGGCCGCCACCAACCAGGCCGACCGCCGCATCTGGGCCAGCCTGCCCAAAAAAATCGGCTACGCCCGCCTGCCCCTGCCCGCCAGCGGCTCCCTGCGCATCCAAGCCGGCAACCAGCCCGCCGCCCACATCACCCTCGACCCCGCCCGCAGCCACGGCGTCTGGGTCCGCAGCGTGCATCCCGCGAGCCCCCTTATCATCCAAACGTTCCCCCTCGGCCCGCCCCGGCCCGCCCCCGCCCGAGCCCCCACGCCATGAACACCCCCCTCCGCCGCATCACCGCCATCCTGTGCGTGACCGCCACCCTCACCGGCTGCCAAACCGTCAACACCGCGCAGCGCAGCGACCCCGTGGGCGAGCGCAACCTGGTCGATGACCAGCGCATCGTCACCGACTTGTCGCTGGCCCAGGTCGCCCAGGTCGTCTCCATCAACGAGGCTCGGGTAGCCAACGGCCGCCTGAAGGTGCAGGCCCAGCTCCGCAACAAAGACCGCCGCCAGCACACCATCCACTACCGCTTCGAATGGCTCGACCGCGAAGGCATCGTGCAAAATTCCATCACCAGCAGCTGGAAGTCCGTCAGCCTCGAAGGCCGTCAGACCCGGTCCATCGCCGCCACCGCCACCCACCCTGACGTCGTGGACTTCCGTCTGGAACTCATCGAACGCGAGCCCCTCAACGCCTTCAAAAACCGTTAACCACAGGCAAACCCTGGGCGTTCCGCGCCCGGGCCCGTCACGACCGGCCCGCCCCACCCGGGCGTGCCCGCTTTTCTCCCCACCCCAGCGCCCGACGCCCAGCACACCACGCCTCGCGCCCAACGCCCCGTGCCGGAAACCCCACCATGCACCAGCCCCACCCCCTCGCCCTCACCCTCCTCCTTGCCGCCGCAACGCTCGCCACCGCCTGCGCGGCCCCCAACCAGCGCCTGGACACCGACACCCGCCAGCGGATCGTCACCACCACCGGCCTGGACGTGGACGACGCGGTCCGCGCCGCGGACGTGATGACCCAGTCGATGCTCAACTCGCGCGTGTTCGCCGACGGCCAGCCGCCGCTGATCGAAGTCTCGACCTTCATCAATAACACCGAGACCCAGATCGACCCGGACAGCGTGCTCAAGAAAATCCGCGTCGAGTTGACCAACTCCGGCCTGGCCCGCGTGCTCACCCCCCGCGGGCAAGACCAGATCGCCGCCGAGCAATCCAACCCCTACGGCGACACGCCCACCATGCCCGACGGCCTGCGCCCGGACTACACCCTCAGCTTCAAGATCCTGGACGACCGCGCCCGCGCCGGCCGCATCCGCGAACTGACCTACACCTTCCAGATGAGCCTCACCGAAGCCAACACCCGCATCGCCGCGTGGGAAGGCGAAGAACGCATCACCAAACAAGGCAGCAAAGCGACCGTCGGCTGGTAAGCCCACCCCGCGCCCACCACAACTGGCTGAACGCCGAGATGGGCTAGAACCTGCCGCCTTGATTCACGCGGCCTGCGCGTCGTCCGTGCTCGGCGGCTGCTGAATCCAATGCGGCGTGTCGGCCACGTACGCATCGATCAGCGGCCACCGGCGGCGGTGAAAGGCGTACATCAGCCCCTGGCCGATCGCCCCACCCACACCCACGATCGCGTAATACACCACGGCCAACGAAGTCATCAGCCCGCCCAGCCCGCTGCCGCCGCCCAGCAGGTGGTCAAGCTCGGGCACCGCCTGCACGGCCTGCTCGTAGTGGCCCTCGCCGCCCAACGTGGCCGCCAGGTTGACCAGGGCGTACACCACGATGACCGCCCCCAGGGCCAGCTGGTTGTACGCCAGCGTGCGAGCCCCGGCAGGATTCAACGACCCCAGCGCGTTGCGGCCGCGGAACTCGAAAAACGAGCACGCCCCCAGCCCCCCCACGATGAAAAAGCCCGTGAAGCTGGAGAACACCCCCGGCAGCGAGATCACCGCAAAAACCGCCAGGGTCCACGCCGTCACCGTGGCCATCGACACGGCACGATCGATGGGGCGGCGCAGCTCTTGGGAGAGCATCAATGCCTGCTGGGCCTCGCGTGCCGCGGCCGTGCCCGCGTCTTCGGGCACCTCCCCCTCCGCGCGGTCATCCGGCCCGTCGTAAGTCACGTCGAACGCGCCGTCGGGCAGGTCGAAAGAAATCTCGGGTTCTTCGTGGGCAGAGGCAGCGCGATCCATTCCGCCTTATCGACGATCCGCAGGCCAAACGCGAGCCCGCACGCCTCGGGGTTTGCCCGGCACGGCCGCTCGATTCCCCTAGAACGGACGCAAGACGCCCCGCCGCCGCGAGCGCCCGTCGGCCTCACATCAGCAGCGCCTTGATCTTCTCTCCCACCACCTTGGGGTTCGCCTGCCCCTTGCTCAGCTTCATGATCTGACCCAGCAGCGCGCCGATAGCCTTCTCTTTGCCTTCGCGAATCTGGAGCACGGCCTTCTCGTTCTTCGGGTCGGCAATCACCTGTGCGATCCACTCGTCGAGCGCACCGTCGTCACTGACCTGCACCAGCCCGTGGGTTTGGGCCAGGGCTTCCGCCGGCTCGTCGCTGGTGCAGGCGTGGCCGAACAGGGTGTCGGCCGCGCTGGCGCTCACGGTGTCCGCGTCTTGCAAACGCACAATGTCCGCCACCTGCACGGGCGTGATGCCCAACCCGTCGAGCGCCACCCCCGCCTCGTTGGCCCGCTTGGCCCCGGCGTTCAGCAGCACCGCGGCGACCCGCCGCGGGGCCACCGCGGGGCTGCCCTGCCGCCCCGCCGCCACCGCGTCTTCAAAAAAGCGAGTGTTGACCGGCTCGGCCAGCAGGTTGTCCGCGTCCACCGCGCTCAGGCTCCACTGGTCCACAAAACGCGCCCGCTTGACCCGGGGCGGCTCGGGCATCGCCGCTCGCAGCTCATCAACCCGCGCCGGGTCGATCTCCAGGCTGACCAAATCCGGGTCGGGGAAATAGCGGTACTCGTCCGCGTCTTCTTTTTCGCGCTGGGGCGTGGTCACCAGCTTGTCGTCGTCCCACCCGCGGGTGCTCTTGGCCCGGGCACCCATGGTCTTGCCGTCTTCCAGCCACGCCTCGACCTGCCGCGTGTGCTCATGCTGGATCGCGCCGTGTACCGCCTTGAAGCTGTTGAGGTTCTTGATCTCCACCACCGGCGTGGCAAAGGTCTCGCCCGCCGCGTTGGTGATGACCACGTTGATGTTGGGCTCAAAGCGCATGTGCCCCTTCTGCATCACCCCCTCGGTCACCCCCAGGTGCCGGCAGATGTCGCGCAGCATCTGACCGAAGGCCACCGCCTCGTCGGCCGAGGCGAAGTCCGGCTCGGTCACGATCTCTAGCAGCGGCGTGCCCGCGCGGTTCAGATCGATCAGGGTCCCATCCGAGAAGCCGCCGCCGGGCAGCTCGTGCATCAGCTTGCCCGCGTCTTCTTCCAGGTGCGCCCGCGTGATGCGGATGCGCTTGGTCGCGACGTCGGGCAGGTTGCCCGAGCCGTCGCCCACCGGGATGTCCACCGCCCCCTCGCCACACACCGGCAGGTCAAACTGGCTGAGCTGATAGTTCTTCGGCAGGTCGGGGTAAAAGTAGCTCTTGCGGTCCCACTTGGTGGTGGTGGCGATATGGCAGTTCAGCGCCAGGCCCACCAGGATCGACTTCTCCACCGCCGCGGCGTTGGGCACCGGCAGCGTGCCCGGCAGCCCGATGGCCACCGGCGTCAGCAGTGTGTTGGGCTCGGCGGCAAAGTGGTCGGGGTGCGCCACGTTGGGCGCGTCGGTCCACATCTTCGTGCGCGTGTTCAGCTCGACATGGATCTCCATGCCGATCTTCAGCTGCGTGGTCAGTCCGTGGGGTTGGCCGGGGTCGGTCATGGGCATCGCCAGGGTCATTCTGCGGGCAGGAACAAGCAAGACACGGGCGTGCGCCCGCAACCCGGGAGTTTAACGAAGTACGACCGCCCAGCCACGGGCCCGTGATCAAGCAGGCCGATCCCGCGTGTAGGCGAATGGCCACCCCACGGCCGGATTGACACGCTCTGTTTGACCAACACATTTGATAGGCTTCGCCGCTGTATCACTACGCCATCCAGGCGTCACCCGAGTCGCACGATTCACCTTTGAGAAAAACATGCTCATAACCCGTCTTACCCGCTTGCTGCTGGCCGCCCCCCTGTCCGTGGGTGCCCTGATCGCCGCCGGGCCCGCTCAGGCCATCCCTTTTCTTTCAAATGACGCGCACAGGTCCAAACTCGCCTAAGCACCGCCGCCGGCGTCGAACAGGACGAGCAAACCACCACCTCACCCCTCAGTTCACAGGTCTTCGTACGGACCGTGATGTCGACCGACAACATCGCCTTTGCGACATCGACCCTCACCGAGCCGAGCCCCGAGCGCCTGGACTACAGCGCCCGGAGCTGGGTGCGGCTCACCCGTGACACCCAAGATGTATCGGCGTCGGGTAATGCCGACTTCGAACCCAGCCAGACGTTCACCTTCGCGGCGCCCGACAGCCCGCTACAACTGGATTACGTCGCCACCGGAACCTTTGACCTCCCCGCCGCGTCCCCGACCAACGGCAACACAGCTCGGTTCAGCCTGCTGGTGCAGAACCTGACTCAGGGGACAACGCTGCTGCAAACAAGTTTGTTCAGCCCCGACGACTACCGTATTGCGGACAGCCTCACACTGCTCGCTGCGCCCGGCGATCTTTATAAGTGTCAACATCGACAACAGCGCCGCCGGCTTCATTGGCGGCAATACGACGCGGACCGAAATCCTCGCAGAACTCGACATAAGCGTGTTCGTGGTCCCGGAGCCTGCGTCGGCCCTGGTCACTGCCACGGGCCTACGCCTCCTGGCTTTCCGTCGGCGCCTCGCTTCTCCTAAAAAGTAAGAGACGCCGCACGACGCTCATCTTTCGGACGCATCTGGAGAACCGCCGGCCAGCCCAGTCGCACGTTCTAACAATTCAAAAAACCCCTCTTCGGTCGTCACTGCGGGGTAAGCTCGGCCGCCGATGATCATGCGGGGGACCGACCGTCCCAAGAAGTCGAACAGCGGCACGTTAGACGCAACCGCGGCCTCCACCGCGGGGTTGGCCAGCGCGGTTGTCAGGGCGTCTTCGCCCACCAGTTTGGCAGCGCGGGCCCGCGCTGCAGCGACCGACGGCGCGGGGTCGGCGAAGAGGAACGCGTCGAAGGCCTCCACCGCCGAGGGGTCGGCGTGGTGGACGGCCATGAGCAGCTCGGTCAGCTCGCAGCTGGTGGCGAAGGCCTCGGACGTGCGGCTCATGTGGGGGTTGCAGCGGTCGGAAAACGGCGCGGGCATGAGCACCACCACCAGCTGGTCGCCGTAGCGGGCGCGGGCGGCGGTGAGGTGGGCGTGGGCAAAGCGGCACACCGGGCAGTTGATGTCATAGAGGTAGGCCACGGCGACCGGGGCGTCGGCCAGGCCCAGGCGGGGGTAGTCTGCGGGCTGCAAGCCGGTGAATCCGGCAAAGTTGTCGGGCGTGAGGTCGGGCACCGGCGGCTCGTAGAGCGTTTGCGCGGCGATCAGGCCCGCGACGGCCAGCCCGCCCCACGCCGCGGCGGCCGGGGGCCAGGACGGCCGGGGAAACAAGATCAGCGCGGCGGCCACGAGCCCCAGGGTGTGCGCGGCCATGCACCAGGGGCAGAACGCGCCCACGCCCCACACCTGCAAGCCGATGAACCACAGCGCGCTGCCGGCCACGGCCACAGCGGCCGCGCCCAGCAGGCGCCGGCGCTCGCGCGCGGCCGCCGACCCGCTGAGGGCGAAGATCAATCCGTGGGTGAGCAGCGCCGGCAGCGACACGGGCACGCCCAGCACCGTGGCCCAGCGCGACCCGAGCACGGCGCCGCAGCCGCCCCCGGCCGAACACCCGGGCGCCGCGCCGCCGGCCCACGACTGGAACAACAGCAGGCCGCTGACGGCCGCCGCGGCCAGCACACACAGTCGCAGGATCCACCAACGCATGA
>CALLPP010000216.1 GCA_938015655.1 uncultured Algisphaera sp.
GGGTGCCGCGGCGGCTGCCGGCGAGGCTGGTCGGGGCACCGGCTGCGGGGCGAACAGGCTGGGGCGTGGCTTGCCCTGGGCGTCAAAGGCGGTGCGTCCCACATCAAAGATTTCGCCTGTGGGTGGAACGTTTTGGGGGGGGAGGAACTCAAGGCGGGCTGGATCGGCCGGGGGTTTGGGGGCCGTCGTGTGGCTGCTGCGACTGGGGTTGCCGAAGGGCAAGGCGGTGACGGTGGGGGGGGCGGCCCGCGTGAGGTTCAGGGCGGTGGGGCCGGAGTTGAAAGAGGCTGTGGGTGGCGGCGGGGGGGCAGAACGCGCTCCGGCCATGGGCTGGGCGCCCGGTGTAGGGACAGCGGTGGGGCCGGTGGTTTCGGGCGGTGGTTGCAGCAGCAGCGAAGCGATGACGACCAGCAATAGGGTGGCCGCGGCGGCGATGGCGATCTTGTAAGGGGCGGTCATGCTTGACTCAGAGGGTGGGGTTAACGCAGTTCAGTGTAGCGGGGGCGGGGGCGGCCACGTCGGGCTGCGGCGACGGCGTTGGCGGTCTACGGCGTGGTGAGACGGCGGGGCAAATACACTCGACTCCGCCGTGGTGTGGCCGCGGTCAAGGCCGCGGGTGATTCGTTTTGCTACTGGGTTGATTTGTCATGCCGCTTGCGATTTCTGTGGTGATTTGTTGTGCCGATGCTGAGGCGACCCTGCCCGCGGCTTTGGTGTCGGTGACTTGGGCCGACGAGGTGTTGGTGGTGGACTCGGGATCGACTGACGCGACCGAGAAAATTGCGCGTGCGGGCGCTGACCGGTATTTGGTGGAGCGTTGGCGCGGTTACAGCGGTCAGAAACAGTTTGGGGCGTCGCTGGCCCGCAACGACTGGGTGTTGCTGCTGGACGCAGACGAAGAGGTGTCCGCGGCGCTGGCGGCCGAGTTGGAGAAGTTGGACGATGCCGCGGTGGCGGACCTGGACGTGCTGACGATGCCGCGGCGTAACCACTTGCTGGGCCGGCCGGTACGGGCCTGGTGGCCCGACACGCAGTCGCGGCTGATCCACCGCGGCCGGGCGCAGTGGTCCGACGAGGTGCTGCACGATGCGCGGCACCCCTCGGCCCGGGGGCGGCAGCGTGCGCTGAACGGAACGCTGGAACACAAGCGGTGGCGCGGCGCGCCGGCCGACGGACAGGGGGGGCCGGCGGGCTGGACGGACTACTTCGGTGGTGCCCGCCTGGATGAGCGGCTGGTGGGCACCGCGCGGCAGATGCACGCCCGGGGGCGGCGGGTGTCGTGGGTGGGGCTATGGCTACGGCCGGCGTTCGCGTTCTGGAAGTTTTATCTACTGAAACGCGGTTTTTTGGACGGTACGCTTGGCCTGTTGGTTGCGCAGAAGGCCATGGTCAGCACCCAGTTGAAGTACGCGGCGCTTTGGGTGGTGCAGCGAGAGGAGGCCGGCGACACGAAATTCGCAGGCCGACGGGACTGACCGGTTGGTGGTGGTTTGGCGCGCGGCGAACAGTCGGACGCGGCCCATGGAGTCTTTAGAGCACCGCATCGAATCACGGGGTTTTTTGTTAGTGTTTTGTATGAAATTCGGGGCTTGACACCTTCGTCGAGCCGGGGTTACCGTTCGTCGTGTGTGGGGTGTTCTTGGTCCCTAAGGTGAACAGGCGGTCCGAGACAACGGTCCCGATGCCAGTTGATTCACCCGGGCCTTGGTGCCCTGTCTGTTTTCGCCTTCGCGTTCCCGCACTCCTCTGCCACTCCACCCCGGACCCCTATCCGATGTCTGAAAACTACTCGCGCGTGGTTGTTACCCGGCTCGACGAAGCGGCCAAAATCCATTTCGTGGATCGCAATATTTTGGACGAGTCGGTGATTCAACAGATTGGCGACGAGATCGCCAGCGTGATCGAAGCCGCAGATAGACCTAAAATCTTGCTTGATTTTGAAAACGTGGAGCACCTCTCGTCCGCGGCCTTGGGCACGCTTATCACGGTCAACACGAAGGTGAAGCAGAAAGGCGGTCAGCTGCGGCTGGCGAACATCGACAAGCAGATCTATGAAGTGTTCATGATCACCAAGCTCAACAAGCTGTTTCAGATATACGATACGGTCGCGGCCGCGCAAAAGAGCTTTCAAAAGTAGTCCCCGGGTGAGGCCGCGTGACATGGCCCGACCCGCTTCCCCGCGCCCGATATCGTGCGTGCGCTGAGTAACGCCGATGGATGACCCCGCCGCTTCGGGTAGGCCTCCGACCTGCCGCTTGGTTTTTCAATCGCTGGAAGAGGTTCCGGGGGTCATGAGCCAGTTGGTGGACGCCTGCAAGCGGCAGGGGTTCGACCGGCGGGCGGTGTTTGGGTTGGCGTTATCGTTAGAAGAGGTGCTGACCAACGCGGTGCGGCACGGCAACCGGAAAGACCCCGAGAAGCGGGTGGTGGTGGAGGGCTGGATCGACGAAACGGCCGCGGTGATCGCCGTGGAGGACGAAGGGGAGGGGTTTGTGCCCGAAGAGGTGCCCGATTGCACTGCCGACGAAAACCTGCTGCGGCCCCACGGGCGCGGGGTCATGCTGATGCATGCGTATATGACCCACGTGCGATACAACGCCCGGGGCAACCGGGTAACGCTGATCAAGCGTCGCGATTGCCCCCGGCCGGTGCTCGATGACGACTGAGCCGGACCCCGCGGTGGTTGGGCTCCCGGAACGTGGGGGCTCAGCGGGGCTTTGGCGCGAGCGCTGATCCGGCCCGGAGCGTTCAAGACCGGTAAACTATGGTGGAATTGCCCTGCCGCGAACGAGATCCTTCTTTGCCTTTGTACGACACGCCGCCACCCCACGACACGCGGGCTTTGATCACCCCGGGGGCCGAATCCGCGGCGCCCGGAGACGACGACCCACTCTCTTGTCAGTGTGGGGGCTGCGCGGTGTGGCTGATTTTGGATGCTCCGGAAACCGATCCGCCGCTGGCTGGCTGGCTGGCTCCGCGGATGGTGGCGGCGATGGAGGCCGCTGGACTGACCGAGGGGACGCTGAATCTGCGGGTGGTGGACGACGCCTCCATGTGCGAACTGCACGGGGCCTACCACCAAGACCATTCGACCACCGACGTGCTGACCTTTGACCTACGCGACAGCGCGGACGCCGCCCTAGAGGGAGATCTAGCGCTGTGCGTGGACGAAGCCGCGCGGCGGGCCGCAGAGCGGGGGCATTCGGTCCGTGATGAGGTGCTGTTATATGCCGTACACGGGATGCTGCACCTGCTGGGCGAAGACGACCACACGCCCGCGGACTTTGAACGCATGCACGTCCGCGAAGACCACCTGCTGACCGCCATTGGCGTAGGCGCCCGCTTCGCGGTCCCGCTGGTCGATGAGGCGGCCTCATCATCGCCGCGTGCCCCATCGCCTCTCCCCCCATCGCCCCCCCCTACACACGGGGGTGAGGCATGACCACTGCGTTGCTGGTGGCGGCCGTCGCTGCGTTGACCGCCTGCTACTTCTCTGCGGCCCACGCGGTACTCAAGACTTTTTCGCGCAAGCGGCTGGGCGACTTGCTGGCTGAACTGGGCCGAGCAGAAGAGCTGCCGCGGGTGATCGACCATCTGCCGGGTCTGATTTTGATGACCGGCGTGGCGCGGGCGGCGCTGAACGTGACGCTGGTGCTGGCGGTACTCTGGGCGGCCCAAGAAGGTGGGGTGCTGGGCGGCACGGGCCGTCAGGGGTTGCAGTGGGCGGCGGTGTTTGCCGTGTCGCTGACGGTGCAGGGGGTGTTCAGCGTGGCCATCCCGGTTAGCTGGGCTCGCTACCACGGCGAGCGGCTGATCATCGGCTCGATGCCCGTACTGCACGCGGTGCGCCTGGCACTGCTGCCTCTCACTCGTCCGCTGCAGGTGTTCGACCCGCTGGTGCGCCGGCTTTCGGGCGTGGACCTGCGTGAGGATGAGGAAGACCTCAGCGACCAGATCATCGCGGCGGTGGAAGACCACGAGTCGGGGGCCGAGGTGGATGACGATCAAAAGCAGATGATCGAGGCCATCTTCGACCTGCAGGAAACCGATGCCGGGGCCGTGATGACCCCGCGCACCGATGTGCAGGGCGTAGAACTGACCGCCAGCCTGGATCAGGTCCGCGCCACGCTTATCGACGAAGGCCACAGTCGGGTGCCGGTGTACCGTGAGAACCTGGACGATATCGCCGGCATCCTATACGCCAAGGACTTGCTGCCGCTGCTAAACGGCGGCGACGGGGCCGCGGGGCGGGGCAGCTTCGACCTGCAGTCGCTGCTGCGTGAGCCGATGCTCATTCCCGAAAGTAAAGACGTGCTGGAGTTGCTGCGCGAGTTCCGCGCTACCCAGGTACACCTGGCCATCGTGGTCGATGAGTACGGCGGCACCGCGGGGCTGGTCACCATCGAAGACATCCTTGAAGAGATCGTGGGCGAGATCCACGACGAGTACGAAGAAGACGCCGACACGCCCGGGGTCGAGCCGCTGGGTGACGGCCGTACCCGGGTGGACGCGCGGCTGCCGATCGACGACCTGAACGACCAGCTTGAGCTGGACCTGCCTGAAGACGAGGAGTACGACACCGTGGGCGGTTTCGTGCTGGAGACTTTGGGTCACATCCCGGAAGTGGGCGAAACGTTTGAAGCCCACGGCTTGAAGGTGACCGTGGAAGCCGCGGAGAAGACCCACGTGGTGGCGGTGGTGGTTCAGCGGGTCGAGCGTGCGGCGGGAGTGTGAGGGGGGGAGGGCGCACCCGGAAGGGGCGTTGTGTTCGTTGGCGGTTTGGAGCCCGACATGGTATTGCGCGGCCGGGTTTTGCCGGTGTGGGGTGGGCTTGCGGTGGCGTAAGCCTCGGCGAGGCGACGGTTCGCAAGGCACGGCGGTTTGATGATTAGATGCGGTGCGCTAAGCTCGTCTTGATGCATGAGGTCTCTGCGGACAATTCCCGATTGCGCGACCGCGAGCGCTCCGGCCAGCCGCGGGTGAGGTGGTGGTGGTTGGCGTTTGTGGGGATCGCGGGCTTGGTGCTACTTGCCGGGGTGCTGGCCGTTCCGTTTACCTCCACCATCAGGAGGATGGACCCGGTGACGGGGGCAACCGCGGAGCAGCGAAACGTGATGTTTGGCGGTGGGGTGTACCGGAAGAAGGAACCGACGGCATTGTCCCGCTGGCTGGCGGAACACGACCCGGTATATCGACCTTCTTGGGTGAGCGTGAGTGTTCGCCGCCGCAATGTGTTTGGCGGCTTGGTGTCGTTTTACGACGACCCGCCCCCGGCCGTCGCGGCGTTGAACGCGTCGCCCCCAGGATGGGCGTCGCCGCTGGAGGTGTTCGTCGGATCGGCTTCGGAGGGTCGGATCCGGGAGTTTGTCGCGATCATGCGCCGGGGCGGCGAAGCGGAGCGGTTCGCGGCGGTGAAGGCGGTTGGGGCGCAGCCGCGTTCGCCGCGTTGAGTCCGCCGAACTTGCCGTGCTCACCCGGCGGGCGTTTTTGTAATTCCCTCGCACCACCCTCGCGCCTGGCCGATTCGGCCCGCGCTCGACGACCCCGCACTGGCCTGATCGTTAAACTTTCGCCCCATGCCCGAAATCCGCTTTTACAACGCGCTGACCCATCAGGTCGAACCCTTCCGGCCGCTCGAACCCGGGCGGGTAACGATGTACAACTGCGGGCCGACGGTCTACGACTTTGCGCACATCGGCAACTTTAAAACATTCCTCTTCGCGGACGTGCTACGGCGTTTTTTGGAGCTGGCGGGGTTTGACGTCCATCAGGTGATGAACCTGACCGACGTGGGGCACATGACCGACGACCAGCTGGCCGACGGCGGGGGCGAGGACAAGATGGCGGTGGCGGGCCAGCGGCTGGCCGAGGCCAAGAAGGCCGGTCAGGCACACGCGTCGGAGATCGCCGATCCGAGCGATCCGTACCAGGTGGCGCAGTTTTATATCGATGCGTTTCTGGACGACGGCCGCGCGCTGGGGCTGAAGGTGGCCCACGAGGCGGCGATGAACATGCCGCGGGCGACCGACCACGTGCCGCACATGGTGGCGATGATTCAGACGCTGGTGGACAAGGGCCACGCCTACGTCGGCGCCGACGGCGCGGTGTACTACGACGTGCAGAGCTTCGAAGACTACGGCCGCCTGAGCGGCAACGCGCTGGACCAGCTCAAGGGCGGCGCGGGCGGGCGGGTGGTGAGTGCGAACACGGCGAACAAGAAGCACCCCGCCGACTTTCTGCTGTGGAAGCCCGACGCCGCCCACCTGATGAAGTGGGACAGCCCCTGGGGCGCGGGGTACCCGGGCTGGCACATCGAGTGCAGCGCGATGGCCAAGGCGGTGCTGGGGCGCGCGGTGATCGACATCCACACCGGCGGGGAAGACAACATCTTCCCGCACCACGAGTGCGAGATCGCGCAAAGCTGCGGGGCCAGCGGCGAAGATCATTTCGCCCGGTTCTGGATGCACAGCCGCCACCTGATGGTGGAGGGCGAGAAGATGAGCAAGTCCAAGGGCAACTTTTACACCGTGCGGCAGGTGTTGGACGGGGCGTTGACGCCCAACAAGGTGGACCCTGCGGTGCTGCGTTACGAGATGATCAAAGCCAGCTACCGCGGGCAGATGAACTTCAGCGCCCGGGGGCTAGAGGATTCGGCGGCGAACGTGAAGCGCCTGCGCGGCTTCTATGCGAAACAGAACGGCGCAGCGGCCCCGGTGGGGACCGACCACCCGGTGCTGGCACGGTTCGTGGCGGCGCTGGCGGACGATCTGAACACCGCCGGGGCGCTGGCCGTGGTGTTTGAATACGTCAACGCCGGCGGATCGGACGACCCCACCGAGACGCGCGGGGTGCTGGAGCAGTTTGATCGGGTGCTGGGCGTGCTGGAGCCCCGCGCCGCCGGCGCTCAGGACGATGGCTGGGCCGCGGCGCGCTGCGCCGCGCTGGACGCGGCCCGCGCCGCGAAGGATTGGGCCACCAGCGACACCTTGCGGGCCGAGCTACAGGACGCGGGCTACGAAGTGAAGAACACCCCCGAAGGCACGGTCGCGACCAAGAAGCTGGCGTGATCGCTGGGCCCGAAGTGTCACCGTGGAAGTCAGATCAAAGCGGTTTTTGCGAGGCAAAAAAATCGCCGGCCGCGGAGTCACGGGCATGTCGCGTCGATGCTTCCGTTTTTTCGCGGTCTGACGGCAAGCGAAACGTTTAGGCCGCGTCGCTCACGCCTTCGTAGGCGTAGCGCTCGGCGATGTACTGTTCCAGCGGACCGGCCTCGGCCGAGAGCAATCGGAAGGGCTGGGGGGTGTGGTTGAGTAGGAAGGTGAGCGCCAGGGCCAGCGTGTCGCGGCAGACCAAGCACAAGAGGGTGCCGTCGGTGTCGATCGACACCGGGAGGATGAGGTAGTCCCACGCGTCGTGCGGGGCGATCTGCTGCAGAGCCGCGGGCACGTGGGGCAGCGCGTCCAGGGCGGCGGGGGTGAGCGTCGGGCCCACGGCCGATTCCAAGGCCTGGGCCAACTCGTCGGGATCGCGGCGCAGCAAACCAGCGACCTGGTTCAGGCTGGCGCCTGTGGGGTCAAACTCGGCGTGGACCGCGTCGCACTCGGCTTGATCCGCCAGACCGGCTTCTTTTAAGATGGAACACAGTGATTCGCAGTGCATGGCCGACGATCCTCAGAAAACACAGTCCCCAGGCTTGGGAAATCGTCTGACGATGCGGCGGACTTAAGCCCCATGCGGGGGTGAGGTTCTGAAGCGGCGCGGGGCACCGGGATGACACCCACGGGGGGCGGCTTATCTGGACGTTGTTTCGCGATGACGGGTGTGGTGGCGGCTTTGCGGGCGATGTATTCTAGCGCAGGGCCTTGGCCCCGGCGGTGATGTACGGCATGCCCGAGAGCACGGTTACTGCCACCGTGAGGTACACCAGCGCGTCACGGGTCCAGCCCAGCCAGGCGTAGCCGGCCCGGTTGGGGTCAATCATCACGATGATCAGCACCGCGGGCACGACGACCGACTGCAAGATCATCTTGAGCTTGCCGTACCAGTTGGCCCCGAAGGAAATACCGGCCTTCTCAACCTCGCCGCGGATGCCCGTGACCAGTAGCTCGCGGGCCAGCACCAGCACCACCATCCAGGGGTACACCCCCGAGATCATCGTCCGCACGCTGCCGTCGGCCACCGCCCCGGGGTCCAGGAAGCGGGGGCTGCCCAGGTAGATCACCGCCCCCAGCACCAAGATTTTGTCGCAGAACGGATCCATGATGCGGCCGAACTTGCTGACCACCTGCCATCGACGGGCTAGGTGGCCGTCCAGGGCATCGGTGACCGCCGCCAGCACGAACAGCATCGCCGCCACGGGCAAGACCCACGCGGCGTTGTCCTGCCCGTAGCGAAAGTTTTGCAGCACGGCGAAGAAGGCCGCCGCAAAGAGCAGCCGCAGCATGGTGAGCTGGTTGGGGATTTGGCGCCGGGAGAACATCCAGTGGATGGTACCCGTTGCCCGCCTCGGGGACGGTCGGGTCTGAGCGGCGGTGAGGGCGGATCACCCCGTGGGTTTCGAGTGCGTCGTGTTCGCGGTGGAGGTGGTGTGAGGGCCCGGGTGTAGGTCCGTGGCTGGTCTTGTCTGAGTGGGGGCAGAGTGTTTACGTCTGTCTAGCTTGTAATTTCTGGTCGAGGATGAGAAAGCGGACCGCGTTTTGGGTTTCTTCGTCGTTTTGCTACCGCATCAAATTTTTGACAAACACACATTGCGGCAGGGAGCTTGGAGGAAGACGCAGGGGCGGCAGGCTTTTTATTTCAGTTTTGAGCAATTTTTTAAAAATCGTTTGGCAAAGCTCCTAGTTACTCTCATGTCCTGGGCGTCAGTTGCGGGTCACCGTCGTTCCGCTGGCTAGCTTTAGAGTCGCTGCTCGGATTGCCGGTGGCGAGGCCTCACGTTCAGGGTTGGTTCCAGTTCAGTTTGCTCGCTCAGACAGCCTCTTCAAGGCTGGGTAATATCACTGTGTCACGTTGGATTCTCTGCCTCACCAAAGCCTGCCGCCTGTACGCCATGCACGAACGCATGCTCCGACGCCCTCCGCTACGCCTACAAGCCCGTCTGCCTGTCGGCCCCCGTCCGGGGGGTGGCCCAGCTCGACCGGATGGAGCCGCGGCAACTGATGTCCTCCACGCGGACTGATTTTGCACTCGTCGGGCAAGACCGCGTCACCGTGGGATTCAACACCGTCGTGGACGGGGGGCTTCTGGGTAGCGATGGGCAGGTGACCAAAATTTTGTCCCTCTAATAATTGTGACCCTTCTCAAAACAAATGTCCCTTCTTGTCAAATAAATGCCCCTCCCTGTCAAATAAATGACCCTCCTGGACAATCTCAAATAAATATCCATCACTGTCAAATAAATGTCGCCTTGTCAAACAAATACGCCAAGTTTTTGAGACAGAATCATGACCCTAGGGACTTTTACTGGCTATAGGGTCACATATTTGTGTCCCTTTTTGACCATGTGTACGGGCGCTTAGTCTAATGTAAGAGCCTTGATTTGGAGTGATTTTCTAGGACTTTGCTGTGTGTCCCGACGGGCTCTTTCACAATTTCCCTAAATTTAATGTACCCCAAAGTGACAAAGATTTTTTGATGCCCATAAGACTACTCTCACTTAAAGACGCTGTATTTAAACTGGCCTGGCCGGGGCTTGATAAAAGTAACTAAAGCACTACTGTTACGAATCACTTCTGCTGAAAAAGTGCTGTTAGAAAACACTGGGTGAAATCCTGAACTAGTGCTATTATCAGTAGTGCTT
>CALLPP010000217.1 GCA_938015655.1 uncultured Algisphaera sp.
TGACGCCGGGCTGCGCCGATTCGCAGCTGCCGCCGCCAGCGGCGGCGGAGGTGGAACCGGAGGCAGCGCCCGCGCCGGCCCCGGTGCCATCTGCGGAGGCGGCGCCCGCGTCCGATGCGTTCGCGGCCTTGGTGTTCAGCAAGACCGAGAAGTTCCGCCACGCCTCGATCCCCGCGGGCAACACCATGCTGGTGGAGCTGGGCCAGGCGCACGGCTTCCGCGTGGAGGTGACCGAGGACGCCAACGCGTTCACCGACGCGAATCTGAAGCGTTTCGCGGTGGTGGTGTTTCACAACACCACCGGCAACGTGTTGGACAACGCGCAGCAGGATGTTTTCGAGCGCTATATCCGGGCCGGCGGCGGCTTCGTGGGCGTACACGCGGCGACGGACACCGAGTATTCCTGGCCCTGGTACAACCGCCTGGTGGGGGCTTACTTCGCGGGCCACCCCAAAGTGCAGCCCGCGCGGCACGACGTGGTGGACGTCGCGCACCCCTCGACCCGGCATTTTCCGCCGAGCTTTGAGCGCACCGACGAGTGGTACAACTTTAAGCGGTACAACGACAACGTAAGCCTGCTGCTGACGCTGGACGAATCGAGCTATGAGGGTGGGCGCATGGGCGACTTCCATCCCATCGCGTGGTATCACGCCTTCGACGGCGGCCGGGCCTGGTACACCGGCGGGGGGCACACCAAGGCGGCCTTCGCCGAGCCGGCCTTCCGCCAGCACGTGCTGGGCGGGATTTTCTGGGCCGCGGGGCGGGCGTTGCCCGCGACGTCTGAATTAGACGCGCGGCAGGGGGCCGGCGGGTGACGCCTCAGCAGGTTTTAAACAGCACCTTCGGCCACGAAGCGTTTCGTGGGCGGCAGGCCCAGGTGATCGAGCGGGTGCTGGGCGGCGGGCACGCCCTGGTGCTGGCGCCCACCGGCAGCGGCAAGAGCCTGGGCTATCAGGTGCCGGCGCTGTGCCGGCCCGGGACCACCCTGGTGCTCTCGCCGCTGATCGCGCTGATGAAAGACCAGGTCGATGCGCTGGCCCGCCGCGGGGTGGCGGCGACGTTCATCAACGCGTCGCTGTCCAAGCGCGAACGCGAAGCACGCTACGCCGGGCTGGCCCGCGGCGATTACAAACTGGTGTACGTCACGCCCGAGCGCTTCCGCAAGCCGGACTTCTGCGCGGCGGTGGACGCGGCGCGGGCCGGGGCGGGCGTGGGCCTGCTGGCGGTGGACGAGGCCCACTGCGTGAGCCAGTGGGGCCACGACTTCCGCCCGGATTACTCGCGCCTGGCCGAGATCCGCGCCCGGCTGGGCGGCCCCACGACCGTGGCCCTGACCGCCACCGCCACGCCCGAGGTGCAGGCGGACATCGTGGCCCAGCTGGGCCTGGACCCGGGCGCGGTGCAGATCTTCCACGAGGGCATCGACCGGCCCAACCTGACGCTGGAGGTGCAAGAGCCCTACGACACCGACGCCAAGCTCGACGCGATCCGGCGGCTGGCCCGGCCCGGCACGATTGTGTACTTCACGCTGATCAAGACCCTGCGGGCGTTTAGCGCGGCGCTGCGCGACGGGGGCTTTGCCCACCTGAACTACCACGGCGAGCTGGACCGCCACCAGCGCCGCGGCGTGCAGGACGCCTTCTTGGAAAATGGCATTGCCGGCGACGCGCCCTGCGTGCTGGCCACCAACGCCTTTGGCATGGGCATCGACAAGGCGGACATCCGCGCGGTGATCCACGCCGAGCTGCCCGGCAGCCTGGAGAGCTATTACCAGGAGATCGGCCGCGCGGGCCGCGACGGGGCGCCCAGCACCTGCACGCTGCTGTACGACCAGCGCGACCTGGCCACACAGATGGAGTTTCTGCGCTGGGCCAACCCGGACGCAGACTTTTACGTGCGGGTGGCCCACCTGATCGAGCACGACCACGACGAGATCCACGCGCAGGGCCTGGAGTATCTGCGGAAGAAGCTGCTGCACCGCCAGTGGAAGCACGACCGGCGGCTGGACACGGCGCTGGCCATGCTCGAACGCCACGGCGTGCTCTCACCCGATTCGGCCTGGCGCGAGGAAGACCACCCGCGGCTGGAGCTGGCGGGCGAGCTGCCCGACACGCTGCTGGACCCCGAGCGGTTGGCCCAGAAGCTGCGCCGCGGGCAGGAGAAGCTGCTGGCGCTGGTGAACTACGCCAAGCTGGAGACCGACGCGGCGCGGAAGGCTTTTTTGAACGCGTATTTTTTGGAGTCCGCGGCGCCGTAGTCCCGTCGGCCTGGCGGGCCCGACCCGGCGGTCAGCCCAGCAGCAGCTTCAGGTCGTCGAGGTCCAGCGACTTCATGACCGAGGCGGGGTCGCCCAGGATCGCGTCGGCCAGGCCGCGCTTGCTCTGTTGCAGCTGCAGCACTTTTTCTTCCACGGTGTCGCGGGTGATCAGCCGGCTGGCGAAGACGGTGCGGGTCTGGCCGATGCGGTGGGCCCGGTCGATGGCCTGGGCCTCGACCGCGGGGTTCCACCACGGGTCTAGTAGAAACACGTATTCCGCGGCGGTGAGGTTCAGCCCGGTGCCGCCGGCCTTGAGCGAGATCAGCATCAGGCCGCAGCCCGGGTCGTTCTGGAACCGGTCGACGACGTCTTGCCGCTTGCGGGTGCGGCCGTCGAGGTAGGCGTAGGGCGTGGCGTTGGCGTCCAGCCGATCGCGGACCCGCCGCAGCAGCTTGACGAACTGGGAGAAGACCAGGACCTTCGCGCCCTGCTCGCGCAGCGCGTCCAGCCGGCCGAAGAGCATCTCCAGCTTGGCGCTGGGCAGGGCGGCTTGTTTCTCGTCCACCAGCGCGGGGTGGCAGGCGGCCTGCCGCAGCCGCAGCAGGGCTTCGAGCACCTGGATCTTGCTGCGCTTCAGGCCGTTGAGCTCGATCTTTTTCAGCAGCGAGCCGCGGTAGTGCGCGGCGAGCCGGTCGTAGTACCGCGCCTGCTTGGGCTCCATCTGCACGTAGAGGGTGTCTTCTTGCCGAGCGGGGAGCTCGGGGGCCACCTGGGTTTTGGTGCGGCGCAAGACGAACGGCGCGACGGCCCGCGAGAGCACCCGGGCGGCGTCCAGGTCGCGGTGGGCGTCGGGGGTGTCCGAAGCCTCGGTGTCTTTGGCGTCGCTGGGGGCCGCGGGGGTGGAAGGGGGCGCGGCGGGGGGCGCGGCCTGGGCCGCGCGGGCCAGCAGGCCCGAGGCGCCGTCGAGCATGCCGGGGTTGAGGAAGTCGAACACGCTGACCAGTTCGCCCAGGTGGTTTTCCACCGGGGTGCCGCTGACCGCCAGGCGGTGGCGGGCGTTGATCAGCCGCGCGGCCTTGGCGGCGGCGGTCTTGGGGTTTTTGATGGCTTGGGCTTCGTCCAGCACCGCGACGTCGAAAGGATGGTCCGCGAGGCGGGCGGCGTCGCGGCGCAGCGTGCCGTAGGTGCTAAGCACCAGGTCGCAGCCGGGGAACAGGGGGGTGTCGTCGTCGGCCGCGTCGGCGGCGGCCCAGCGCTGCGGGCCGGTGTGGTCGAGCACCCGCAGCTTGGGGGTGAACCGCGCGGCTTCGCGCTGCCAGTTGTCGATCAGCGACCGCGGCACCACCACCAGGCTGGTGCGCGGGGCGTCGGGGTCGGCGCCTTTGCGGGCGTGGGCGGCGCGGCGGGCCTCCAGCCAGGCGAGCACCTGGATGGTTTTGCCCAGGCCCATGTCGTCGGCCAGGCAGCCGTTCAGGCCCAGCTTGGCCAGCGCGTCCAGCCAGCCCAGGCCCAGGCGTTGGTAGTCGCGCAGCTCGCCCTTGAAGCCGCGGGGCGGTGCTTTGGGAGCGACTTTTTTGGGCTGTGCCAGCCGCGTGCGGGCCGCGGCCACGGTGCGGTCAAAGCGTGCTTCGGGCAGGGCGTGCCGCAGCGCGTCCAGCAGGCCCACCTGCCCGGAGGCCATGCGCCGGCCCTCGTCCGCGGCCTCGCCGATCTGGGCCAGGGGGGCGTAGCGTTCCAGCCAGCGCTCGGGTAGCACCGCGGCCGAGCCGTCACCCAGGGTGACGAAGCGTTCGCCGGTTTTCGCCGCGCCCAGCAGGTCGGCCAAGGTGAGGGTCTGGTCGCCGAAGGCCGCCTCGCCGCGCACGTCGAATCAGTCGATGCCGGAGCTGACCGACAGCGTAAAGTCGCCCTTGGACACGCGTAGCGGGCGGTTGTCTGCCTCGACCCGCCAGCCCTCGTCGGTCAGGGTGGCGGCCACGTCGCCCAGCTGATCGGGGGGGTAGGCCACCCAGTCGCGTGGGACGTCTTGATCGTCGTCCGCACTACCGGGCACGCTGCGTCCGCGCGACTCGCCCAGCTCGGTGGCCCGTTCCAGCAGCGCCTGCTCTTGCTCGGCGCTGCGCAGCGCGGCGGTCCGCTGCTCGGCGTCCACCACGCCGCGGCGCGGGTCGCCGGCGGAGAGCACCTGGTCGCCGTAGGCGAAGGCCACCTCGGCCAGCACGTGGCCGCCGGGGCGGCGCGCCTCGGGGTCGGGCCGCATCACCCGCAGCACCCCGGCGGCCGGGGCCTGCGACTCGCCGAGGGCCAGGTGGTCGGGCAGGTTCAGCGGCGGGATGCCCGGCTGGGCAAACAGCCGGGCGATGAGGGCCGGGGCGTCGTCGGCGGGCACGGGGGTGGCGGCGGTGCCGCCCAGCAGGTCCAGCCAGGGCAAGGCGTCGGGCCCGCTGAGCGGCGAGATCGCGAGGCGGTCGGTGTCGGGAAGGCGGTGGAAGACCGCCTCGCGCGTAACGACGGCGCCCTCGCGCCCCGGGCCGCCCAAGACCGCGTCGCCGCGGGCCAGCTCGGCGTTCAGCGTGAGCTCCGCGTCGTCCGGGCCGCCGCGCAGGGTGAGCTGAACCGCCCAGGGCTGGGCGCCGCCCCAGTGGATCTGCGGGCCGGACGTCGGGGCGGTGTCGCCGCCGCCCATCAGGTGGCAGCGGCCGGTCGCGCACAGGGCTTCGAGCACCGCCGGGACGAGCGCGGGTTCAAGGGTGACCGGGTTTTTCTTCGAGTCGTAGCGCCAGGAGTAGCCGTCGCCGTCGGCCAGGGCGGCCCCGCGCACCGCGGCCAGGGCCCGGGCGTCGGCCGGGGCCGGAGGGGGGGCGTTCCAGGGCAGGGCTTCGGTGGTGGATTCACCGCGGAAGCGGCGGCCGGTGCTGCCCGCCGCGCGGCTGTGGACGGTGACGCCCAGCCGCGGCGGCTCGTGTTCGACCACCCACAACCCGTAGAAGTACTCCCGCGGCGGCTTGTGAGACGACTCGCTGCGGAGCAGCGCCGTGAAATCGGGCTGCGTGGCGGCCCGGGTGGCGCGTTCGACACGCTCGGCCCAGCCCAGTTCCGGGGCAGGGACCGCGGTAAGCTCCGGCGTTTCGTTGCCGAAGGGCCGGTTGCGCGCGAGGTCGACGGTCCACGCCCGGCCGCGCGTGGGTGTCACCGTCACCTCGCCGTCGGGGTCCAGCCAGAACATCGCGTCCATCACCGCGCCCGGCGGGTCGTCGTCAAACATCAGGCGGGCGAAGACAGACCGCCACTTCGAAGCGTCGGGCCCCAGGCGGTCCAGCAGCCCCTGTTGGGCAAGGGTGACCAGCACCGCCCAGGCGTGTTTGCATCGGGTGTAGTCGTCGCCCACCGGGCAATCGCAGTTCACCGCCACCCGCCGCGTGTGGGCGTCGAATAGCAGCCATACGTCGTAGGGTTCGGTGCCTTGGACCTCGGCGCCCACGAGCCCGGTGGCGTCGATCGCGTCGAGCTGCACACGCCCTTCTTGGGAATAGCGGTTGCCGCGGCTTTGGGTGGCCGAAGAAAACCCGGTGGCGATGCCGGGGGGGGACGGGGTGATGCTGGGCTTTGCTCATGGCCGGCGGACATCCTACTGACCCGCCGCGGCGCCGCGTGGGCCGGGTGGCGGCGGGGCACCCACTAGGATGGGCCGATGATCCACTGGTTCCCCGGGCACATGAACAACACGCGCAAGGCCCTGGAGCGGCTGATGCCCCAGTGCGACGTGGTGGTGGAGCTGCTGGACGCGCGCATCCCCGGCAGCAGCGGCAACCCGCTGCTGGATGAGCTGCGCCGCGACGTGGTGGGCAAGGGCCCGAACGGGCTCAACGGCGACGTGCCCTGCGTGACGCTGCTAACCAAGGTGGACCTGGCGGACCCGGGCACCACGGCGGCCTGGCGGGCCCACCTGCGCGACACGCGGGGGGTGAAGACCCTGGCGGTGAACCTGGGCGAGCCGAAGGACATCAAGAGCCTGCCGAAGCTGATCAGGCGGTGCGCCCCGAAGAAGATCATCGAAAAGGGCAAGAAGGTCCGCGCGGTGGTGGTGGGCATCCCCAACGTGGGCAAGAGCACGCTGATCAACGGCCTGCGCGGCAAGAAGAGCCTGGGGGTGGGCGACGAGCCGGGCTTCACCAAGCAGGCCCGCGAGATCGACCTGAAAAACGGCCTGGTGTTGTGGGACACCCCGGGCATTCTGTGGCCCAAGTTTGAAGACCCGGTGGTGGGCTACCGCGTGGCGGTGACCGGCGGCATCAAAGACACGGCGGTGGACTATGACGACCTGGCGGTGTTCGCGGCGCGCTTTTTAATTGAGCGCTACCGCGATCGGTTACGCGACCGCTACAAAATCCAGGATCTGCCCGACGAGCCCACCGCGCTGATCGAGGCGATCGGGGCGAAGCGCGGCTGCATCGTGGCGGGGGGCGCGGTCGACTTCAACCGCGCGTGCGAGCTGCTGGTGCGCGAGCTGCGGGCGGGGAAACTGGGGCGGGTGAGTTTGGAGTGGCCCGAGGTCCAGGAATACGAACCGCCGGTGCCGGGGTGATGGATCAGGCCATGGTTTTGAAGCGTTCGCGGTCCACTTCCCACACCAGCGGCTTGCCGGCGAGGTAGAGGTCCAGCTCGTCGACCATGCACCGTCCCATCCGCGAGGTTTCGCCGTCGGTCGAGCCGGCGATGTGGGGCAACAGGGCCACGTTGTCCAGGGTCCACAAGGGGCTGTCGGGCACCGGCGGCTCGGGGTGGGTGACGTCCAGCACGGCCGCGAGGTCCGGGCGTTGGCGCAGCACTTCGATCAGGGCCGGTTCATCGACCACCGCGCCGCGGCTGGTGTTGATGAGACTGGCGTTTTGACGCAGGCGGGCGACCAGGTCGCCGGTGATCATGTTCTCGGTTTCAGGCAACCACGGGGTGTGCAGCGACACGACGTGGCTTTCGGAAAACACCGTGTCGAGTGAGACGAGCGTGACCCCCATTTCCGCGGCCTGTGCTTCAGAGCAGAACGGGTCGTACGCGATGACATTTACGTCGTAGGTCTTGAGTCGCTCGCACACCAGGCGTCCGATCATGCCCAATGAGACCAGACCGATCGTTGATCCGTAGGCCCCGGGGATGTCGGGCCGCCGGTGCATGGTCCGGTTTTTTTTGTTGCCCACAGATGCTGGTAGCCCCATTTCAGGCAGAAGACGATCTGCGAAACGGTGAACTCGGCGACGGGTACCGCGTTCATGGCGTAGGCGGTGGTGACACGAATCCCGCGGTCCCAGGCCGCGTCGGTCATCACGCGTTTGATCGATCCGGCGCCGTAGAACAGCGCCTGGAGCTGGGGCATCGCGTTCAGGAGATCGGCGTCAAGCACGGGGCAGCCCCAGCCTGACACGAGCATTTGCACGTCGGCGAAGGCGGCGGGTTCGTTGGCGAGGCGTTCCCGAAAGTCGTCGGCATTCAGTGGCGTGGCGACCCAGTCAAGCCGCGCGTCCAGGCCCGCGCGCTCGGCGGGACCGTAGATGCGGTCGCACGAGTCGTCGTTGAGGCAGAGCAGCGCACGGGGTCGGGGCATGGCGGAAACTTAAACAAGACGGGGTCGAAACTAATACCACTACTCGGTGTCGGCCGACGCGGTCGTGGTGCGCCGGGCGCCGGCTTTCTTGCCGGCTTTGGTGACCACCGGCCGTGCGGCCCGTTCGGCGGGGTCCGCGTGGATGCGGGCCAGGGCTTTTTCGCGGTATTCGGGGCTCAACTCGCAGCCCAGCCAGCGGCGTTTCAGCCGCTCGGCGACCGCCAGGGTGGTCCCGCTGCCGCTGAAGGGGTCGAAAACCAGATCGCCGGCGTTGCTGCTGCATTTGACAATACGTTCGAGCAGCGCTTCGGGCAGCTGGCAGGGGTGCCACTGCTCGCGTTCGCGAAAGGTGCCGCACAGGCGGCTGGGGTTCCATACGTCGCCGTCGGTGTCGAAAAGCGTGTGCCCCACCGCGTCTTTGTCTTGCATCGCTTCGGCGGGCCGCAGGTACCAGGTGTCGTCGGGCAGCTTGCCCTTCGGGTTGGCTCGGGTGTCGTTGTAGGTGGTCTGGCGGGCGCTCTTGACCGACACCGCGTCGTAGTTGAACGCGAAGGGCGTCTTTTTGGTGAGGTTGGAACGGGCTTTGCAAGTCTTGGGGTTGAGCGCCGCGGAACCCACGCAATAGAAGAGATGCGCGTGGCTGCGGTTGAACTTGATCTTGCAGCGTTGGCCGAAGGTGTAGTGCCACACGATCCAGTTGCGGAAGAGAAGCTTGCCTTCTTTCTGCAGCGTCTTGAGGTGCATCCGCGTCTCGGCGGCGTACTCGTCACCGATCAGCACGTACAGGCTGCCGCTGGGTTTCATCAGACGCGTGGCGGCGCTGATCCAGTCGTTGGTCCACTGCACGTACTCGTCGTCGGGGCGTTGATCGACGTAGTGGCCGTCGTATTCGAAACCGATGTTGTACGGCGGGTCGGCGAACACCAGGTCGACCGAGTCTTCGGGCCAGGCGTTCATGGTGGCGATGCAGTCGCCGGTGACGATGTTGTTCACCGCGGTGCCGTCTGTTAGGGAGAAGTTTGCTGTGTCGCGACGGGGCGTGGTCGTTGGCGGTGCGGGATTGGGCGGCGGGTCGGCGAATAAACTCATGGAACCCGTGAGTGTATCTGCTGGCGGAACGGGGCGCGAATGGCGTTAGAACCCCGCGTCAAATCGTTTAACCGCGGTGCATTGCGGAACGTGGCTCCCGCGGCGTCGGTTCGCATCGGCAATCTTTTTGGGGTTGCCTGCTTCAATTTTTTTGCGGGAACCACGTCCCGCGGGCGGCAGCTGATCAAATAGTTCTATGCGGTGCTCTAAAATGGGCGGATGAAACGTGCCCTGCCCCGTGTTGTGGTGACCGAACGCCTTGACCAGGCCTGCGCTCGGTGGCTGGAGGGCCGCGCGGAGGTGGTGTGGGTGGACCACGCGGACCCGGTAGCGCTGCACGCAGCGCTGGCGTCGGCCGCCGGCGCGGTGGTGCGGACCTATACCCGGGTGGACGGCGTTTTCTTGGCCGCGGGGCCGAACTTGAAGGTGGTGGGCCGTGCGGGGGTGGGGCTGGACAACTTCGACCTGCCCGCTTGCGTGGCGGCGGGGGTGCAGGTGGTGTACACGCCCGATGCGAACACCCAGGCGGTGGTGGAGTACGTGACGGGCCTGATGCTGGATCACGTGCGGCCGCGCACGTCCCTGCCCGCGGGCGCGGACGCCCAAACGTTTCACGCCCTGCGCACCACCGAGGTGGGCCGCCAGCTGAACGAACTGACCTTCGGCACCCTGGGCTTTGGCCGCATCGGCAAACGCATGGGGGCCGTGGCCCACGCCCTGGGCATGCGGGTGCTGGCCTGCGACGTGCTGCCCACCGGGCCGCTGCGCGACGCGGTGGATTACCCGGTGGAGCTGGTCGACCACGCGACGCTGTATCGCAGCGCGGACGTGCTGACGGTGCACACCGACGGCCGCCCGGGCAACCGCGGGGTGGTGGACGCCGCGGCGCTCGCGCTGCTGCGGCCCGAGGTGCTGCTGATCAACGCCGCCCGGGGCATGCTGCTGGACCACGGGGCCCTGGCCGACTGGGCCCGGGCCCGTCCGGACGCTCGGGCCCTGCTGGACGTCCACGACCCGGAGCCTCCGGCGGCGGAGTCGCCGCTGCACGGCCTGTCCAACGTCGTTCTGCTGCCCCACCTCGCTTCGCGGACCCATACCGCACTGCAGAATATGAGTTGGGTGGTGCGCGATGTGGCGGCGGTGCTGGAAGGCCGCGAGCCGGCGCACCGGGCGCCAACGGCCTCGGCGTAGGGCACCCGGGCCGCCGCCGCCACCGGGGGTTGTCTCACCGCCGCACCCGCACGTTTTCCCGTTCGGGCTTGGGCGGGGGGGGCTCGATGCCGGCCCCGGAGCCTGGCCTCAGGCCCACGACTGCCAGCACCCGTGCGGCGGCCGAGGCCACGGCGTAGACCAGCGCCCCGGCGGCCAGGGCCAGCAGCAGAGCAGCGAGTAGTGGCAGCACCCCGACCAGCAGCCCTGCTAGCAGGCCGGCCCGGGCGGGTCCGGAGGGCCGTCTCAGGCCCGGGTTCATCATCCGGACCGATTCAAACAGGGGGGGGACTCGGCTCATACGTCCCTCCAGGATAACCCTCGTGGCTGCGGACTTGTACGGTTTGTACCGATGGCGGGGCGGATCCAGGAGGCGGCGGCAGGCCCGGCAGGTCAAGTCTGGGGTGCGGGCCGACGATGGTTGCGGTGCGATTTGGCCGTTTCCCTCACCAGGGGCCGCGGCGTTGCCGCCGGACACCGAAAAGAGAGCCCCATGACGACCACCCCCACCGCCACTCCGGGACCCGCCGAGATCCAGCAGACCGTCGAGTCGGCGGTCAAGGAAATCTCGCACATCGCCACCCTGCCCGAGGTGACGATGAAGATCATCAAGCTGGTGGAAGACCCCGAGTCCACCGCGCAGGACCTCAACCAGGTCATCAGCAGCGACCCGGCCCTGGGCGCCCGCATTCTCAAAGTGGTCAACAGTGCGTTTTACGGGCTGCCGGGTCAAATCGGCAGCATCAACCGCGCCGTGGTGCTGCTGGGGCTCAACGCGGTCAAGAACATCGCCATCGCCGCGTCACTGAGCAAGCTGTTTCGCGGAGGCAAGATCGCCGCGAGCTTCGACGCCCGCGACCTGTGGCAGCACGCCATCGCCTGCGCCACCGCCACCAAGCTGCTGGCCGAAAAATCCGGACTGGGCCTGCCCGATGAGGCCTTCCTCGCCGGCCTGATCCACGACATCGGCATCATGGTCGAGATCCAGGCCCGCCGCACCGATTTTGTGGCTGCCCTGGAGAAAGCCGAGAAAGAAGGCCAGCCTCTGCGTGCCGCCGAGTTCGCCTGCATGGGCGCCACCCACGAGCAGTTTGGGGCCGGCCTGTGCCGTATGTGGAAATTCCCGGTGGCCTTCCAGTTTGTCACGGGCTTCCACCACCATCCTATGGACGTGGCGGAGAAGCAGCGGCCCTTGGTGTGCCTGGTGTACTTGGCGGACTACATCGTCGCGCGGCTGGAGATGGGCTTTGCCCACGAGTGCGACGCCAGCCAGCCGCCGCCCGCCGACGTGCTGGCCACAGTCGGCCTGGATGAAGCCGCCATCGACGCGGTCTGCGCCGCCATGCCCAAAGCCGTCGAGGACGCCCAGGGCGTGTTCAACGCCGCGGGCTGATCCTGATCCATCGTCGCGGCGCCGCCGCGACGCCCCCGACTCTTTTCCCTCCGGATGACGGCGCTGTTCTGCAGCGCCGTCGTCTTTTCTTTGCTACGGAGGTTTGCGAACCCTGACGGACGGCGTCGAGCGGGAGCATGGCATACGCGGCGTCGGACGGCTGCGGGGGCCCCATAGGGGCCGACCTTCGCCGACCTCCTTGCGGCTGCCGCACTCCCGCTCAGCGCCGCCGCGCCAGTCTCCGCAAACCTCCTTCGCGGGGCTGTGGGGTCGAAGTTCTTGATGGTATGGTTCGGCGGAAGCATCTGCTATCTTTCGCGCTCCGTGTTGTGAACCCGACTGCTTAGCTGGAGCCTTGCCATGGCCGCTTCCACCGATCCCAAGAAAATCGTGCTCGCCTACTCCGGCGGGCTGGACACCTCCGTCATCTTGCCCTGGCTCAGGGGCCGCTACCCCGGGGTGAAGCTGGTGTGCTTCGCCGCCGAACTGGGCCAGGGCGACGAGCTGGAAGGCATCGAGAAGAAGGCCTACGCCAGCGGGGCGGACGAGGTCATCGTGAAAGACCTGCGTAAGGAGTTCGCCGAGCAGTACTGCTTCCCGATGATCCGCGCCCACGCGGTGTACGAGAGCGACTATCTCCTGGGCACCTCGATTGCCCGGCCGCTGATCGCCAAGCACCAGGTGCTGGTGGCCAAGCAGACCAAGGCCGACGCCGTGGGGCACGGCGCCACGGGCAAGGGCAACGACCAGGTGCGTTTCGAGCTGACCGCCCGGGCGCTCAACCCCAAGCTGAAGATCGTCAGCCCCTGGAAAGACCCCCAGTTCATCGCCGATGGCCTGACCGACCGCGAGACCGCGATCGCCTACGCCAAGAAGCACAAGATCCCGATCGATCAGACCACCAAGAAGATCTACAGCCGCGACCGCAATCTGTGGCACATCAGCCACGAGGGCGCCGAGATCGAAGACCCCGCCCAAGAACCCAATTGGAAAAACTGCCTGGTGATGAGCGTGCCGGTGGAGAAAGCGCCGGCCAAGGCCGAGTACGTCACCGTGGGTTTTGAGAAGGGCAACCCCGTGTCGGTCAACGGCAAGGACTTTAAGAAGGCCGGCCACGAACTAATCGAGCTGCTTAATGAGGTTGGCGGACGGCACGCCGTGGGCACCACCGTGCTGACCGAAAACCGCCTGGTGGGCATGAAAAGCCGCGGCGTGTACGAGACCCCGGGCGGCACCATTTTGTACGAGGCCCACAAAGCCCTCGAACAGCTGTGCCTAGAGCGCGACCTGTGGCACGAGAAGCTGCGCCTGGCGACCCGCTACGCCGAGCTGACTTACAACGGCCAGTGGTTCCACCCGCTGCGCGAGGCGCTGCAGAGCTTCATGGACGAGGCCAACCGCGTGATCACCGGCACGGTGAAAGTGAAGCTCTACAAAGGCAGCGCGATGGCGGTCGAAGCCGACTCGCCCCAGAGCCTGTACGACGAGAACCTGGCCAGCTTCGCGATGGACGGCTACGACATCACCGCCGCCCGCGGCTTCATCGACCTCTACGGTCTGCCCATGCAGGTGCGCGGCATGAAGCAGAAGGTGCGTTCCTAGCGCCCCGCCGCGGGCCCCTCGCCCGTGATGATGGACAGATCCTGAGGCCCCGGCGTGTTGCTGCACGCGGGGCCTTTTTTTGTATGACGGCACGGCGTCTTGCGCGTTCTTGGCGGTTCACACTTTCGAAACACGATGGCAACACGCTTCTTGCGCGGCGCTGACGTGGTGGTTGCACGGCCGGGTGAACATCCTGCGGCCCGGACCGGGTTTGCCCCGGCGGGCGCTTCCCCCACCCCACCGCAGGAGACAAGACCATGGGATTCGAGACGACCAAGAGGCTGGCCGCCGCGCTGGCCGCCGCGGCGCCGCTGAGCGTTGCCGCCGCCACCCCGCTGTTCCGCGTGACCGAGGCCTACACCGGGATCTCGGGCGATGACGGCACGCCCGATTGGTTCGAGGTCACCAACTTTGGGACCACCACCGGGGACACCGGCACGCTGATTTACGACGACGAGAGCGCCGACATCGCCGACGCCGGGGCCCTGTCGTCGATCTTACTGGCGCCCGGCGAATCGGCGGTGTTCTTGATCGAAGGGCTTGCCTTCGATGTCGGCAGCTTCGAAACGATCTGGGGATCGGGCATCGCCGTGGGCGTCACGACCGGTGGCGGGGGGCTGGGCGGTGGCGACGACGCGGTCAACATCGCCACCGATGAAGCCGGGGTCTTCACCGTGGTCGACACACTCACTTACACCGCCAGCGGCGGGCGGCAAACCCTGAGCGACCCCACCGGCCTGGGGCCGCTGGGCTTGAGCGCTCTGGGGCAGCCCGGGGTGATCGAAAGCAACGCCTTTTTCAACGACAACGCCAGCGTCGGAGGTCTGACGGACAACCAGACGACGCTGTTTGGCTCGCCGGGCGTGGTGCCCGAACCGGCCTCGCTGGCGCTGGTGGGGATCGGCGCGCTCGCGGTGCTGCGTCGTCGCCGCACGCGCTGACGGTTGCCGCAACCCAGCCGCTACCGCGGCCGGCTTGCCGGCCGGCCGCGGTGTTGTTCTCCACTTCTTCTCCCGATCGAGGCCCTGGTTCTCATGAGACGTCCCACCACTGCAACGCTCCTCGCTTCCGCCCCGGCCGCCGCGTTGGCCGCCGTTTTGCCCGTCGCTTTGTTAGCGCCCCCGCCGGCGCTGGCCGCCACGCCCTTCATCAGCGAGCTGTACTTCGATCCGCCCAGCGGATCGGGCGACCGGCTGCAGGAGTACCTGGAAATCTCCGGCGCGTCGGGGCAGGACCTGGACGGGATCTATCTGCTTCAGCTCGAGAACGAGAACAACGCCTTTGGCACCGGCAACCAAGGCCGCGTGGACCTGGGCTTCAACCTCGCGACGCAGAGCCTGGGCCGCAACGGGCGGCTGGTGATCGCCTCGGCCAACGGCGGGGTGGCCAACACGGGGCGGCCGGCGCACGTCTTCGACCCGGCGAGCACGCTGGTGCAGGGCACCACCGATTTCTTCGGCTACTTCGGTGCGCCGGGCCTGCTCACCGACGTGCCGGCGAACCAGCCGGTGCGCACCGAAAACTCCGGGGGCACCTACCTGCTGGTGGACATCAACGGTGGGGCGGCTCCCGTGGTTGGTCAGGATTACGACCCCGACGACGACGGCGTGCTCGACCTGCCCGCCGGCTACAGCGTGCTGGACGCGGTGGGCCTCACCAGCGAGCCGGGTGAACAAAACTTCGGCGGGCTCTACGGCTTCACCAACTTCGTGGTGGGCACCCCGGGGCCGGACTTCGATGTCGATCCGTCGACGGTGACCGAGATCGACTTCGAAATCGAGTACCTCGCCCGCGAGGCCAACAGCAACGCGTTTTTCGTGGCCAACCTGACCGACGGGCCCAACCTCGCCCGCGGCGGGCCGGACGTACCGGTCGACGGCGCCCGGTACGTGATCTCGGCGGAGGACACCGTCGCCGGCAGCCAGACCGGCGACCCGGAGGTCTCGATCGCTCTGCCCTACGGATCGAGCCCGCTGACCCCCGGCGGCCGGACCGACGTGGTGCTGGGCCTGCGGGGCGACTTCGACCAGAGCGGGGCGCTGGACGCGCCGGACATCGACGCGCTCTTCGCCGCCCGCGGAGCGCTAAGCGCCGAGAACGCGGGCTTCGATCTGAGTGTGGCGGCCGGTCCGGTGGACACCGAAGACGCGCGGGTGCTGGTGGAAGACCTGCTGGGGACGCGGTTCGGCGACGCGAACCTGGACGGCGTGGTGGGCAACGCGGACATCGGCGCGGTGTTTGGAAGTTTCGGCACCGCTTCGGGCGCAGGCTGGGCCGACGGCAGCTTCGACGGCGACGGAGACGTGGACAACGGCGACATCGGGACGGTGTTCGGCAATTTCGGCTTCGACGCCTCGGGCTCGGTGATCTCTGCGGTGGCTTCGCTGACGTCTGACGTTGCCAACCCCCCGGCGGCGGACCTGTTGTATGACCCGACCGACGGCTCGGTGGTGCTGGACGGCTCCGAGGCCGTAGGGGGCGTGATCACGAACTTTGTGTTGACGAGCGACGGTGCGTTTTTGAACACCGACGGCCTGACGAACCCGTTCTTGGGCGTGTTCTTCACGGCGACGCTTGCGGAGATCTCCGCGAGTGATCCGTTGACGGCGGGCCTGGGTTTGATCGATCTGGGCGTGATCCTGGCGAGCGGCTTGTCGGAGACTGACCTTCAGAACATCTTGACCGGCGCGACCTACGTGGGTGCTCTGGGCAGCGGTCAGGTTTCTTTTGACTTGGTGGTGGTGCCCGAGCCCACAAGCTTGGCGTTGTTGGGCCTGGGCGGCATCACGCTGGCTGCCCGCCGCCGGGCGGCCTTCGGTGGCCGGCCCGGAGAAACACAGCGTGGATCTGCCTAAAGCCGGTGCCTTCAGGAAAGGGGAGAGGCCCGGGAGGAGAAGGATCCACACGGGGGGCCGGTTTGACCGAGCCGGCCCCTCATTGGTTTGTCAGATTTCCTGCATAGCAAAGTTAAAAGCAATGAACACACGTTTTCTCCGTGCCTTCACCCTGATCGAATTGCTGGTGGTCATCTCGATCATCGCGCTGCTCATCGGCTTGCTGCTGCCGGTGCTGGGCTCGGCCCGCTCGGTGGCCCGGGCGCTCGGCAGCCTGTCGAACCTGCGGCAGTGGGGGATCGGCAACACGATTGCGACGGATCAGGACGACGGTTTTCTGCCCTGGGTGGGAGATTCGAACGAAGACAATGTGGCCGTGGACCTGTTTGGCGCGTCTTTTGGGCCTCCCGGTTTTCAATTCACGAAAGATCGAAAACTGAAAGCCGACGTGTTCTGGGCTCACCTGGTGCCGCCTCTGATGGGTTATCAGAGCTACCGACAGGTCAGTCAGATACGAGACGAGGTGCCGCTGCCCGGGGACAGCGGAAGTGTTTTTGTCGACGCGGCTGCCGACCTGCCGGTCCCTGGGCTGGACATCACCGACCCCGGAACCACCCTGCCCACTGGAGGCGCTCCGTACACGAGCACCTCGGGAGGCAACACGGCTCACTTTTTGTTTTCGTACGTGCCCAACTCGGGCATGGTGCGGACGCTGAACTCAGGGGACAGGACGTTCCCCCGTCGGGTACGTATCGACAACCTGCCGCAGGCTTCCGCCACGGTCGCGATGTTGGAGATGCGCACGACCACCCGAGAGTTCAGCGCGCTTCCGAACACGCCTTTGATCAATACGTTTCGGTCCGAAGAACTGAGTCGCAGCAAGGCCAACTGGAAACGCTTCGCGGCCCGGCACCAAGAGGGTGGGCACCTGCTTTTTGCCGACGGCCACGGCTCCCATCACCCGTACACCGACGTGATTGATCACGTCCCGGGGAATCCCGACCCCGCTTT
>CALLPP010000218.1 GCA_938015655.1 uncultured Algisphaera sp.
CGCCCCGTACACTGATCCAATGAGCGGACGCGTGCTATTTATGGTCGGATCGTTGCTGCTGGCCGGCGGGGTGATGGTCGCTGCGGCCTGGCTGGGTACCGCCCCGCCCACGGACCCCGTCGAAGACCTCACCGAGGCCCCGGGCTTGCCGGTGGACCTCAGCGGACTCAACGTCAACCCCGACGACCTACAAGCCGGCGGTCAGCAGCTGGCCCTGGAATCCGTCGAGCAGTTCGAAATTTTCAACGACGATGGCAAGACCATTACCCGCCTGACCGGGGACGAAGCAGTCCCACGCGACGACTTTGTGGCTGACATTCGGGCCCCCAGGGCCGAGATCACTTTCGCCCCCGAGCGGGTGCTGACCATCGCCGCGGCCGACGGCACATTTTACTACCCCGGCCGCGAGCCGCAACGCGGTGAATTCCACCGCGACACGGTGGTCACGCTGTACGAAGCGCCCGCCGGCGAGGCCGCCGACCTGCACTCCAACCGGCACGTGCAGATGCGGCTGTTCCTCGACGCGGCCACCCACTTCGACCGCGAGCAGGGCCAGGTCCGCACCGACGGCCCGGTCCGCCTGGTGGGCCGCGACGTGGACTTTGCCGGCCGCGGACTGTCACTGACTTTTAACGCCGGCCAGCAACGGGTCGAGCAACTGATCATCGAGCACGGCGAGCAGCTGCGGCTGGCCGCGGGCGCCGCGCCCGACGCAGAAGCTGAAACTTCCGCCGTAGGCCCGCCGTCGCCCGTACCGCCCCCCCAGAACCCCTCCAACGCGCAGCCCGAGAGCGTGGATGCCGCTTCTGAACCCGAAGAGCCCGGGCAGGCGTACCTAATCACCCTCCAGGGCGGAGTGGACGTCACGGTCGGCGCCGACGGCACGGTCCTGCGCGGCGACTCTCTGCGCGGCAGCTTCGTGGCCCGGGCCGAGTCCGACGACCCGGACGGCCCCACAGACGGCGACACCGCGCCCCGCGCGGCCCCTCCCACAGACCCGGCCATGCAGGCCTCGCTAGTGGCCGGCGATCCGGACACCGCGCGGACCGACACGGCAGACGGTTCCGGCGTCACCGAATCCCCCATCGACGCCGACGACCCGAGGGCCCTGCGCCGGCCGCGCGACGACGATACCGTGGTCCGCTGGTACGGCCGCCTGGTACTTACCCCCGATCCGCTGCCTGCCGCCGAAGCGGGCGGGGTGGTAGCCAGCGGCACCCGCCTGGTGCTGCGCGGCGGCGACACCAGCCGTGCCCGGGTGATCACCGGCGAACAGCAGTCCCTCGAAGCCGACCGGGTGGGCTACGACGCGGACGCGGGTCGGGTGTGGGCCCACGCCGACGGCGACGCCGGACCCGGCATCGCTCTGGCAGCCCCGGACGTGGGCCGCCTGGTTGCACGCGGGCTCGAACTTAACCGCCACACAGGCCGAGGCCGCGTCACCGGCCCTGGACAACTCAGCACCGACGACGGCCGCCTGGCCATCACCTTCGCACGGCAACTGAACCTGTACTTCACTCCCGACCACGGCGGCCGCGACGACCCGCAGCACCCCACTGGGTTTGTCGGGCTGCGCGAAGCCACGTTCGTCGGCGAGGTTGTGGCGCACGCCAAGGATCAGGACCAAGACACTTCGCTCCGCTTGCAAACCCACCGCCTTACGGTCCCTTTCACTCACGCCTCGCCGCCGCCGCCCGCGCTCACGGGTCCGCGCGCTGACGATCACGACTCCATAACCCCCTCGCCCCGCCCTGCCGCATTGATCGCCACCGCCGACCCCTCGGCCCCCGACCAACGCGTGACCGTCACCCTGCCCGACGCGGACTTCAGCGCCCGCGAACTAACCGTCGATTTGGTGCTCAACGACACCACCGCCACGCCGCCCGCGCAGTCTCCCCCTCCCACAACCACCTCGGTCGATACCCAAGACTCCGACGCACCGGACGGCGGCCTCGGCGGCCTGGCCGTGTCACGCCTGCGGGCCCGGGGCCACGTGGCGGTGCAGCTCGAATCCGGTGACGCGCGGGTTCTCGCCCACGCGCTGGACGCCGACCCGCGGCAGAAGCGTCTGGAACTCTTCGGCGACACGCACGCCCCCGCCCGCCTCGAACGCCGTGGAGCCGAGCTCCAAGGCGCGCACCTGATCCTGCGCGAAGCCGACCAGGCAGCCGAAGCCCTGGGCCCGGGCCACTTCAGTACGCCCACCGACACCAACGAACCCGGCGGCGAGATCCGCGTGGCCTGGACCGGCGGCATGACCTTCGAAAACCGCGCCGGCCACGCCTTTTTCACCGGCAACGTGGTGTCCGACGCGCACTCGGACGGCAGCCGCTCACGGCTGACCACCCACGAACTGGAAATCGACTTCGTACCCCAGAATCTCGACGCGGCCAACCAGGACCAAGACGACGTCAAAGCCTCGAACACACCCGTCGCCGGCCCGGACCGCAACGCCCTGGACATCCACCGCCTCCACGCCTCCGCCGACCCGCTGGACAGCGACAGCCTGGTGAACTTCACCACCCAAACCCTTGAAGGCCCGCCGGGCGACGGCGCGGATCCCGCCCCGCCCCTTACCGCCTTTACCCTCATCAGCCGCGAACTGAACTTCATCAACGTCGTGCCCGACCTGGACAACGACACCGCGGTAGACGATCAACTCACGCTGCAAACCGTCGAAGTGCCCGGCCGCGGCCGCATGCTCATCAGCGACTACCGCACCCCCGCCCGGGACGACGGACGCGCCGTCGACTTCGCGGGCGCCGGCCTCACTGCCTTCGCCTGGGAAGGACGGCTGACCCTCGACGCCTTGCAAAACGACCTGCGGATGGAGGGCCAGGTGCTCATGGCCCACGAACCGCTGGCCGCCGGCGACGCGGAGCCCGACCCGCCGGTCAAACTCGAAACTCAGGTACTCACCGCGGACCTGACCGAAACCGGCGGGCTGGGCGCCCTGGCCGGCGGCCCCGCCCCGGACGTGCAACTGCAGCGCGTGGTGGCCATCGGCGCCGTCCGCATCAGCCGCGACCAGGCCCGCGTGCTGGCCGACCACCTGGACTACACCGCCGCCCGCGGCAACGTCATCCTCACCGCCGAGCCCGGCAAGCTGTGCGAGCTGCGTCAGGCCGACCAGCCCACCTCCGCCACCACCGCCCGCCGCTTGGTTTGGGACCTGGCCACCGGCGTCTTCACCGCCCAAGGCGTCGGCAGCGGCGTGGTGCCGATTGAATAGAAGCCCCCCGCGGCCGCCGAGCCGCCGTCACGCCCGGCTCCGGGGCCCGCGGGTGATCCGCCAGTCCGCGGCGGCCGATATTGAATCGCCCCCGCGCCTTCCAACCCGCGCCCCGCCATGCCTCAGTCACCCTCTGACCCACCCCGCCCCGTATCACTGACCAAGGTGGTCTGGAACGACTACGCCACCCTGCTCTTGCTGCTGTTCACCCTCATGCTCTGGGGCCTGGGCGCGGCTGCGTTTTGGGGCAACCTGCCCAGCCGCAGCGGGGGCCCCGTGGTCTTGGGCCCGGGCAAACGCGCGTGGGTGATGGCACTTAACGCCGCCATCACCCTGGGCTGCGGCGGGCTCATGGCCCGGCGGATCGCCACCTTCTACCGCGTGGTGGGCCGCGGCGACGCCGTACCGGGCAAAATCACCCGCGTGTGGTTCAGCCGCGACCGCGGACGGATCGAATACTTCTACCGCCACCAAGACGTGTCGTACCGTTCGTGGAACGCGGTCATGAAAACCCGCGGCACCAGGCGGCTCCGCACCGGCGACGCGGTCACCCTCGTGGTCGATCCGCGCAAACCCACCCGGGCCTACCTCACCAAGCTCTACACGCGGGCCGCCGCCTGACGCCTCTTTCATCTCCCCCACCGGTCCCCCCCATGTGGATACGTCTTTTCGAACGTCTGGCGCTCCGGTCTCCGCGCCGGGCACGCCGACTCGATCAGATCAGCCGGGGCCAGCGCCCGTTTCACACCCACCCCAACCCCCCGGGCGAGACCGCCCCGCGGGCCCTGACCACGCTGCTGCCCATCCTCCAGGCCTCGCCCCGCCAAGGCATGATCCGCGCCCGGCCTGCCCAACCCCGCCGCGCCGCGATCCGGGTTCACCTGAGCATCGGCCCGCGCCGGCTCATCCTCCATGACACCGCCGTCCCGCTCAACCCCGCCGACCTCCCCGCGTCGTTTCAACCCGGCGAACTGTCCCACGAGCTGCTGCTGCAGGAACCCGCCGCCAAACCGCTGGCCCGCGACCTGGACCGGCTCATTCGACAAGTCGGCAACCTGGCCGCGGACTACCGCTTCGCCTGCTACTGGGGCGCCCCGTGGCCGCCAGACGAAGCGCCCCAAACCGTCGGGCCCGCCACCCCCGCCGAGCTGTCCCACCAAGCCAAAACCGCTTTCGACCTCGAACTTCCCTCGGCCTATCTGGAACACCTGGACCGCGCGCCGGGCCACACGCCAGCGCCGCCCCACGCCACCGAAACGCCCCTCCGGCTCCTCACGCTGGGCGAACTCATCGACGACAACCGCTTGGTGCGCAACACCCCCGCCCTCGACCGGTGCTGGCAGCCCTCCTGGTGGGCCGTCGCGGACAACACCTGGGGCGACCTGTTCTTCATCGACACCCACGACCCCGCCCCCCTGCAGGTCTACGTCCTCGAACACGGCCTGGCCCTGGAACCGGATCACGACCCCAAGCAGACGCCCCGCTTCGCCTCGCTCGACGACTTGGCTCAAGCCGCGCGGTAGCAGGGCAAGCCCTGCCCTACGTTTCACGCCTTCGGGGCCACGTACCGCGGGAACAGCGCGTCGCCCTTCTCGATCGCCGAGCCGGGTTTCAGCCGGCCCCAGGCCACCCATTCGTCCAGCCTGCCCTTGCCGCCGTTGGCCTTCATCTGCGCCGCGTAGTCGCAGCCGATGCGCTGCCAGAACGCCTCGCACGCGTCGGGGATGAACGGCCACAGCAGCACGCTCGCAATGCGTAGCGCTTCGGTGCAGTTGTAAAGCACGCCCCCAACCTCAGGCATCTTCTCCGGCTCTTTGGCCATGGTGAACGGGCGGGTCTGCTCGATGTAGCTGTCCACCTCTTCACGCACGACCTTCAGGCCGCGTTGCCCCGCGGCTTCCAGGTGCAGCCGCTCCACCGCATCGGACCCGCCCACGTCCACCGCGCGCTGCTGCGCCGCGTGCGGCCCGGGCAGCACCCCATCGAAATACTTCCCGATCATGTTCGTCACCCGGCTGGCCGAGTTGCCAAACGTGTTCGCCAGGTCGGCGTTATACGTCTCGGCAAACAGCTCGGCCGAGAAGGCCGAGTCGGTCGTGCCCAGCGGGCCGCGCGTCGCCAAGAAGTAGCGCAGCGCATCGAGCCCGAACGTTCCCACGCAGCGGTCGATCGCCTCGGGGTCCAGAAAATTGCCCAGCGACTTGCTCATCTTCTCGCCGCTGTCGCTGATCCAGTAGCTGTGGCTGTAGACCATCTTCGGCAGGTTCACCCAGCCGTATCCGTCGATCTTGCTCAGCGCCATCAGCATCGCCGGCCACACGCTGGCGTGGAACCACAAGATGTCTTTGGCGATGAAGTGCACCGCGCCACTTTGCCAGTAGTGCCGCCGGTCGGGCGTGTCCACGTAGGTCAGGTAGTTGAACAGCGCATCGATCCACACATAAATGCTCTGCTCTTCATCGCCGGGCACGGGGATGCCCCAGCCCCCGGTGCCGGTGCGGCTGATCGGCACGTCCTGGGCTTCTTTGATGCGATTGACGATCTCGTTGCGGCGCGCGTCGGGCTGCACAAAACCGGGGTTGGTCTCAAAATGCTCCAGCAGTGCCGGCACGTAGTTGCTCAGCCGGAAGAAGTAGTTCTTCTCGGTCTTCTTCACCAGCGGCTTACCGTTGACCTCGCTTTTGTAGTCCTGGTCTTTGGCTTTGTTCTCCGGCACGTACTCCTCTTGCCCCGCGTCGTACCAGCCCTCGTACTCGCCCTCGTACACGTCGCCGCTTTTTAAGAGCGCCGCCACGTACTCGGTCACCTTCGCCTTGTGGTGGGCGCTGCTGGTCCGCACGAAGTCGTCGTGGGTCATCTCCAGCTTTTCAAAAGTCGCCTTGAACGCTCCCGCGTTCTGCTCGGCCCAGGCCTCGGTGCTCAGCCCCATCTCCGCGGCCTTGTCCACTACTTTGGCCGAGTGTTCGTCCACCCCGGTGAGAAAGAACGTGTCGTCGCCGCGCAGCCGGTGGTGCCGGGCCACCACGTCGGCCACCATCGTGGTGTAGACGTGCCCCAGGTGGGGCTTGTCGTTCACGTAGTAGATCGGCGTGGTGACGTAGAAAGTCTCAGGCATGCGGGGATTCTAGAGACTCTCCCGCCCGCCGCCCGCCATCTGCCCGCCATCGGCCACGGTCCTGCCCAACTTCGGACACCGCATCAAATGATCTGACCAGCTGCTGCCCGCGGGGCGTGGTTCCCGCAAGGAGGTTGACGCAGGTAGCCACGTGGGGTCGCCGATGCAAACCGACACCGCGGGGGCCGCGGCCCGCAAGGCAAGGCGGTTAAACCATTTGATGCGGCGCTCTAAACTCATCCCCATGGGAATCGGTCGCGACCTCCTCTACACCGCCGGCGCCGCGGTCACCAGCCCCCTGTGGGGCCTGGCCATGCTGCGCACCGGCAAGTGGAAGACCGACTGGCCCGCCCGGCTAGGACGTACGCCCGTCCTGCCCCCGGCCGGGCCGGGCGTGCGTACCCTGCTGCTCTACGGCGTGAGCGTGGGCGAAGTCAACGCGCTGCGCGGGCTGGTGCAAACCCTGGCCACCGATCCAACCTTGCAGGTCGTGATCGCCGCGATGACCGACACCGGCTTTGCCCGCGCCACGGCGCTTTACGGCGACGACCACCCGGTGGTGCGCTTCCCCTACGACCTGGGCCCC
>CALLPP010000219.1 GCA_938015655.1 uncultured Algisphaera sp.
AAACTGCCCGAAGAGCCCCTGCGCCGCAGCGGCGGCTACACCAATCACCTGCATCGCTGATCACGCCCGGTACACATGGCACCTGGGGCGGTCACCGAGTCGGCACGTGCTCTTCGATCTCCAGCCCGAATCCCGAAAGTGCCTGGGGCACCACCGGATGATCGGTAATCAGCCGCAGCCGACACAGGCCGAGATCACGCAAAATCTGCGACCCAATCCCATAGTCCAGGGTGGCCCGTTCCCCAACCTGCCCCCCCCCCGCGCCGCCCAGACGCACCCCCCCGGTGCCCGGGGCCACAGGAACCGTTGAAGTTTGCAACCAACTAACCAGCCCCCGTCCCACCCCCTCGTGGCGTAAATAAACCACCGCGCCGTGCCCCTGGGCCTGAATCATTTGCATCGCCACGTCCAGCGTCCGGCGGCTGTCCTGGTCCGTGTCCCCAAACACGTCGCCTAAGAGGTTTTGCCGGTGCATCCGCACCAGCACCGGGGCATCGGTCTGAATCACCCGCCCGGCCTGGTCTGTTTGCCCCACCGCCCCGCAAGTCAGCGCGACGTGAGGCATCGGGTCCACCCGTGAGCGGTAAGCGGTCAACGTCCAATCACCAAAGGCGTTGGACAGCGGCGACTGCTTCACCCGCTGAACCAGCAAGTCACGCTGCATACGGTGCTCCACCAGATCCGCCACGCTACAAGCCTTCAGACCGTGACGTCGACACAATGCCTCCAACTGATCACGGCGGGCCATGGTGCCGTCGGGATTCATCACCTCGATGCCCACCGCCACGGTTTCTAGTCCCGCGAGACGGCAAAGGTCCACCATGCCCTCCGTGTGCCCGGTGCGCACCAGCACCCCGCCTTCCCGAGCCCGGAGCGGCTGAATATGCCCGGGACGATCCAAGTCTCCCGGACCGGTTTTCGGATCAGCCAACATCCGAATCGTCAACGCCCGGTCCGCGGCACTCACACCGGTGGTCAGTCCAAACCCCCCCGCCGCGTCCACCGTGACGGTGTATGCGGTCCCGTTTTGGGTCGTATTCACCGCCGCCTGGGGCGGCAGGTCCAAGCGGTCACAGGACTGCCCGTCTAGCGCAACAAATAGCATGCCCCGCCCCTCACGCAGCATGAAGTTCACCGTGTCCGCGGTGCAGTACTCGGCCGCGCAAACCAAGTCCCCTTCATTTTCGCGGTCTTCATCGTCGGTCAAGACGATCATTTTGCCCGCACGCAAGTCATCGAGGATGTCGGGGATGCTGTCGTTCATGTCGCGTCGTGAGGTGGGTCGGGTGAAGCCGCTAGCCGCTAGAGCCTAGCCGCTAGCAAGACGCAAGCGGCGGTTCAGCGTTTTCTAACTCTCCATCGCAAAACACTGCGCCTAAACCCTACATCTTCTTGCTAACGCCTAACAGCTAGCGGCTAGCGGCTAGCGGCCAGCCGCTAAATCTGGCCCCATGCGCAGCACCCTGCGTGGCGACAGTGGGAAATCCCGCAGCAACGACGCAACGTCGTCCACCGTCACCGCCCGCAACCGCTCTAACTCCTCGTCCAGCGGGGTATACGCCCCTTGGTAGGTCCACTGGGTTCCCAAACCATGCATGCGACCCGCCGGGCGTTCACCCTGCAAGGTCGCGCTGGTCGCCAGCTTGTTGACCGCCCGCTCCAACTCATCAAGCCGTAGGTCACGCCGGGCCGCCACGCCGTCCAGCACCCCAACCAATGCGTCCTCAACCACCGTGGCCCGCGCGGGATCACAGCTGGCATAGCCCATAAACGCCCCGCAGCCGTCTTGCGGCATAAAACTAAAGTCAGCCTCTTCCGCCAGCCCCGGATCGACCAGCTCCCAATAAAGCCGCGAACCCTCGTGGTCGCCCAGCACGTCGGCCAGCACCCGTGCCGCATAACGCCGTGGATCTTGGGCACTGGGCCCTGGGCACAACAATCCCACGTAGTGACGGCTCTGCTTCGCATCCACCACCGTGCGCCCCCCCGCGCCACAGGCAACCACCGAGGTGTCCCGCGCCGCGTCCGTGGCCGACCACCCCCCACACAACTGCTCGATCTGATCCCTCAGAGCGACAAAGTCAAGCCGTCCCGCCGCGGCCACCACGATGTTGTCCGGGCTGTAACGAGCTTCAAAGTACTCCCGCATCTGCCCAGCGGTCAGGGCACCCACCGTCTGGGTGGTGCCCAGCACCCGGTGCCCCAACGGGTGGGCGCCAAAGAAGTCCTCCAGCAGCGCGTCCTGCAGCCGCCATTCGGGCCGGTCGTCATACATCCCGATCTCTTCCAGGATGACTTTTTTTTCCATGTCAAAGTCTTTCCTCCGCAGGGAAGGGCGCAGCATGTCGCCCAGCAGGTCCGTGGCCCGAGACAAAAACTCGGGCAGCACGTGTGCGTAGTACACCGTCTGCTCGTGGCTGGTGAAAGCATTGTAATCCGCCCCCAGTTCATCAAACTCGCGGTTCACATCGTCCGCCGTGCGCCGCGCCGTGCCCTTGAACATCATGTGCTCAAGAAAATGCGACACCCCCATCAGTTCCGTCGTTTCGTCCCGGGCGCCCGTTTTCACAAAAAAACCCACCGCGGCGGTGTGGGCCTCCGAGTCGGTTTCCGCCACCACGGTCAATCCGTTGGTCAGCTGTGCGTGTTTAAAAGAAATCGCCATAAGATCCCAAAGCACCGGAACACCGGGCTCAACAAGCCGACCCGAGCAACAGAACACTGAACCCCGAGGCCCGGACCAAGCACGGCACAACAGTTTACGACCCCCGCCCCACCCGGGCGCCCGCGACCCAGACAATAAAAAGCCACGGCGGACAACCGCCGTGGCTTTGGCCTCTGTTATGAGGCAGAGCCCCCAGAGGCCAAAACCACCGGGCTTCCCCGCCCGACGGGCCTCAGTCAGCCCGCAAGCTTGTCCAACTCGGCCTTAAAGTCGTCTTTGCTGGTCATGCCTACGAACTTCTTCACCACCTCACCCTTATTAAAGAGGATGATGGTCGGAATCGCGCTGATCCCGAACTTCATCGACACGTCTTTATTGGCATCGGTATCCACCTTACCGACCTTGACCTTGCCCTCGTATTCGGCGGCCAACTCGTCGATCACCGGCGCCAGCATACGACAGGGCATGCACCATTCGGCCCAAAAATCAACGAGCACCGGCACATCGCCGTTCACAACCTCGGTATCAAAATTTCCGTCCGTCAGTTCCAAAACAGTGTCACTGGCCATATCCAAGGTCTCCAGAAAATCAAAGGATGTCATCGCCCGCCAAAGGTGGCGAGCGCAGTCAGCCGCCAGCATAGCCCGCCTCGCAAAACAGATATTCCCCGCCGCCACACCACCGTCTTTATTAAAAGCCCGAATAAAAGCCCTGCCCCGCGGGCTAGAATTAGGACCGAGTCGCACGACGCGACATTCATTTCGCTCCTGCTCGTTCGGAAGGATCCGCCCATGAGCCACTCGCCCGTCTTCACCATTGCGACTAAATCCCCGGCGCAACGCCCCGGACACACACTCCCCCCGCGGCTGGCACGCATCCGGTCGAATATCAACCTGGGCCTATACGATCAGTCTGAGGTAATCGACCGACTGGCCTCCGTTCTGACGCACCAGTTCGTCACCCCCAACGCCAAACCCGCTCCCAGACAGGCCAGACTCAGCCGCCGGACGAACACTGCGGTACAGCCACAACGGTAATCCAGCGCCCGATGGGTAAAGTAAACGTGGTCCCGTGGCAACCATCGTCCGCATTAGCTGGCGATGCAAAACATCTTAGATCAGATCCCCTCGTACCGAGGATACCTTTCCACCGCCGGTTCACAACGGCAGATAAAACCACACGCCCCCTCACCCATAAGCAATTATGTCCACGGCTGTTGCCACACCATTACTCAATCGACCACAGCATAGTTAAGTGATATTGGAAGGTTTACCCCTCCGACTTTACCGTCAAATCATCGTCCTGCGCGCCAACCAGCCGGGACCTGAATCAGAGCCATCAAAGTTATATTGGCTCAACCCCGTCGCTTCAGTAAAGTTAAGGAATTACGCCCCGGTCTTGTCATTAAGGAAAGCCCCGTGCCCCACCACACCCCACCAAAAACCGCTTTTAGTCTTTTCGCCTCGTGTCTTTTTCTGGCCGCGACGCAGCCCGCTCACGCCCTGCTAATCCGCGACGACCTCAGCCTGAGCGACTACACCGACCAGGCCGCCTTGAGCCCCTTCAATGCCACCGGCGGGCTCCACATCAACGACGACTTTGAATCGTCTGGCGTCCTGATTGCGCCCAACGTGGTCCTGGGCGCGTCGCACGCCGCGGCCGCAGCTTCGGCCGCCGGGCGCACGTTCGTGATTGGTGGTGTGGCTTACGAGATCGCCGCGGTGACCCGTTTAGACCCCACCGGCCCCCTGGACGCGACCGACGGGCGCGACGTAGCCCTCTACACCCTGACCGAATCGGTGGCCGGGATCACGCCCGCCTCGCTGTACAACGGAACGTCCGAAAGCCTGGTCGGCCGCGAAGCGGTGTACACCGGCGCCGGCTTCCAGGGCACGGGCGCCACCGGGCCTAGCGGGCTAGACGGAGTGGTGCTCGCAGGAACCAACATCATCGACGCGGCGGGGCTGACCGTCACCGATGCCAGCGGCGTCGAAACGGTCTTCGCCGACTCGATCGTCTTCGCCGACTTTGACGATCCCAGCGGATCCACCCCCAACTTCCTAGGCGACGCCGCGGCCACCGCCCTCGAAACCCAAGCCGCCGTGGGCGACTCGGGGGGCGGACTCTTTGTTTTCAATGCCACCAGCGGGCGTTACGAACTCGCGGGGCTACACAGCTTCGTGCTTGCGGGCGCCCAAATCGGTTTCGGCAGCGGCACCGCCAGCACAACCTTCCTACCCGACGACCTCGCCGTCATCCAAGCGGCCATTCCCGAGCCGGCCACCGCATGGCTCTTGGTTTCGGGCCTCGCCACCCTGACTCGCCGCCGGCGATAGCACACGCCCACACGCAACATGATATTGCGTGCATCAGCCCTGCGACGCCGACCGGTAGTCTCCACTCAGAACACGTTCCCACCACGGTCGGTTGTCCACATACCACTTCACTGTGGCTTCGAGCGCCTGCGGCCACGCGCTACGGGTCGGCTCCCAGCCCAGTTGGGTCTTGAGCTTGGTGGCGTCGATCGCGTAGCGGCGGTCGTGCCCCAGCCGGTCTTCAACCGGCTTGATCATGTCCTTGCCCTTGCCCATCACCTCCAGAATGCTGTGGGTCAGCTCCAAGTTGGACCGCTCGTTGTTGCCGCCGATGCAGTAGCGCTCGCCCGCAACCCCCTTCTCCAACACCGTCAGCACCGCCTCGTTGTGGTCTTCCACGTGCAACCAGTCGCGCACGTTCTTGCCGTCGCCGTACAGCGGAACCGCGATGTCTTGGATCAGATTGGTCACGAACAGCGGGATGACTTTCTCGGGAAACTGGTAAGCCCCGAAGTTGTTGCTGCAGTTGGTCACCCGCACGTCGGTGCCGAAGGTGTGGTGGTAGGCCAGCGCGATCAGGTCGCTGCCGGCCTTGCTGCTGCTGTAGGGGCTGCTGGGGGCAAACGGTGTTTCTTCGTGAAACTTCAGCTCCGGCTGGTCCAGTGGCAGGTCGCCGAACACCTCGTCGGTGCTCACGTGGACGAAGACCTTCTCGTTGTCCGGGTCGCTGCGGCGGAAGGCGTCGAGCATCGTCTGCGTGCCCAGCACGTTGCTTTCCACGAACGGACGCGCGTCAATGATCGACCGGTCCACGTGGCTCTCGGCGGCCATGTGCACCACCGCGTCGGTGCGTTCGCACAGCTCGCTGACCAGCTCCAGATCCAAAATATTGCCGTGGACAAACTCGTAGTTGGGATGATCCTCGACATCACGCAGGTTCTCGGGGTTGCCCGAGTAAGTCAGCGCGTCCAAGTTCACGATCTGGTGCTGCGGGTGGTCGCGCAGCACGTAGCGCACGAAGTTCGAGCCAATAAATCCGCTGCCGCCGGTGAGAAGAATCTTCATAGTGCTCTGAGTGGGCTCCAGCCCGTTCTACGCCATGACGCCAAGACGCCAAGACGCCAAGAAATCAGTGACTGGGTTTTTGTCTGCCGCCCCACAGTCCGGGACCGACGTGCTGGCATGTTGTTAAACAAACAACACTCTTATTCAAGGCTAAGCCTCACCATTGTTTCATCTTGGCGTCTTGGCGTCTTGGCGTCTTGGCGTCTTGGCGTCAAATCCGCACCGACCACTCTCATCCCGCCTCCGGTTCCAGCCTCCCCATCACATCGGCCAGATTGTCTTTCCAATGCGGCATCGGCCCGGCGAGGGCCTCGGTTTTTTCCAGCCCCAGCACGCTGTAGGCCGGGCGCTGGGCCGGGCGGGGAAACTCGTCGGTGGTGCAGGGAGCGATCGAACAGGTATGCCCCGCCAACCGAGCGATCTCCACCGCGAAGCCGTGCCAGGTGCACTCGCCGCCATCGGTCACGTGGTAAGCGCCGCGCTCGCCCCGCTCCACGATCACCTTGCTGCACGCCGCCAGGTGCTCGGCGCTCGTCGGCCGGCCACGCTGGTCGTCGACGACCTTCATCGCGTCGAGCTTGCCGGTCAGCCGCACCATCGTGCGCACAAAGTTGTTGGCCCACGGAGCGTACAGCCAGCTGGTGCGGATCAGCCGGTAGTCGCAGCCGCTCTTGGCCAGCAGCTCTTCGCCCACCAGCTTGGTGCGGCCGTAGGCGCTCTGCGGCCCCTTCTCGGCGTCCACCGGGTAAGGCGTGCTGGCGTCGCCCGAGAAGACGTAGTCGGTCGAATAGTGGACCAGCGTGGCGCCGACCGCCGCGCAGCGCTCCGCCAGCTTGCCGACGCCAAACCCGTTTACCGCCAGGGCCGCGTCCTCGTGTTCTTCGCAGCCGTCCACGTCGGTAAACGCGGCGCAGTTCACCACCACCTTCGTGCCCGCGGGCACGGCCGCGGCCAGCGACGCCTGCGAGGTGATGTCGATGTCCGGCCGGTCCAGGCCGGCCCACGCGACGCCGTCGGCGTCCAGGCGTTCTTTCCACGCGCGGGCGAGCATCCCGTTGGAACCCACCAGAAGATAAGCAGGGGTATCAGACATCTCAGGCTTCGTACGTAAAGGGGCTGGCGTAATCGGCCAGGGCGGGGTGTTTCGTGTCCTTCTCACTGAGCACGGCCTCGCCGTTGGCCACACGCCAGTCGATGCCCAGCGCGGGGTCGTCCCAGGCGATGCCCGCGTCGCAGTCGGGCGCGTAGGGGTTGGTGACTTTGTACTGCACCAGCGTGTCGGGTCGCAGCGTGGCGAAACCGTGGGCAAAGCCCGCGGGCACCAGCAGCTGATGGCCGTTTTCTGCCGACAGCTCGAAGGCGACGTGCCGGCCGTAGGTCGGCGAGCCCACACGGATATCCACCGCGACATCGAGCAGCGCCCCCTGCACGCAGCGTACAAGCTTGTCTTGGGCCGACGGCGGGGTTTGGAAGTGGAGCCCCCGCACGGTGCCCGCGGCCGCCGACAGCGACTCGTTGTCCTGCACCCAGTCCAGATCGACGCCCGCGCCCTTCAACGCCGAAGCCTTAAAGGTCTCGGCAAAGTAGCCGCGGTGGTCGCCGAACCGCTTGGGCTCGATGAGCAACACGGCGGGGATGTCGGTGGGGGTGATCTTCATGGGGGAAGTGATCGAGTGATGGGTTGCGGTAGTCCTTCGGGACGTAAGTGAGCAGCATTCGTTGCGTCGGAGTTCACACGGCCGGCGAATCACTTGGCCACTTGGTCACTTGACCACTCGGCCACTGCCGCCGCTCTGCGGCGGCCTCACATCCACGGCTCAACGTGCTTGTCTTCCAGTAGCTGCTTGAGGTACTGCCCGTAACCGTTGCTCTTCATGCGGTCGGCGTGCTCTTCCAGCTTCGCCGCGTCGATAAAGCCCATCTTCCAGGCAATCTCTTCGGGACAGCCGATCATCATGCCCTGACGCTCTTCGATGGCCTCGACGAAGGTGCCGGCCTGCAGCAGGCTCTCGTGGGTGCCCGCGTCCAGCCAGGCCATGCCGCGGCTCCACAGCTGCACGTTCAGCTCGCCGCGCTCCATGTAGATGCGGTTGAGGTCGGTGATTTCCAGCTCGCCGCGCGGCGAGGGCTTGAGGTTCTCGGCCATCTCGGTGACCTGCTCGTCGTAGAAATACAGCCCCGGCACCGCGAAGTGGCTCTTGGGTTGATCGGGCTTTTCTTCCAGCGAAACCGCCTTGTTGTCCTGGTCAAACTCCACCACGCCGTAGCGCTCGGGGTCCTTCACCGGGTAGCCGAACACCGTGGCCCCGGTGGTCAACTGCGCCGCCGCCTGCAGGGTCTTGCGGAGGCCAGCGCCATAGAAAATATTGTCGCCCAGGCACAGGCAGCACGGCTGGTTCTTCGTGAAGCCCTTGTCCAGCAAGAAGGCCTGCGCCAGACCCGCGGGCGAGGGCTGCTCGACATAACTGAACTTCATACCGAACTGCGAGCCGTTCTTAAGCAGGTGCTTGAAGTGCGGAATGTCGTGCGGGGTGCTGATGATCAGCACTTCGGTGATCCCCGCCAGCATCAGCGTGCTCAGCGGGTAGTAGATCATCGGCTTGTTGTAGACCGGCAGCAGCTGCTTGCTGATGGCCTGCGTGAGCGGGTACAGGCGCGTGCCGTGGCCACCGGCGAGGATGATGCCCTTCATGGGGGGAGTCTCAGTCTGAGCGCCGCAGCGCGGTTGCGAAACAAGTGGGGCCACAGCATGCCGTCCCGGACGCTCCGGGGCGACCCGTTCACGCGCCAAGCGGGCGTGCGGGTCCATCGGCGGCCCCCACCACCCTTCCCAATCGTCACAAACTGGCCTCGGGAAAAGCGGCGTCTCCGGGGCTTGCCACATCGTGCCGTGGTGGCTACGTTATCGGCCGAGCCGGGTGACACGCAGCGCGTGGATCACGGTTCACGCTTTCAGGTGCCCGCCCGCATACCGCGGACGGGTGAAAAGGGAAGCGGAGTGATGGCCGGATCGGTCCGGCCAGATTCTCCCGCGGACGCGCCGCCGTAACGGGCCAGCGCTCGCCTCCATCACGCCACTGCCAAGCCCGCAACGGGCTGAAGCGGGAAGGCGGAGGCCGAGCCAAACCCGAAGCCGGAAGACCTGCCTGAAAGCCGCCCCGGCGCTCATGCGTCGTTTTTGTGTCCTCGCGGTTTAGGACATACGGGCAGATCCAACGACCACGCCGCCTTTCCCCCGGCGCCCGGCCGTGTGTCTGCACGCACCGCGAGGACCGACCGCCGCCTCCCGTTGAGGCGTCGGATTTGTGCTGCCCGCGGACCGGCAAGCACCTACACCGGGGAAAGGAGAAACCCCATGAAGTCCTCGACCACCCCGTTTCTGTACGCGCTGGCGGCCACCGCCGCCCTCCCCGCGGCCGCCCAAATCATCGACGGCGACGACCCCTCTCTCGTTGGGTTCGCCACCGGTGTCGTGGCCTACCTTCCCGCGCCCGCATTCAGCAGCGACGGCACCCCCACCCCACTGACGTTCCAAGACGAGTCGGCTGCCACCGGCGCGCCCGATTTTTCAACCATCCCGGGCGCTCCATTCCAAGCCGGCATCGTTTCGCTTGGCGACGCCCCGTCCGGAACGGCCCCCGGATCGATCACCCTGTCGTTTGACCAAGGCATCACCGACGGGGCCGGCGCAGACTTCGCCGTTTTCTCCAACAGCTTTACCGCCTTCAACCTGCCTGGCTTTGTCTCGGCCGACTTGGCTTTTGTCGAAGTATCAACGGACGGAAACACGTTCGCTCGCCTCACCAACACCTCCACCAACACGCTGCCCGACGGCGATCCCAGCACGCCCCTGGAGCCCACCGACATCGATTCGGAGAGTTTCGGCCGGTCTTTCGCCACCTTGAACCCCGACAACGTATCGGGAATCGCCGGGACCGCCGCCATCAACTTTGGCGACACAAACACGGTGGGCAACACCTTTGACCTGGCCACCATCGCCACCCACGCCCTGGTGCTCAGCGGTGCCGTTGATCTCAACAACGTCCAGTTCGTGCGTCTGGTCGACATCCCCGGTGACGGCAGAGCGTTCGATAGCTTCGGCAACCCAATTTTCGACGCCTTGTCCCCCGGGTCCCTCGGGGGCGGGTTTGAACTCGACGCCATCGGCGTGATCAACCAGGTGCCCGAGCCCACCACCGCAGCACTCCTCGCACTGGGAGCCCTGGCCATCGCCCGTCGCCGACGCGCTTGATCAAAAGGCACCCCCCCCGCATCGGGCCACCGCCCGCGGCGGGTCTTTCACCATGCCAAGCCTCCCCTTCATCCGCAGGCCCACCGCCTTCACGCTCATCGAGCTGCTGGTGGTGATTTCCATCATCGCCCTGCTCATCGGGCTGCTGCTGCCCGCGCTGGGCCGCGCCCGCGAGGCCTCCCGCGCCGCGGTGTGCGGATCGAACCTGCGCCAACTGGTGCTCGCCACCACCACCTACGCCACGGACCACCGCGAACACCATGTGCCCGCCGCCGTGGATATCTTCGTGGGCTTTGGCGGCCGCAACCGCTGGCACGGGGTCCGGCAGAGTGCCGGCATCAATCCCGACCCGGCCCTCAACACCTTCGATCCGGCCCTGGGTCCGCTGCGCGACTATCTGGGGATCACCGGGCGGGTCAAGGTTTGCCCTTCCTTTCTGACCGCCGACACCGACGGCAGCGTCGGGGCCTTCGAATCCGGCAACGGCGGCTACGGCTACAACCACGTCTACGTCGGGGGGCGCAACGACCTCTTCGGCATCGGCCCGCAGGCGGCGGCCACCACCGCCCGCACCGACCAGATCGCTACGCCCGTGGAAACGCTTTTATTCACCGACACCGCCTTCATCGGAGCCGGCAGCGCCACGATCGAATACTCGTTCGCCGAGCCCCCTTTTTTTCAGCTTGCTCCCGGAGCCCCGTCCACGTCGCGCTCCTCTCCCTCGACCCAGTTCCGCCACGACGCCACCGCCAACACGGCCTGGGCCGACGGTCACGTGAGCCGACAGACCATCGACCAACTGGGCGGCGGCGCATTCGCCACCCGCCAACTCGGCTGGTTCGACCCCGACAACACCCGCTACGACCTGAACTAACCCGTGCCCGCCCCCACCCCCCTGGTCATGTGCTGGTCCGGTGGCAAAGACAGCGCGCTCGCGCTTGACGCCTTGCAATGCGACCCCGCCTACGAGCCGGGGGCTTTGGGGGCAATCATAATCACATCAAGATCGCGCCTTGGGGCGATTTGGCCATAATGAATGGCA